>CBIHQY010000001.1:0-500844 GCA_966212305.1 uncultured Azospirillum sp.
AGGCGCCGATCTTCCAGGTCGCCGACTACGGCCTCGTCGCCGATCTGTTCAAGGCCCTGCCGGAGTTGCAGCAGGCGCTGTGACGATCAGGCCGGGCCTCCGGGTAGGGAGAGGTCCGGCCGCTTCGCGCTTGCCGCGGCGGGCCGGCTGTTCTATCGCTGGCGGCACAGCAACCCGACAGCGGCAGGACGCCATGAGCATCGACGGCATCACCGGACTGGACCATCTGGTCATCGCCACCCGCGACCTGGACGCGGCGCGCGACGCCTATACCCGGCTCGGCTTCACCGTGACGCCGCGCGGCCACCACACCCAACTGAAGTCGGCCAACCACACCATCCTGTTCCCGACCGGCACCTATCTGGAATTGCTGGGCATTGAGGAACAGCGGCCGGCCAATGCCCATTACGCCGCCTTCCTGCGCCAGCGCGAGGGCATCGCCGCCGTTGCGCTGAAGTCGCCGGACGCCCGCGCCGCAGCCGGTCCCCTGACCGCCGCCGGATTTCCGGTTTCGGAACCCGTCGATTTCGGCCGCCCGGTGGACCTGCCCGGCGGCAGCCGCGACGCCAATTTCACCATCACCCAGATCGACCCGGCCGCCACCCCGGCCGGCCGCGTCTTCCTGTGCCAGCACCACACGCCCGATCTGGTTTGGCGTCCTGACCAGATGGAGCATGCCAACGGCGCCACCGGGCTGGAAGCGCTGGTGATCGCCGCCGCCGATCCCGACGCGGTCGCCGCGACCTATGCGAAGCTGCTGGGCGGCACCGTCACCGACCGCGGTTCCGCGCGGGTGGTGGAACCGGCGCAGCGCGGCGACGGTCAGGTCCCGGTGCTGGTCGCCACGCCGGATCGCCTGAATTGGGCCTGGACTGCCGACCGGGCCTTCGCTACCGCCACCCTGCCCTTCTTCGCCGGCTTCGTGCTGCACGTCACCGATCCGGTCAAGACCCAGCAGGCTTTGCAAAAGAGCAAGTTCCCGACCGTGGTCGGCGAAGGCGTGCTGCGGGTCGGGTCGGCCAGCGCCTGCGGCGCCATGATCGCCTTCGCGCAGGATTTCGACCTGAACAGCCTGATTCCCTGACGGCCCACGGGGCCGCTTCAGGCGACCGGTTCAGGCGACCGTCTGGCGTTCGCGCAGAAGCGGCTCCAGCGCCTCGGCCACCGCGCGCCGCAGGTCGGAGGCGATCACCGGCTTGTGCATGACGCGGAAATTGCCGGCCTCCGCTTCCTGCGCGCGGGCGGGAGCGGTGTCGCCGGTGACCAGGATGCCGGGCAGGATCCGGCCAAGCGCCAGCCGGACCTCGCGGATCGCCTCGGTCCCGGTACGGCCGTCGCGCAGTCGGTAATCGGCGACGATCAGGTCGGGAGCCGGCCCACGATTGGCAAGGTCGAGCGCCTCGCTGCAGGATTCGGCCGCCAGGACGATATAGCCCCACTCCTCCAGCATGGCGCGCAGCCCTTCGCGCACGATTCCGTCGTCCTCGATCACCAGCACCGTGGTGGCGAAGGCCGGCAGGGGCGTCAGCGGAGCGGGCACGGCCTTGGCCGCCGGCGCGTCGGCGATCGGCAGATCCACGGTGAAGACCGATCCCTCGCCGGGGGTGGACCGCACCGTGACCTGATGGTCGAGCATCGCCGACAGCCGCCGCACCACCGCCAGACCGAGCCCGAGGCCCCGGTCGCGGTTGCGGCTGGGATTGCCGACCTGCACGAACTCCTGGAAGATGTCCTCCTGCTGGTCTGCGGGGATGCCGATGCCGGTGTCCCACACCTCGATCCGCAGCATGCCGCCCCGGCGGCGGCAGCCGATCAGGATGCGCCCCCTGTCGGTGTAGCGCAGCGCGTTCTCCACCAGATTCTGCAGGATACGGCCCAACAGCATCGGATCGCTGCGGACATGGACGCTGCACGGCACGATGTGCAGGATCAGCCCCTTCTGGACGGCGACGGAGCGGCTGTTGGCGGCCACGCGGTCCATCACCTCCTGCAGCGGAAAGACCTCCACCTCCGGAATCACCGCCCCGGCCTCCAGCCGGGAGACGTCGAGCAGCCCGTCCAGCAACATCTTCAACGCGCCCAGCGCCCGATCCATGGTGCCCAGGACATTGCGGGTCATGCCGTCGCTGACGCGGGTGGACAGCACCTCCATCAGCAGCATCAGCGACTGCACCGGCTGGCGCAGATCGTGGCTGGCCGCCGCCAGGAACTTCGACTTCGCAACATTCGCAACGTCGGCCTCCCGCCGGGCTTCCGTCAGCGCCGCCTGCGCCCGCTTGTGCTCGGAGATGTCGCGGACCGTGGCGATCAGGCTGACCAGACGGTTGTCGTGATCGCGCACCGGCGACGCGCTCAGTTCCAGGCAGCGCGGCCCTTGCGGATCCGCCCCGTCCTCGGCAAGGCCGGGACGGGTCAGTTCCACCCGCGCGTCCCGGCCCACCACGATGGCGTCGCGCAACGGCTGCAGGGCCGCCCGGTCGTTCGTCGCCCGTTCCAGCGCGGTCAGGGCGCCGCTGCCCATCAGGGCCGAAATCGGCGCGCCCAGCAGTTCTTCCAGCGCCGGATTGACATAGACGATGGGCATCCCCGGCTGGGTGGCGTCGGCGATCATGATGCCGTCGTTGCTCCAGGCCAGCGCCCGGTTGCGCACCCGCAGCGCCCGGTCGGTGTGGCGACGCCATTGCAGTTCGACGATGAAGGCGATGACGAACAGCAGGATCACCACCGTGGTGGCGACCGCCCAGCCGATATAAAGGCGGGCATTGTCGCGCCAGGGACCGAACACCGTCTCCACCGATTCGCCGACAACCGCGATCACCGGATAATCGGGAGCCGACCGGAAGGCGGTGATCCGCTCCACGCCGTCGATCGGGCTGGTTATGCGCATATGGCCGACGGGATGTTGCCTGATCGCCTGCCAAAGCTCACTGTTGGCTGAGTCACGGCTCGATGCCGCGTTCATTCCGGCATCGCGGGCGATGATCACGCCGTCGGAGCGCAGCAGCGCCGCCGCACCGTCCGGCGGCAGGCCGAGCACGCGGTAATAGCGGACGAAGGATTCGACCGGGATATCGGCGATGGCGATGCCGGCGAAGGTGCCGTCGGCGTTCTCCAGCCGGCGCGACACCGGGATGATCAGGTCATGCGTCTCCGACGAGGCATAGGGAATGCCGATCACCAGCCCGCGCGGCGCGCTGTCACGGGCGATGCGGAACTCGTCGCGATCGACGATGGAACCCTGGAAGGTGGCCCTGCCCCCGCCCATGGTCAGCAGGCCCGAAGCGTCATAGACGCGGACGCCCACCACCAGCCCCTCTTCGAAGGCCCTGCGGGAATCCAGGCGCATGGCGCGATTGCGCTCGGTGTTGGCAATCAGGTCCAGCAGCAGGTCGTCTACCCGGCGGAAGGTGGAAACAGCATGCTCCCCCACCAGACGGGCGACGACGGCGGTCTTCTCATGGGCCGTCTGGTCGAGCAGCCGCTCTTCCCGATGCAGACGGTCGAGCAGAATCCACCACAGTGCGGCGATGGCCAGCGCAACCGCCAGGGCAGGCAGGACCAGTCGCCCGCCGAAACCGGAAAAAAGCCAGAGCGCCCGCTTCACGTATACCCCGAACGCAGTGGATCGTGCGCCGGCCGCGTCCTTTGGCGAAAACGCGGACGGCAGCGGCAGGCGGACGCCAGCATGCCGTAACGCCGATGCCGACGCAACGCCGTTACCGGCAAGGTGGCAGCGGAGGACAGTTGCTCCACCCGAGCAGACCGGCGCCAAGGGCACCGCAGCCACTGCGCCGAAAAGCCGGCTTTGCCACGCTCCCTTGGCCGGCTATACCGCCGCGATGAATTTCGCACGCGCCATCGCCACAGTCGGCGGCCTGACCCTGCTGAGCCGGCTGGCCGGCTTCGCACGCGACATCCTGACCGCGGCCGTGCTCGGCGCCGGGCCGGTCGCCGACGCCTTCTTCGTCGCGCTGAAGTTGCCCAACCTGTTCCGCCGCCTGTTCGCGGAGGGCGCCTTCGGCGTCGCCTTCGTTCCGCTCTTCGCCGCCGAATTGCAGACCCGCGGGCGTGACGCCGCCATCCGCTTCGCGGAAGAGGCGCTGGCGATGCTGCTGGCGATGCTGCTTCCCTTCACGCTGGCCGCCGTCGTCGCCATGCCCTGGCTGATGCACGGTCTCGCCCCCGGCTTTTCGGACGAACCCGCCAAGTTCGCCCTGGCGGTGGACATGGCGCGGCTGACCTTCCCCTATCTGGCGCTGATCTCGCTGGTGGCGCTGCTGGGCGGGGTGCTGAACGCGCTCGACCGTTTCGGCCCCTTCGCCGCAGCGCCCATCGCCTTCAACCTGACGCTGGTCGCCGCGCTGCTGATCGCCCCGCGGCTGGGGCTGGAGCCCGGTACCGCCATGGCGGCGGCGGTCACGCTGTCGGGTGCGGTGCAGGTTGGCTGGATGGCCTGGGCCTGCGGCAAGGCGGGCGTCGCCCTGCGGTTGCGTCCGCCACGCATGACGGACGGGATGCGGCGGCTGTTCCGGCTGATCGGGCCGGGCGCGATCGGGGCCGGCGTCATGCAGATCAACCTGTTCCTGAACATCGTGCTGGCCTCGCTGCTGCCGTCGGGCGCGGTGTCCTTCCTTTATTATGCCGACCGGCTGAACCAGATGCCGCTGGGCGTCATCGGCATCGCCATCGGCACCGCCCTTCTGCCGGTTCTGGCCCGCCAAGTCGCCGCCGGGGACGATCGGATGGTCCGCCATTACCTGAGCCGGGCGCTGGAGTTCAGCCTGCTGCTCGGCCTGCCGGCGGCGGTCGCGCTGGGCGTGGCGGGAGCGCCCATCGTCGCCGTCCTGTTCCAGCGCGGCGCCTTCGGTGCGGAGGAGGCACAGGCCACGGCGATGGCACTCGCCGCCTATGCCATCGGCATCCCGGCCTATGTGATCGTGAAGTCTCTGAACGCCGCCTTCTTCGCCCGCCACGACACGGTGACGCCGGTGCGCGTCGCCGTCATCGTGACGGTGGCGACCGCCCTGCTGGCGCTGCTGCTGATGCCCTGGCTCGGCCATGTCGGCATCGCGCTCGCCACCGGCCTGACTGCTTGGCTGGATGTCGGGCTGCTGGTCGTTGCGATGCGCAGGCGCGGGCTGTTCGACCTGGACGACCGGCTGAAACGCCGCGCACCGCGCATCGCCGTGGCGGCGGCCGGCATGGGGGCGGCGCTGCTTGTCGGCGACCGTGTGCTGGCGCCCTGGCTGGAAGCACCCTCCACCGCGGTGCGGTTCCTGGCGCTGGCCTTGCTGGTGTCCGGCGGCGCCGCGGTCTTCGGAGCGCTGGCGGCGCTGCTGGGCGGGGCTAAACTGGGAGACGTGAAGGGCATGCTGTCAAAGAAGGCGCAACCGGGCGGACAGGCGGTCGGCTGAACCAGCGGCGAACGGAAGCGGCGCCACTTCCGTGCCGTGCCTTACTTGACTGGCAAATAGACGTCGGTCAGCAGATCATGCTCCGGTGTCTCGCCGATGAAGTTCAGATAGTGGAAATAAACCGGGAAATCGCGAAGCTCTTCACCGCTTTCCGGAAGCCACCGGCCATAAAGAAACCGCACGACCTCCCCGATCTGCTCGTGGGCTCCTCGGTGCCTGACCACGGCGCAACGGCCACCGGGGATGAACTTCTTCACGACCCCTTGGGGATTGTCCGGCACCTCGCCGTCGATCTCCCCGCAGATATCGAACCGAAAGTCGGCCGGTTCGGTGGTTTCCGGGTTGTCGAAGGCGACGCCGAAGGTTCGGCAGCGCTCCCGCGGCGACAGCCCGCTGCTCTTGCGCCAGTCGATGAAGATGCGGACCGAGTCATTCACGCCTTCGATCGGTCCTCGATGACAGTAGGCCGCGACCTGGACGGGCGCGACGTCGACGATTGAGACATCCATGGTCCTTATCCTTCTTCTTTTGATGTGACGATAGCGGTCGTGCCATTGCCGCCATTCCGGAGTTTTCCTGAACTCCGACGGGGTTTGGCCGAACGCATTCCGGAAGGCGCGGGAGAAGGATTCCGGCGTTTCGAAACCGGCATCCAAGGCGATGTCGATGATCTTGTCGGCCGGATAGAAGGCCAACCGGAACGACGCCCGCTTCAACCGTGCCAACTGGATGTACTTCCCGATGCTGACATCGAAATGAGCCGAGAAAAGACGATGAAAGTGGAACTTCGAAAGACAGGCGACATCGCTCAACCTGTCTAGTGACAGGTCGCCTTCCAGATTTTGATCGATGTAGTCGAACAGCCTGGAAAACCTCTCGTCATAATCTTGCCTGCTCATCGTCGATCCGGCCTGCACGGTTGATGGAGGGAACCATAAGCCGGGGGTCCGGCAGCCGTCCTGGCACATCTTGCTGAATATCGACCGCGATTTCGGGTCGGCGGACCGGAGTGGTTTCGGAAGAAGGGAAGGCGGCGCTACCCCACTTGACGGCGGTCATACGCAGTCGTACAAGCGGATCAACGTGGTGATTTGGTCGACCGGCTTGCGGGCCACGTAAAACAATCCGCTAAAAAGGTCCGAGCCGCGTCCGCGCCTCGACCCGATCGGTCGGGGCGTTTTTTTGTTTGCGGCCGGCCTCGCCCCACCGGCGCTCATCAGGGGAGAGTTGCGGAATGTCGCGCACCGATCATCGCAATCCGAACGTCGCGGGGCTGCGCCCGCGGTCCAAGCTGGTCCATGGCGGCATCCGCCGCTCGCAGTTCGACGAGACCTGCGAGGCGCTGTACCAGACCTCCGGCTTCGTCTACGGCTCGGCCGAAGAGGCGGAGAACGCCTTCGCCAACGATGGCTCGCGCCACGTCTACTCGCGCTTCCGCAACCCGACTTCGGCAATGTTCGAGGACCGGCTGGCCGAGTATGAGGGCGCCGAATGGGCCTATGCCACCGCCAGCGGCATGGCGGCGGTGCATGGCGCGCTGATGAGCGGCCTGCGCGCCGGCGACCGGGTGGTGGCGCCCCGCGCGCTCTTCATCTCGTGCTATTGGATCCTGAAGGAGCTGTGTGGCCGCTACGGCATCGAGACGGTGTTCGTCGACGGCACCAACCTGACGGAGTGGGAAGAGGCGCTGTCCAAGCCGACCAAGGCGGTCTTCCTGGAAACCCCGTCGAACCCCGGGCTGGAGGTCGTCGATCTCCGGGCGGTCTGCGACCTCGCCCACAAGGCGGGTGCCGTGGTGGTGGTCGACAATGCCTTCGCCACGCCCGTCCTGCAGCGCCCGTTCGACTTCGGCGCCGACGTCATCATCTATTCCGCGACCAAGCATATCGACGGTCAGGGCCGCTGTCTGGGCGGCGTCATCCTGGCGAAGGACAAGAAATACGCCTCGGAGGTCATCCATCCCTTCCTGCGCAACACCGGCCCGACCATCTCCCCCTTCAATTCCTGGCTGCTGCTGAAGGGCATGGAGACGCTGGAACTGCGCGTGCAGGCCCAGTCGGCGGCCGGGCTGCAGGTCGCGGAGTTCCTGGAAAGCCACCCGAAGGTCGCCCAGGTGCTGTACCCGCTGCTGCCCAGCCATCCGCAATATGATCTGGTGCGCAAGCAGATGACCGGCGGCGGCAACATGCTGTCGGTCTTCCTGAAGGGCGGCAAGACCGAGGCGTTCAACACGCTGAACGGCCTGCGCATGGTGATGATCTCCAACAATCTGGGCGATTCGAAGAGCCTCATCACCCACCCCGCCACCACCACACATTCCAAGCTGACGGACGAGGAAAAGGTCGCCGCGCGGATCGAACCCGGCCTGCTGCGCCTGTCCGTTGGTCTTGAGGACCCCCAGGACATCATCGAAGATCTCGACCGCGCGCTCGCCGAGGCGTAAAGATCGTGCCGGAACTTATGCTGCAGTGCAGCGTTGATGCTGCAGCCAGGTTCCGGCAACGATTTTTTTGAGAGGGGCGACACCCATGTCATCACAGAACGCCGGCAACGGCCATCCCACCGACAGGCTTCTCGCGGTGGCGGGCCAGCTGACCAAGACCGGCCTTCGCAGCGGCGAAATGGGTGTCGCGGCGGCGCAGACCATCGGCTATCGCACCGCGATGATGTCGGCGGCGCTGACCAATCCCATCGACTTCGCCAATCCCGAATTCATTCGCATGGGGTCGGAGAAGGTGGAGGCGGCGGTGGAGGCCTTCCATGCGGTTGCCACCGGCATCGGCGAGTTGGGGCAAGCCTGGGTCACGATGATCACCAAGCAAACCCAAGCGGCGGCCGCCACCATCGGCGGGCTTGCCACCTGCAAGAACCCGATGGAGATCGTCGACGTGCAGCAGCGCCTGCTGGCTGACGCGATCGATGCCGGCATCCACGCCAACCTGCGCCTGATGGAGGCGACGGCGGCGCTGGCGGCTGCCAGCATGAACCCCGCCTACCGCAAGGTGCGCGCCAACGCCCGCCGCCTCGCCCGAGAGCAGGCCTGACCCGCGAGCCAACCTGACGGGTCACACGACCTCCGCCGGGGCAAGGCGGCAGCAACTGCCGTCCTGCTCCACCTGGATGGTGGCGTGGCCGATGCCGAAGCGGTCCTTCAGCACCGACGAGATCTCCAGCAGGAGACCGTCGTCCGGGTCGGTGCCGGGACGCACCAGATGGGCGGTCAGCGCGGTTTCCGTCGTGCTGATCGGCCAGATGTGCAGGTCATGCACCTCCTCCACGCCGGACAGTCCGGCCAGATAGCGCTCCACCCCCGCCCGGTCGATGCCGTCGGGCACCGCATCCAATGCCAGTCGAACAGAGTCGCGCAGCAGGCCCCAGGTGCCGGCGATGATGACCACGGCGATGGCGATGCTGGTCACCGGATCCAGCCACAGCCAGCCGGTGAAGCGGATCGCCAGCGCCGCGACGACGACGCCCACCGACACCGCGGCGTCGGCCGCCATGTGCAGATAAGCGCCGCGCAGGTTGATGTCCTGCTTCTGCCCGCCCATGAACAGCCACGCGGTCCAGGCATTGACGACGATGCCGATCACCGCCACCACCATCACCGTCGTCTCGCCCACCGGCTGCGGATCGGCAAGTCGGTTGGCCGCTTCCAGCAGGATGGCGCCGACGGCAATCAGCAGGATCATCGCGTTCAGCAGCGACGCCAGGATCGACGCGTTGCCGAAGCCGTAGGTGTAGCGCCCCTTCGGAATCCGCCGGCCGAGCCACACCGCGCCCCAGGCCAGCAGCAACCCCATCACGTCGCTGAGATTGTGCCCGGCATCGGCCAGCAGTGCCGTGGAGTTGGCGAGCAGTCCATAGACCGCCTCCACGACCACGAACCCGATGTTCAGCAGCGCCCCCAGCGCGAAGGAGCGGTCATAGCGCGTGGGTCCATGATGGTGTTGGGCGCCGTGGTCGTGGCCCGCTTGGGAAGAACCGCCATGGGAATGGCCGTGCGGCATGGTGAATGGTCCCGTCATCGCAATATACGTCACAGTACCGCCGACTTTGAGCGTGCGGACGCTGCCGGACAAGTCCGGCGATGGAGGCACTGCGCCCCCTTGCGCCGCCCCGCCGCGGCGCCTAGCTTCGCGCGGTCACTCACGATCAACAGTGAACGAAGGAAATGGTCATGAAGGCGCGCGTCACTTGGGTGGACGGCAAGATGTTCGTCGGCGAATCCGGCAGCGGCCATGCCGTGGTGATGGACGGCGCCCCGGAATCCGGTGGCCGCAACGCCGGCATCCGCCCGATGGAAATGCTGCTGATCGGCATGGGCGGCTGCACCTGTTTCGACGTGGTGATGATCCTGGAAAAGGGCCGCCAGCAGATCACCGACTGCGTCGCCGCCATCGAGGCCGAGCGGGCGGACACCGATCCGAAGGTCTTTACCAAGATCCACGTCCATTTCACCGTGACCGGCCGCAAGCTGGACCCCGCCAAGGTGGAGCGCGCCATCGCCCTGTCGGCGGAGAAATACTGCTCCGCTTCGATCATGCTGGGGCAGACCGCCACCATCACCCACGACTTCGAGGTGGTCGAGGCGCCGTAACGGAGACGCTGGCCGCATCTTTTCAGTTGCATTCATACGCATGACTCGCGAAGGATCGGACCACACCCCCGACCCTTCGCGATCAGCGCGTGCGACTCATCCCACTTCTCGTTATTCTTGCGGCATCTTCGGCCCCCGCCCGGGCCGGTGAGGCCCGATACAGCCTGTCCGACTGGGGCGGGATCGGGCTGTTGCAGATGCCGAACGCCCGGATGGCGCCCGACGGCTCGATGAGCGGCGGGCTGACCGCGCTCGGCGACCTGCACCGCCACTACACCATCTCCGCCCAGCCGCTGCCCTGGCTGGAGGTCACCGCGCGCAACAGCGCCTATCCCGGCTATTACGGTCTTACCGAGCCCGGCCTCGATCTGAAGCTCCGGTTGCGGCGGGAGGACGAGCGCGGACCGGCGCTGGTGATCGGCGGGCGCGACGTCACCGGGTCGGGGCTGGATCTGCCGGGAAAGGGCCGCTTCGCCGGCGAGTATCTCGCGCTGTCGCGGCGCTGGTGGGACCTGGACCTGACGCTCGGCATGGGATGGGGCACGCTGGGAGAGGGCGGGCAATTGCGCAACCCGCTGCGCTTCCTGGGTGGCCATTTCCGCCGCGACCGCGACCCGTCGGCATGGCCGACCACGCGCGGCCCCAAGGCCTGGTTCACCGGCGAGCGGGTGGCGCTGTTCGGCGGCGTGGAATGGCACACGCCGGTCGATGGGTTGAGCCTGAAATTGGAGTCCTCCGGCGACCGCTTCCGCGCCCAGCGGCAGGACGAACCGGGCTTCGATCCCGGCAGCCGCTACAGCCTGGGCCTCTCCTGGCGCCCGGCGTCCTGGGCCGATCTGGGCGCGGCCTATGAACAAGGCAGACGCTTGATGCTGCGGCTGTCGGTCCGCTTCGACCCCGCGGTCGATGCCGACCGCCCCGACCGCCCTCCCCCCGGCGTCGGGCCGCGCCCGTCGGCCGGGTCCGCCCTGTCGGCCGATTCCATCGCCCTGGTGGCGCGCAGCCGTGGCCTGCCGGTCCGCGCCGCACGCATCGAAGGAGAGGTCGCGACCCTGTGGCTCGATCCGGCCGGGAGCGGGCGGATGCCGCTGGCGCGGGAGGTCGGCGACGCCGCCCGCCTACTGGCCGATCTGGCGCCGCCGCAGGTCGAGCGTTTACGCGTCGTCACCGGCGCCGGTGGCCTCGATACAGCCTCCGTTACCCTGCTGCGCCGCGATCTGGAACAAGCCGCCAATCACCGCGGCAGTGCCGAGGAGATCTGGCGGACGACGCAACTCGCCGCCACGGCGAACCCGCCGCCGGACTGGCGCCCCCGGCTCGACCTGTCCACCCGCCTCGTCGCCAGTTTTGATCTGGCGGAGTTGGGGACGGCGCTGGCCCAGCGAACCCACACCGACGTGATGCTACGGGCGGAGCCTCTGCGCGGGCTGGTGCTGGGCGGCGGACTGCGCATCAATGCAGCGAGCGATCTGCAACTGCTGGACACCAACGCCGTGCCGGCGGCACAGCCGGTGCGCAGCGACCTGCCGCGCTATGCTGACCGCCCGCTGGCCCTCGACCATGCCTATGCGGCGTGGCTCGCCAATCCGGCCGAGGGGCTGACCACACGGCTGTCCGCCGGCCATCTGGAGGAGATGTACGCGGGTTTCGGTGCCGAGGCGCTGTTTCAGCCATTCGCCACCCGCTGGGCGCTCGGCCTCGACCTCAATCAGGTCTGGAAGCGGCGGCCGGAAAGCCTGCTGGCCTTCGACCGCCGGGACGCCCGGGGCACCGGCCATCTCAGTCTCTATTGGGAGAACCCCGGCGCGGACACCACCACCGCGTTGCGGCTCGGCCGCTATCTGGGCGGCGATTGGGGCGGAACAGTGGAGGTGATGCGCCGGTTCGACGGCGGCGTCGGCCTGACCGCCCACGCCACCTGGACCGAGGGGCCGGACGGCGCCCAAAGCCGTTTCGGCGGGCGGATGGACTGGGGGCTGGCGCTGGTGGTGCCGATCGCCGCATCGGGATGGCTGCCGGTCGGCGGCACGGTGGAAACGGCGGTCCGCACGCTGGGACGCGACGCCGGGCAACGTCTGCAGCAGCCGCTGCCGCTCTACGATCTCCGCGTGCCGGGAGGCGTCGGCCGCCTCACCGGCACATGGTCGCACCTGCTGGACTGACCTCAGCGGGCCGGCTTGGTGGCCGGGGTCGGCGCGCGCGTCGTCGAGGGATTGCGCGGGTCGAGGACCACGGTCGTCCACTCCCCTTGCGGGGTCATGGCATTGGCGACGTAACGGTCACCCTCCTTGCGGAAATCGCGCACCGACACATAACCGGCGGCGCTGAGTTGGTTCAGCAGCGTCGTCTGTTGCAGTTCGATCGGCTTCTGCCCCCGGCCGCGGCGTCCGGCGAGATCGGACTTGGATCCGCCGGCGGAGCCCGTCAATGCGGAGACATCGCCACCGGTGCTCCCCGAATAGGTGCCGGAATAGCTTTGCGAATAGGTCTGCTGCGCCATCGCCGCCGGAGCCACCACGAATGAAGCGGCCATCGCCGCCAGGATCAATCCGGTCTTCATAGGGTCCTCGCTTGTTGTCGTCCCCTCTGGCCGGCGACCGCCGGGCCTGATGATCCGGAAACGCGCCGGAAGCCCCATTGTTGCATAAATGCCAGTCCGCACCAGCCTTGCGGCGTCCCGATACTCCGGTCGATCAGGAACCGGGAACATCGCGCCCACGACAGTGTTCTGGTCTTCGAATGCCGCCGCACCGGCTGTGCTTACCGTCACCTTGGCCCGACTTGCCATACAGGCAGTGTCCATGTGACGGAGACGACGGGACGGCGGATGCGGCCACGACTTGTCTCATGCGTGACGCCGGCAGTCCTTGATGACTATTCGGCCGAGCGAGGGAGGGTATGATGCTCTATTGGGCTCTTGTTTTCTTCGTCATCGCGCTGATCGCGGGCGCGCTCGGGTTCGGTGGAATCGCGTCGGCCAGTTCCGGCGTCGCACAGATCCTGTTCTTCCTGTTCCTGATCCTGTTCGCCATCAGCCTGATCATGGGTCTGGTGCGGCGACGGTAGGCAGGAGGCCGTCCGGCCGGGCGACGGGCCCATGGGATTTTCCGCCGGGATCTTTCCCGACGCGAAGGAACCATCGGCGGGTCGCCCGGTTGACTACGGTATCTCCTGACGCTGCAACACTCTCTCCTCCAGAGGTGACGTCAGGGCCGGCGAGCCCAGGCGGCGCTTCGATTGTCCCCGCCTCCGGCGGCGTCCGACACGGGCGCCGCCGTTCTTTTTCCCGTCTTTGCGGATGAAAGACGGGCGCGCATGAAAGCGGGGCACCCGACGAGCGGGTACCCCGTGAAATCCGTCATGTCTCCAATGGCCGCCCGCTCAGGCGTCCGTATTTAGGCGTCCACGTCGTCCGAGGGGTTCTGGCCCTCCATCAGCAGGCGCAGGGCGCGGCGGCCGCGCGACAGGCGCGACTTCACGGTGCCGATGGAGATGCCAAGGATGTCGGCCGCCTCGTTGTAGGAAATCCCCTCCAGGCCGATCAACAGAACGACCTCGCGCTGTTCGTTGGGGAGCAGGGCCAGCGCCCGGCGCAGGTCGCGCAGTTCCATCCGCACGAACTGCGAGCCCGGTGCGGCCCCGATCGCTGCCTGCGCCTCGGCGTCGATGTCGACCACCGGCTGGCGGCGGCGCACGCCGTTGATGTGAAGGTTGCGCAGGATGGTGAACAGCCAGGCGCGGAGATTTGTGCCGGGCCGCCACAGATGCAGGCGCGACAGCGCCCGTTCAAGGCATTCCTGAACCAGATCATCGGCCAGCGTCGCATCGCGCACCATGGCGCGGGCGAACCGACGCAGTCGTGGGATTTCCTCCTCGATCTGGCGGATCACCGCTGGATCTGATGGAGCGTTGGGATCGGGGCGGAACACGTCCTCGGCTTCCGCCTGGACGGCCACCACGCCAGCGTCGGCTACGGCCGTATCGGCTTCGCCGGCCTCGGTGCTGGCTTCGGCCCGCTTGGCCTCCGCATGGGCAGTCAAATGGGTCTCCATCCCGGCATCGGCGGTATTCTGGTCTGTGTACGTCGGCAGGCCGTCCGAACGGGTCCGGCCAACGGCCTCGGCGCCGAACGGCATCGGATCGGCCAGGGCCGGGCCGCGCAGCCGCTGGCTCAAGGTTGTCGCGACGTGGTTCGCCATCGGTTAAACGATGCCTCCTTCAATGCCGTTCGCCACGGCTACGCCGACCGCTTTCTGGAGTGCGGGCGACAATGCCGGGGCCTCCGGCGCGAAGGCCCCGGACGCGGAAATCTCCATCGTCCGGGGCCATCGAATTTGCAGCCGATTATCTGGCCCGATCCGTACGTAATGAGTGCACAAACGAGCTGCCAGTTGGGAAAAAGGCTAATGGGTCATACAATAGGTCCGGTTAACCCCTAGAGTACCCCGTGTATCCCACGGCAATCACCGTTCGGGCATTGGCTTAAAATCTGGTCTTTCGTTATTTCTCCAACTCGATTGGAGGACGCATGACCAACGTGAAAAGAAAAAGACCGACCGACATTCGTCGATCGGCCTATGTATTTTTTATTGGCAGCGCCACATCAAGCACTTACGGCGATGTATTTTTCGGCAGCCAGCCTTCCGTTTCGGCGTATGCCGTCGCGCCTGACACCCGGCCAGACGGATACAGCGGCGTCCTCCCTGAGAGTTCTGCTTCCGACCTTTCGATCGTCTCCGAAAGCCTGAAGAAAAACATACAAGGGGGTCCTGTGGAAGGCCACACGAACCTTTGCGGTACACCGTCCGCGTCGCACCTTTCCGCAACCTCGCGGCGCATAGGCAGGCATGGAACCCGCTCGACACGAATGGCCGCGCTGTCGGCCGCGGTGCTCCTGCCCGCCCTTCTGGCTGCTGCGCCCGCAAATGCCGGCGTCGCCGAGAAGACCGTCGCGGCGCTGGAGGCCCTCGCCAGCAAGGGCAGCGCCCGCGCCCAATACGAACTGGCGCAGCATTACGACCGCGCCGACGGGGTGAAGGCCGACCCCCGGCTCGCCTTATCCCTCTATTGCCGTGCCGCCCGCCAGGATTACGCCGACGCGGCGTTGATGGCCGGACGGATGCACATGGCCGGGCAGGGCGGCGTATCCAAGGACGCCGATCTCGGCCGCGCCTGGCTGCGCAAGTCCGCATCCCTCGGCAACGAGCAGGCGGAACGGCTGGTCGGCACTGTCAGCGCCAAGGTGAAGACGCCCGACCGCTGCGAGCCGCCCAACCTGCGCTGGGGCATCATCCGCAAGCCGCCGGCCGAAATTCGCGCCATGGTGCAGAAGATGGCGCCAACCTATGGCCTCGACCCCGAGCTGGTGCTGGCTGTCATCGCGGTCGAGTCCGGGTACCGCGTCGACATCGTGTCGAACAAGAACGCCCAGGGCCTGATGCAGCTGATCCCGGAAACCGCCGAACGCTTCGGCGTCTCCGACCCCTTCAACGCCGAACAGAACCTGCGCGGCGGCATGAAGTATCTGCGCTGGCTGCTGGCCTATTTCGACGGCAACGTCGCCTATGCGCTGGCGGGCTACAACGCCGGCGAGGGGGCGGTCCTGCAGTACAAGGGCATCCCGCCCTACCGGGAGACGAAGGATTACGTGACCAAAATCCGCAGCGTCTACGCGCAGACCTATCACCCCTTCAACCGCAGTGTCGTCCAGTCCGCCGGCCTCGTCAGCAGCGCGCGAGAGGAAGTCGCCGAGCTGTCGCTTTCGACCAGAACGCGCAGTGGCGGAAAACGTTGAGAACGGGAGATTGCGACTCGGAAAAATGCGACTCGGGCGACTCGGAAGGCGCTTGGTTAACACTTTGGTTATAAAGTGACGATTACCCTCGGGGCACGACGGATTTCGCAAGCGCTGGCGCCCATCGGGACGCCATCCCGCGTCACCCGCCAGCGTCTCACCTGCAACGTTTCATCCGAACGTTTCCCGAGGACCTGCCCGATGCCCATGGCCGCCGACGTCGACACCATCGAACGCACCTCCATCGTCGCCTACACGCTGCTGAACGAGCTTCATGAAGTCCTGGCCCTGCCCAAGGCTCCGGACGACGTCACGCTGGGCATCCTGATGGGCATGGCCATGTTCCTCGACGACAAGGTCGGCCCGATGCGCGCCAAGCGCCTGATGAGTGAGGCGCCGACCATCGTGTTGAAGACCGACGCCCACGTCACCACCGACCAGACCCAGCGCATCATGCCGGTCCTGCGCGCCTTCGGCGATCACCTGAAGGAACTGCGCATGAAGGCGGAGCGTCCGGTCAGCGGCTCCGTCGGCTGACGCCACCCGCCGATTTTTGACTTCTGCCGGACCCGACGCCGACCGTGGCGCCGGGTCCGCTGTGTTAGCCGACTGCCAGGCTGCTTGACCGAAAAGTGAAATGGGCCGAAGCTTTCCGCCCATGGACTGGTTCACCGGGATCAGCATCGTCGCCATTGCGGCCGGCGTGACCGTCAGCATCGTCGTGCTGGTGGCCGTCGGATCGATCCGCCGCAGCCTGAACGAGGCGGCGGCCCGCCAGTCCCAGCAAATCCGCAAGCTGACGGAGAAGGTGGCGACCCTGTCCCAGCAGCAGCAGGCGGCGCAGACCCGCATCCAGCAACTGACCGACGCCAACCGCAAGCTGTCCGACGAACTGTCGGCACTGGGCGAACGGCTGAGCGACGCCGACACGGTCAAGCGCGTGGCCGGCACGGCGAGGCTTCTCCATTGACCGCGACTATCCTTCCCGACACCCCCGCTCCCGATGCCGCCCATCCCGATGCCGCCAGAGAGCGTGACCGCTGGGCCGCCAGCGCCGACGCCTGGGACCGCTGGGCCGATCCGATGGCCGATCTGGCCGACAAGCTGAATCGCCCGCTTCTGGACGCCGCCGGTCTGGCGGAAGGTCACCGGCTGCTCGACCTCGCATCGGGCGCGGGCGAGCCGGCGTTGAGCGCCGCGCGCCGTGCCGGACCTGATGGGCTGGTGGTGGGCAGCGACCTCGTCCCCGGCATGATGGCCGGCGCCGTCCGCCGTGCCCGCGGCGTGGAGGGACCGGCCCCCGCCTTCACCGCCGCCGACATGACCGCCCTGCCCTTCGCCGACGCCGCCTTCGACGGGGTGACCTGCCGTTTCGGCATCATGTTCGTGCCCGGCGTGGACTCCGCCCTGCGCGAGGTGCGGCGCGTCCTGCGCCCGGGCGGCAAGGCGGCCTTCATGGTGTGGGGACCGCGCGCCGGCAACGGCCTGTTCGCGGAGATCGGCGACGCGGTCGCCGACCATCTCGGCGAGGACGGCAGCCTCGACCCGCTGTTCCGCTTCGCCAAGCCGGGACTGCTGTCCGATGTGATGCGGGCCGCCGGATTCACGGAAACGTCGGAGACCGAGCTGACCCCGGTGCGCAAGGCCCCCGCCGGCCAGCCCTTCTGGCGCGCCGCCCTGGACATGAGCTTCGGCCACCGGCTGGGGGGATTGAGCGCGGAGCGGCGCAAGGCGCTGGAGGCCGACATCGCCCGGCGCTTCGATGCCCAGGCGGTGGACGGCATCGTGCCGGTGCCGTCGCACGCGCGGATCGTCGTGGGAGGTTGAGGTGATAGGGGCCGGCCGGCCGGCCCCCTTCTCCCCCCTCAATAATCCTTCTCGTAGACCAATCCGAATTCCGTCTCCGAGTTGGCGCCGACCGCGGCGGTGCCCTTCAGGTTCTTGGTGATGTCGACCTCGACCCTGGCCCGGCTCTGGTTGGCGCCGATGCCTTGTTCGACGCCGACATAGACGCGGTCGCTGACATAGCGGCCGGCCTGCACGGCCCCGCCCTTGCCGTTCTCGCCCTGGGTGAAGTCCAGCCGGTCGACGCCCAGGCCGCGGCGCACCTTGTCCATGATGCCGCCACCGCCACCGCCGATCCCCGCCAGCGACGCCGCCGATTGGGCCAACTGGACTGCTTCCCCGGCGGTCAGATCACCGACGGACTTGCCGAACAGCACGCCGGCCAGAACCTCGTCCTGCGGCAGTCCCTGGGGGGAGGTCAGTTCGATCTTCGGCTGGCGGGCGGTGCCGCTGACCACGATATCGGCGGTGATGCCGTTGGCCGTCGCCTCCGCCAGCAGGTCCAGCCGGGGGTCGATGGGTTGCGTGCCGTCGAAGTCGAAGATGCCGCGCTTGAACTCGAAATTCTTGGCCAGCAGGTTCAGGCTGCCTTTCAGGATGGTGAAGCGGCCGGTCACCTCCGGCGCGGCGGCGGTCCCGCCGACACGCAGGTTGCCGCCCAACTCCGCGTTCAGCCCGCGTCCGCGCACGAAGATCTGATTGGGCGCATTCACCGTCATGTCCAGCGCCAGCACGAAGGGCGAGGCCGCCGGAGGTGCCTTCTCCGGAACCGGCACCCGGCGCGTGCCGCCGGCGGTCGACACCTGGGTCGTCCCGCGGGCGCGACGGCCCTTTCCGACTTCCGTCACCTTCAGATCGACGACGTTGGCGGGCATGCGGTCGGGAACCTGGAGCTCGGCGCGGCGGATGTCCACCGGTCCAGCCAGCCGGGCGTTGGCGAAGCCGCCGGTCAGGGTCAGGTTCGCCCCGATCTCCGCCGTCACCAGATCGATCTCCAGCAATCGGGCATTGTCGGCCTGCAGCCTGATGTCCAACTGCCGGTCGGCCTCCGCGCCCGGACGGATGACGCCGTTGGCGGTGATCGCCCCTCCGTTGCGGGTCCGGCCGCGAAAGCTCTGGATGGTGAAGACGTCGCCGTCGCCGACCAGCCGCGCCTCGATGTTGGTGATGACGGCGCCCGTGGCCCGGTTCTCGTACCGCCCGTTCGCCAGCACCACCGATCCGCCAAGCGTCGGCTTGTCCACCGTGCCACCGGCCCGCACGTCCAGCCGCAGCGATCCGCGCGCCCGGTCCCCCGTTGCGGCGAGCAGGTCGCTCGCCAGCGACAGATCCACCGTGCCGTCGACCGCCGCCTCCAGCGCGCCCTTTGGCGGCACGCTGACGGCGTAGCTGTCCGGGTCCATCACCAGCGGCAGGGCGGCGTTGGCGGTCAGCGTGCCGGCATTCTTCGGCATGGCGACCCGGCTGGCCAGAGTCAGCCGGCGGTCGCGCCATTGGATGTCCGCCGTCGCGTCGATGCCCGGCAGCCCGGCCTGGGTGGTCTGCTGCGCCTTCAACCCGCTGACCCGCAGGGTGGCGTCGGCACGCGGGTTGCGCAGCGTGCCGCCCAGCGACGCCCGCGCATTGGCGATGCCATCCAGCGCCAGCGTCGGGCTGGCCAGCTTCGCCAGCGCCAGCGGCAGGCGGTCGATGGTCAACTCGCCGCTCAACCGCTCGCCGTTCAGGCCGAGGTCGGCGGCCAGCCGGGCGTTGCCGGACGACAGCCGCAGATCCTTCACCTCATAGCGGCGGTCGGCCAGCAGTATGGTGGCGGGGGCGGTCATCCGCAGATCCTCGCTGGCATAGCGCGCCTGCAGGCGGTCGAGCCGGATGCGGGTCACGCCGCCATCCATCGCCAGCCCACCGGCAAGGTCGAGCGCGACCGGCTGCGCACCCGCGCCATTGGCGTTGGCCTGGAAGCTGGCCTTCGCCAGCGACCCGTCGACGGAGGCGGTGACGCTGCGCAGGTCGTTGCCGGCGGCGTTGCCGTCGGTCATCTCGACCCGCGCCTTGCCGCTGGGGGTGCCCAGCGCGTCGGCGACGTCGGCCTTCGCGGTCAGTTTCCGGGCGGCCAGCAGCGGTCCGCCCTGTCCTTCCACCCGCAGATCGCTGGCGTCGGCGGTCAGGCTGGCCGCCTGCTTGCCGCCCTTGCCGTCCAGCGCCAGGGTGAAGGTCGCCCCACCGCCGAGCGGCATGCCCGCCAGTTCCGACAGGCCGTTCAGGTTGGGCAGCTTGCCCTCCAGCCGGCCGGTGGCGAGCAGCGTGTCGAGCGCCACCTGCGCCTCGCCGGTGATGCGGTTGCTGCCGTTGGCGATGGTCAGCCCATCCAGCCGCAGCGTCTGTTCGCGCAGCGCATAGCGCCCGTCGAGCGAGAGCGGCGTCTTGTCCAGGTTCGTGCGGGCCGAGACCGTACCATTCGGCGTGGCGGGCAGCCCGGCGGCGGTCGCCTTCACCTCCGTGGCGCCCAGCCGGCGCCCCTGCACCACGAGGTCGCGGGCGTTCAGCGTCGCCTGTGCCTGGATGGCGTCGAGAGGACCGTTGGCAGTGGCCTCCAGCGTCGCCGCTCCTTCCATCGGCGTGCCGAGCGCCGTGCCCAGCGGTTCCAGCTTCGCCACGGTCAAGGTGGTGCGGGCATCGACCTTGTTGTCGGCCAGGGCCGCATTGCCGGTCAGCTTGCCGTTGCGTCCGTCCACCGTCAGATCGGTCAGCCGCATGGCGCCGTTGGGCTCCATGCGTGCCGCCAGCGCCAGCGTCGCCTTGTCGCCCAGCACGGCGTCGGCAGGGGTGCCGGTGGACAGCCGGTCGATGGTGCCGGTCAGATCGGCGGTCAGCGTGCCGTCGGCGACGCGCTTGACCGGCCCCGACAGCGCCACCGCACCCGCCAGTGGCCGGCCGGCTAGGCCGGACAGCGGGGCGAGGTCGTCGGCGCTCGCACTCAGGGTCAGGTCGGCGGTCTGGCCCCAGCCGCCGATGGTCCCCTTCGCCTCGGCCCGAGCGGCGGCGGCGTTCAGCGTCAGCGTCTCCAACCCGATTCCGCCGCTGCCGGTGTCGATCCGCGCGCGGGCCGCCAGTGTGGTCTCCGGCCCGGTCAGGCCGGACAGGGCGGGGTCGTCGGCGGCGAGGTCGCGCAGGGTGGCGTTGACGGCGACGTTCAGCGCGCTCAGCACTCCTTCGGCGGAGCCCTCCACCACACCCTCGCGCCAGGACAGCGGCAACAGCGGGTGCAGGGTGGAGTCCGGCCCGGCCTGGACGGTCCAGCGCAGGTTGAGGCTGTTGTAGTCGGCGCCGATGTCGCCGTTCACCGTCGCGTTCGCGGCGGCGACGGTGAGCGCCAGCGGGCGCAGGGTGATGGCGCCGGACGGCGCCCGCAGAACGGTCGCGTTCAGCGTCGGGCTGGGACCGATCAGCGGAGTCACCGTGTCGCCCGCCAATCCGGCGATCAGCGGCGCGAAGTTGCCGCCGGCCGCGAGCGTCAGGACATGCCCCTCCGGCAGCTTCTTGATGGTGGCGTCGGCGTTGAGCGTTCCGGTGGGGGCCGTGGCCTCGCCGGCGGTGGCGGTCAGCTTGCCGGTCCAGTCGTCCAGCGTGCCGTCGCCCTTCAGCGCCAGCTCCACCGGCGGCAGGCCCGGCATCGACAGCGCGCGGGCCATGACGCCGCCCGCCGGTTCCGACGCGTTGACCGACAGGTTGAGCGTGTTCTTGCCGGGATCGAAGGCGGCGACCAGATCGGCTTGTCCTGGCTTATCGTCGATGCGCGCCACAGACAGATTCGCGTTCAGCGCCCCGCCGCCATGCTCCAGCAGCAGGGAGCCCGCAATGCGCAGCACGGCCTGTTCACCCAGCAGCGCCGGCGCCAACTCCAGCCGCTCCACCACCAGCTTCTTCAGGTCGACGTCCACCGGCAGGCTGGGCAGCAGCGAGGCGTTGGGGTCGGATGGCGTCGCAGGCTGGGTGCTGACCGGCGCGCGGGTCACCGTCACCGACGCCGCCTCCAGCGCGTCGATCTTGGCGCTGCGCAGGAACAACGCCGAGGGCGACATCACCACATGCAGCCGGTCGATGGTCAGCCAGACGCCCTGGCTGTCGGCCAGCGTGACGGTGGCGATGGTGAAGTCGGTGGGTATGCTGCCGTCGATGGCGCCGAGCTTCAGGTGCATGTCCGGCGATTCGACCGCCCCTTCGATCTTCTCCGTCAGCCACTCGCGGGCGGAATCGCCGGAGAACAGCGAGAAGGCCCGGACGGGCTGCGGACCGGCCAGCAGGCCGGTAAGGATCGTCAGACCGACCAGAAGTAAGCGAACCGCCGTCACACCATGCCCTTTCACCAGCCACCCGTGTCCTAACCGCGATAAACGGTCATCGTCCCGGAGGATTGGGACGAAAATGTGCCTCTCCGCATGAACCTGCGGGAGTTAGCCTGCAGAACTTAGAACGCCTGCCCCAGGCTGAGATAAAGCTGCCAGCGCGAATCGCCGCTGGCGGGATTGAGGGGAATGCCGACATCGACGCGCAAGGGGCCGAAATCGGTGTAGTAGCGCAGGCCAAGCCCGGCACCTACGCGCAGCGGCTCGCTGAAGTCGGGATAGGCCGAATCATACACCGTGCCGGCATCGACGAAGGGCACGACGCCGATGCTCTCCGTCACCTTGATGCGCAACTCCGCCCCGATCTCGAACAGCGACCGGCCGCCGACCGGATCGTCGTAACGGTCGCGCGGTCCCGCCTTCTGGAAGCCATAGCCGCGCACCGACCCGCCGCCGCCGGCATAGAAGCGGTGGTCGGGCGGAATGTCCGACAGCGAGGTGCCGAGGATGCTGCCCAGCCCGATCCGCGCCGCGGCGACATAGCGCCCGTCATTGCCGAGATCGTAATAGGTGGAGCCGTTGAACAGCACGGAGGTGAAAGGCGACTCGGTATCGCCGCCCACCGGGAACCAGGGCGTCACCTGCAGCGAGACCCGCTGGCCGGACGTGGGGTTCAGCAGATTGTCGGTGCCGTTCCAGGCCGCCCCCAGCGGCACGCCGATGAAGGAGGTATGGTAGGTCTTGTCCTCCGTCCGCACCCGCCCCCGTTCGCCGGCCAGACCATAGCTGATGGTCAGCTGGTCGGTCAGCGGCCGTTCCAGCTTGACCGTCAGTTCCGACGCGACCCGGCTGTAGGCCGGCGGCTGGTCGTTCACCACGGCGAAATTAACCAGCAGCGACTGTTTCACCGCCAGGAAGTCGGGTTTGCGGAAATTGACGCTGAAGCGCAGGTCCGGCAGGTCGTTGCCCTTGCTCGACGTGCCGCCGGACGATCCGGCGACCCGCCCGACATCGACGCCGACGCGCAGTTGCTCCGCCCCGCCGAACAGGTTGCGGTGGCCCCAATAGGCGTTGGCGCCCAACCCGTCCTGCGTCGAATAGGTGACGCCGCCGCCGATGAAGCGGCGCTTGCGCTCGCTGACCGAGACGATCACCGGCGTCACGCCGTCCGGCCCCGGCTCGTCCGCCATCCGCACGCGGACGGTGTCGAAGACCTGTAGGGCGGCGATGTCCTGCCGCGCCCGGTCGGTGGCGGCCGGATCGAAGACCTGCCCCTCCTTCCAGGCGAGGCGCCCGCGCACCAGATCCTCGTCGACCTTCTGCAGCCCTTCGATCCGCGTGGCGCCATAGCGCGTCAGCGGGCCCGGGGCGACGGTATAGGCGACATCCATCGTCCGGTCGGAATGATCGACCACCACTTCGCGGTCGGATGCCTTGGCGAAGGCATAGCCGCGCTTGGTCAGCCGGCCGACCAGCTCCGATTCGGCGTCCAGCACCTTCTGCGCCACCGCCGGAGCACCAGCGGCGAGGCCGAGACCGTCGGTCGCGACCTCCTTCGGCAGTGAGGACCCATCTGCGCCGCGCACCGTCACCGTCTTGATGTGGTAGAGCGGCCCCGGCGTCACCGCCACCGTCACCTTGACCGGCGGCGCGACTCCCCCGGCGGGCAGAGTGCCGGCGGCGGCCGGATCCTCGATGCGGATGTCCAGCTTCGCGTCGTAATAACCGGCGGAGCGGAGCGCCGTCTGCAAACGGTCGCGGTCGCTGTCGGCCCGCCGCTCCAGCCCGATCAGCGATGGCGGATGATCGTCCTTCAACTCCACCAGGGTTGAGGCGTCGCGCAGCGTGCCGCGCAGCCCGTCATCCTCGATGCCGGTGAAGTCCACTTCATAGGTGATGCCGGCCGGCCGCACCTCCTCATCCGGCGGCGCGACCTCCGGCGGCGCACTCTGCGGCGGCACCGCGGGCACCGCGCCGGGGACGCTGTCGGCGGGTGAATCCTGGGCATGCCCGGCGCTTGCCGGCCCCAGCATCAACAGGGCGGCGACCAGCGGAGCGGCGATGGGGGCCTTGAGCGGCACGGCTGCAATCCTCGTTGCGGCGGCCGCACGGCGGCGGGAAGCGGAAGCGAAACGGATCATCGTTCCCAATGTAGGGTCCAATGACGCATGGCTCCATCCCGGAAATTCGCGTTAGACCAAAGGGCACGACGCTTGCGTTTTTGCCAAGGATCCATATATTGCGCCGCAACAGTTTCCCCGACAGCGCCCACGGATAAATGTTCGTTGGGCCTTTTTGTTGTTTGTGGCATGACGCTGCTGCGTGTCGGGGGTGCCATTGCGAGACCGAAGGCTCCATGAATCTCCGTAACGTCGCCATCATCGCCCACGTCGACCACGGCAAGACCACGCTGGTTGACCAACTCCTCAAGCAGGCCGGCTCGTTCCGCGAGAACCAGCAGGTGGCTGAGCGCGCCATGGACTCCAACGATCTGGAGCGCGAGCGCGGCATCACCATCCTGGCCAAGTGCACGTCCGTTCTGTGGAACGACCTGCGCATCAACATCGTCGACACCCCCGGCCACGCCGATTTCGGCGGCGAGGTGGAGCGTATCCTCTCCATGGTCGACGGCGTCGTCCTGCTCTGCGACGCGGCCGAAGGCCCGCTGCCGCAGACCAAGTTCGTGCTGGGCAAGGCCCTGAAGCTCGGCCTGCGCCCCATCGTCGTCATCAACAAGGTGGACCGTCCCGACGGCCGTCCGCACGAGGTGCATGACGAGGTGTTCGACCTGTTCGCCTCGCTCGACGCCTCGAACGAGCAGCTGGACTTCCCGACCCTGTTCGCCTCGGGCCGCAACGGCTGGGCGACCACGGACCTGGAGAACGGCGCCCGCGAGACGCTGACCCCGCTGTTCGAGCTGATCCGCGACCATGTCCCGGCCCCGAAGGTCGTGGAAGACCTGCCCTTCACCATGCTGGCGACCACGCTGGAAGCGAACCCCTATCTGGGCCGCATCCTGACCGGCCGCATCCAGACGGGTTCGGTCAAGGTCAACATGGCCGTCAAGTCGATGAGCCGCGACGGCAAGCTGGTCGAGAACGCCCGCATCAGCAAGGTGCTGGCCTTCCGCGGCCTGGAGCGCGTTCCGGTGGACGAGGCGCATGCCGGCGACATCGTCGCCCTGGCCGGCCTGACCAACACCACCGTGGCCGACACCATCTGCGCGCCGGAAGTTGCCGAGGCGCTGGCTGCCCAGCCGATCGACCCGCCGACCCTGGCGATGACCTTCTCGGTCAACGACAGCCCGCTGGCCGGCCGCGAGGGCGACAAGGTAACCAGCCGCATGATCCGCGACCGCCTGTTCCGCGAAGCGGAAGGCAACGTTGCTCTGCGCATCTCCGACACCGAGGGCGGCGACGCCTTCGAGGTGGCCGGCCGCGGCGAACTGCAGCTGGGCATCCTGATCGAGACCATGCGCCGCGAGGGGTATGAGCTGGCGATCAGCCGTCCGCGCGTGCTGTTCAAGACCGACCCGCTGAACGGCCAGCGTCTGGAGCCGATCGAGGAAGTCGTCGTCGACGTCGACGAGGAGTTCTCGGGCACCGTCGTCCAGAAGATGTCGGAGCGCAAGGCCGACCTCATCGAGATGCGTCCCAGCGGCGGCAACAAGACCCGCATCGTCTTCCACGCCCCGTCGCGCGGCCTGATCGGCTATCAGGGCGAGTTCCTGACCGACACCCGCGGCACCGGCATCATGAACCGCCTGTTCCACGGATATGCTCCCTTCAAGGGCGCCATCGCGGCTCGCCGCACCGGCGTGCTGATCTCCAACAGCGACGGCACAGCGGTGGCTTACGCCCTGTGGAACCTGGAGGATCGCGGCCCGATGCTGATCGATCCGGGCGTGCCGGTCTATCAGGGCATGATCATCGGCGAGCACACCCGCGGCAATGACCTCGAGGTCAATGTCATCAAGGGCAAGCAGCTGACGAACATCCGCACCACCAGCAAGGACGAGGCGGTTCGCCTGACCCCGCCGATCCAGATGACCCTGGAAAAGGCGCTGTCCTACATCTCCGACGACGAGCTGGTGGAGGTGACTCCGAAGTCGATCCGCCTGCGCAAGCGCTACCTCGACCCGAACGAGCGCAAGCGTCACCAGCGCGCTGCCGAAGCCAGCTGATAACGGTTCGCATATAGTGTAGAGTACCGGCGGCGCCTGCCCCCTCACCAGGGAGCAGGCGCCGCCTTCTTTTTGCCCCCTCTGTTTGAACCGGTGCGAGGATATTTCCGCATGGCGATGGCGACCGACGCGAAGTCACCCGGCTCCCCGTCCTTCTCTCTCCGCCAGCTGTGGTCGCGTATCGGCCCGACCGGCCTGTTCGCCCTGATCCTCGCGCTGCTGATCGCCCTGCCGATCCTCGCCGTCTTCGTCCAGTCGGCCGGCGTCTCCACCGATCTGTGGGGGCACATGGCGCGGACGGTGCTTCCCGGCTATATCCTCAACACCCTGATCCTGCTGGGCATCGTCGGCGTCGTCACGCTGGTGACCGGCGTCGCCTGCGCCTGGACCGTCACCATGCACGACTTCCGCGGACGCGGGGTCCTGCAATGGCTGCTGCTGCTGCCGCTGGCCATGCCGGCCTATGTTCTGGCCTACACCTACACCGATTTCCTGCAATATGCCGGGCCGCTGCAGTCCTTCCTGCGCGCCACCTTCGGCTGGCGGCGCGGCGACTATTGGTTTCCGGAGATCCACACCGCCTGGGGCGCCGGGCTGGTGCTGTCGTCGGTGCTGTACCCCTACGTCTATGTGCTGACCCGCGCCGCCTTCCTCGAACAGTCGGTCTGCGTGCTGGAGGCCAGCCGCACGCTCGGCTGCACCGCCTTCGGCGCCTTCCGCCGCGTGGCGCTGCCGCTGGCCCGCCCGGCACTGGTGGCCGGGGTCGGCTATGCGCTGATGGAGACGCTGGCCGACTTCGGCGCCGTGCGATACTTCGGCATCGACACCTTCACGGTCGGCATCTACCGCACCTGGTTCGCGCTGGGCGATCCGGCCGCGGCGGCGCAGTTGGCCGCCGTCCTGCTGCTGGTGGTGCTGGCGCTGGTCGGGCTGGAGCGGCTGTCACGCGGCAAGATGCGTTTCCACCAGACCACCGGCCGGTACCGCGCCCTGCCCGCCCCGCGCCTGTCGGCTCGCGGCACGGTGCTGGCCTGGATCGTCTGCCTGACGCCGGTGCTGTTCGGCTTCCTGCTGCCGGGCGCGGTGCTGATCCGCATGATCCTGCGCGGCGGCACGGAGCTGACGCTCGCCCGCTTCACCGACCTGACGGTGAACACCTTCATCCTCGGCGCCAGCGGCGCGCTGCTGGTGGTCACGGTGGCGCTGATGGTGATCCATGGCGTGCGCCACGACCGCAGCGGCTTCGCCACTGGCGCGGCGCGCCTCGCCTCGCTCGGCTATGCCACGCCGGGCACGGTCATCGCCGTCGGCATCCTCATCACCGTCGGGCTGACGCGCGATTGGACCGGCTGGCCGATGGGCGCCATCCTCGGCACCACCATCGCCGGCATCCTCTATGGCTATCTGATCCGCTTCTTCGTCGTCGCCTATGGCCCGCTGGAGTCCGGATTCGCCAAGATCGGCCCGAATCTGGAGGGGGCGGCCCGCTCGCTCGGCCACACGCCATTGCAGGTGCTGCGCCGGGTTCATTTGCCGCTGCTGCGCCCCAGCCTGCTCAGCGCCGCCATGCTGGTCTTCGTCGACATCACCAAGGAACTGCCGGCGACGATGATCCTGCGGCCGTTCAACTTCGACACGCTGGCGATCGAGGCCTTCCGCATGGCCTCCACCGAGCGGCTGGACGATGCCGCCCTGCCCGCCCTGGTGATCGTGCTGGTCGGGCTGGCCCCGGTCATCTACCTCAGCCGCACCATCGCCGCGTCGCGGCCGGGCCACCAGAGCTGACCTCAGGCGTCGTTCCGGCTTTCCACCCGTTCCTCGCGCTTCGGTTCAGCCGGCGGTGGCAGCGCCTCCGGCCGCCGCGCCCGCAGCTTCTCGCGTTCCTTCCAGCGCCGGAAGGCGTGTTCGTTCCACCAGCCGCGCAGCCGCCCGCCGACATTGGCGATCCGCTGGTAGAGCGGCCGGCGCCGGCTGGTCACGCGGGCCGGTTCCAGCGCCATGCCGACGGAGGTGATGATGTCGTCCTCCATGTCGCGCACGATCAACTCGACCCCACCCATGCGCACCCGGTCGCCCAGTTCGCAGGAGCCGCCGAACTCGTTGCGCAGCAAGTCGCTCAGCGTCAGCCGGGCGTTCGGCAGCGACAGCGGCAGGCCGTACATCTCGGCGATCTGCTCCACCGTGGCGTCGGGGCTCAGCACCAGATCGCCGTAGAACTCCCGGTCATTCTGGTCGAGCGCCCGGCTGCCGCCATAGAGCTTGTCGATCAGCGGCAACCTGTGCTGCGGCGTGAACAGATAGACGTGGTCGCCCGGCTGCAGCGGCTTCGCCTTGTGCAGCGGCACCACCGCGCCCGACCGGATCACCAGCGACGGCTTGGCCCAGCGCGGCATGCGCTGGCCGCGCGCCGCCGGGCTCTTGCCATGGACGGTGTAGGCCACCAGCTCCTGATCGGCATTGCCGGGCAGTTCAAGCTCCACGCGCTCCACCGGACCGCGACGCGGCGGCACGATGAGTTCCAGCGCCCGCGCCATGGCGCCGATGGTCCAGCCCTGCACCAGCAGCGAGACGACCACGACGATGAAGGCGGTGTTGAAGATCAACTGGCCGTTCTCAAGCCCGCCCAGCACCGGCACCAGTGCCAGCAGAAGCGACACCGCCCCGCGCAGGCCGACCCAGGCGATGAAGCTGGTTTCCCGCACGGAAAAGCGGAAGGGCAGCAGGCACATCCACACCGCCGCCGGACGGGCGACGAGGATCAGCACCGCCGCCACACCCAGCGCCGGCAGGATCATGCCGGCGAACTCCCGCGGGGTGGCGAGCAGCCCCAGCATCACGAACATGACGATCTGGCTGAGCCAGGTCAGCCCGGAATGGAAGCGCCGCAGTTCCAGCGCCCCGCGCAGCCTGACATTGCCGGCATAGAGCCCGGCGGCATAGACGGCCAGATAGCCGCTGCCGCCCAGCACGTTGGTGGCGGCAAAGATGAACAGGGCGAAGGTCAGCGTCACCACCGGGTTCAGCCCGGATTCGAAATTCGCCTTGTTGATGAAGGCCACCAGCAGCCAGCCGCCGGCCAGCCCCATCACCCCGCCCAGCGCGAAGGCCAGCGCCAACTCGCCGACGATGGCGGCGGGGGAGGCCAGACCGTGGGTCGCCGCCTCCACCAGCAGGATGGTCAGCATGATGGCGACCGGATCGTTGCTGCCCGATTCGATCTCAAGCGTAGAGCGGACGCGGTCGCGCAAGGTGATGCCGCCGACGCGCAGCAGGAAGAACACCGCCGCCGCGTCGGTGGAACTGCAGGCCGCCCCCACCAGCAGCGCCTCGCCCCAGCCCAGCCCCATCAGATAATGGGCGGCGACGCCAACCACGCCGGTGGTCACCGCCACGCCGATTGTCGCCAGCGTCATCGCCGGCCAGGCCGCCGCCTTGTAGCTGGCGAGCTTGGTATCGAACCCGCTCTCGAACAGGATCACCGCCAGCGCCATCGACCCGATCAGGAAGGCGGAACCGGCATCGTTGAAGGCGATCTGACCGATCCCATCCTCGCCGGCCAGCAGGCCGATGCCGAGGAAGATCAACAGCAACGGCGCGCCGACCCGCAAAGCGAGGTAGCTGGTCAGCACGCTGACGATCAGCAGGGTTGATCCGATGAGGATGATGTAGCTGACCGCCTCCATAAGCCCCGCACGCCATTCGCTTCAGGCCGCCATCCGGCGGAACTCCTTGATTTTGACGGCAACTCCCCACATCCGCAAGGCGTAGGACCCAGAGGCGGTCATTCGGATAGGCTGTACGCTTACGACACCAGCCTCCAGCTTCCGTCAGGCTGGCGGCAGGCGGTGCCGCGTGCGACCTCGGTCTTGCCGTCGATCACGACCGTATGGTTGTAGTCGCGGCAGGTCTGGCCGTTGCTGCCCTGATAGGTTTTCACCGGCTGGATCGTGCCGCTGTTGCCGGATTCCGGGTTGTTCCAGGTGATGGTCTGGTTGTTGGCGACCGCCCGCTCCTCCGCGTCCGACGCGCGGTTCTGATCGGCCGCGGTGAAGTGACGGGCCAGCTGCTGGCCGGCATAGGCGCCCACCAGCGTACCGATGGCGGTGGTCGCCAGCTTGCCCGCCCCGCCGCCGAAGCGGGAGCCGAGCAGACCGCCGGCCACGGCGCCGCCCAGCGTGCCGACGGTCTCCGACGTGTTCATCCCGCCGATTCCTCCCATGCCGCCGGCATTGGGGTTCTGGCAGGCGGCCAGCGACAGGGCCGCGGTGGCGGCCAGGGCGGTGGTGCGCAAATGGTTGGTGATCGACCGCATGATTGTTCCCCCGATTGAACGTTGCAGGTTTAAAGTCCGGTCAACGCTTGAAAGGGGAAGTGGTTCCGCCCGAAAGTATCAGAACGGAAAGATCAGGGGGCGATGGAAGCAAAATGCGCTTCCGCGTGTTTAGACACCGAACAGTCAACATGTGGAGGGTAGCATGATGTCCCGTTTGCGTCTGATCGGTGCGGTGTTCGCGCTTCTTTCCGTCACTGCCTGCTCGACTGGCGGCGTGGTCGGCGGTGCGGCCGGTGCGGCCGGCGGTTACGCGGTGGACGGCACCCGTGGCGCCGTGATCGGCGGCCTGGGCGGTGCGGCGCTGGGCACCGCAATCGACCACTAAATCAGGCAATCAGTCCCGTCCCTGCCCGCGCATCGATTCGCGCGGGCCGGTGGCGAAGACGGCGAGCGCATCGTGCAGGTCCGGCAGGATGCGCTCCACCGCCGCCTCACCCTCGCGGATGCAGTCGTCCGCTCGGTCGAACTCGGTCAGGCCGATGTGACCCAGCCTCGGCACGATGTGGACGTCGGGCGGGTCGCCGGCCAGCCGTGACCGGGTGATGCGGTCGGTAACGATGCCCAGCGACGAGACCATCACGCCGAACAGGCTTGGTCCCTCATAGTCGCGGCGGAAGATGCGGCGCGTCAGGGCGCCGATCCCGCTTAGCGGCCGCTGGCCCGACGCCTCGTCCTCCACCAGCCGCAGCAGGTCGAAGCCGGCGGCGGTCGGCACGCTGGCGCCCGGCTTGCGCGCCTTGCCCAGGATGTCGCCGGACAGATTGACGGCGATCACCATTTGCGCGCCCAGTGCCCGGCAGGCCGACACCGGCACCGGGTTGACCAGGGCGCCGTCGATCATCCAGCGCCCGTCGATGGACACTGGCGGAAACACGCCCGGCAGTGAGAAGGACGCCCGCATGGCGTCGACCAGTTCGCCGCGCTGCAGCCAAACCTCGTGGCCGGTCACCAGATCGGTGGTCACGGCGGCATAGGGGCAAGGCAGTTCCTCGATCCGCACGTCGCCCAGATGCAGGCGCAGCTCCGCCAGCAGCCGGTCGCCGCTGATCAGCCCGCCGCCCTGGCGCAGCCGCAAATCCAGATAACCGACGATCTTCATCCGGGTCAGCGTGCGCACCCACTCTTCCAGAGTATCGAGCTTTCCAGCCAGATGAACGCCGCCGACCAGCGCCCCGACCGACGAGCCGCAGACGATGTCGGCCTCGATCCCATAGCGCTTCAGCGCCCGCAGCACCCCGATATGCGCCCAGCCGCGCGCCACCCCACCACCCAGCGCAAGACCGATGCGTGGACGCCGCGTTCCTCCGTTGAGGCCAATTCCGTTCGGCATGGGCACTCTCCCTCTCCACCGGCAGCACGATGTTCACCGCCCCGATCATCCGCAGTTTCGCACGAAATCGGTAAAGGAAGCCTGTAACCAGCACCGGCGGCACCGCGTCGACCGGTGGACAAAGCCGAAGCCCATGGGCTAAGCCATCCCCATCGGACAAGAGCCCATCGGACAAGAGATCGGATGCGACCGTGACGAACAAGAGCGGCAAGCCCCTGCGCCTGGATGCGGCGACCGAACGGCTGGCGGCCCGGATGTGGCGCGAGTGGGTGCGCCCCTATCGCGGCAAGCTGTTGCTGTCCTTCCTGCTGATGGCGGTCGTGGCGGCGACCACCGGTGCCTATCCGCTGCTGATCGATCGCTCCTATGCCATGTTCTCCGCCCAGGACCGCGGCATGCTGCTGGCGATCCCGCTGGCGATCATCGCGGTGACCGTCATCAAGGGCGTGTCTCTCTATTCCCAAACCGTGGTGACCAGCGACATCGTCCAGCGCGTCATCGCCGACGTCCGGCTGGCGATGTTCACGCATCTGCAGACCGCCGACATGGCGCAGCTGCACGCCACCCCGACCGGGGCGCTGACCTCCCGCTTCATCAACGACGTCGACCTGATCCGCAACGCGCTGAGCCGCACGCTGACCGGGCTGGTGCGCGACATCCTGACGGTGATCGCGCTGGTCGGGTCGATGTTCTATCTGGACTGGCTGCTGTCGCTGATCGTCTTCATCATCTATCCCATCGCCGCCGTGCCCATCGTGCGCATCGGCAAGCGCCTGCGCCGCGTCTCCCGCGATACCCAGGCGCAGATGGGCGACATGACCTCGCTGCTGACCGAAAGCCTGTCGGGCGCGCGCATGGTCAAGACCTACAATCTGGAAGACTACGAGCGCGCCCGCGCCGGCCGCGCCTTTCAGGAGAATTACCAGCTGACCATGAAGGCGGTGCGCGCCCGCTCACGCATCGATCCGATGATGGAAGTGCTAGGCGGCGTCGCGGTGGCGGGGGTGATCGCCTTCGCCGGCTATCGCATGACGCTGGGCGAGGGCTCAGTCGGCGCCTTCTCCGGCTTCGTCGGCGCGCTGCTGATGGCGGCCCAGCCGGTGCGTGCCATCGGCACGCTGAACGCCGCCCTTCAGGAAGGCATGGCCGCCGCCCAGCGCATCTTTGAACTGCTGGACCAGCAGCCGACCATCCTGGAGCAGCCGGGTGCCAAGCCGCTGTCGGTTACCAAGGGTGCCGTCGCGCTCCGCGGCGTCCGTTTCTTCTACGAGGCCGGCGCCGATACGCTGAAGGGCATCGACCTCGACGTGCCGGCCGGCAGCACGGTGGCGCTGGTCGGACGCAGCGGCGCCGGCAAATCGACGGTGTTCAACCTGATCCCGCGCCTCTACGACGTGACGGGGGGCGAGGTGCTGATCGACGGCCAGGACGTGCGCGGCGCCACCCTGCGCAGCCTGCGCGGCGCGGTTTCCATCGTCAGCCAGGACACGGTGCTGTTCAACGACACGGTGCGGGCGAACATCTGCTTCGGCCGCCTCGACGCCGGCATGGATGACGTGATCGCCGCCGCCAAGGCCGCCGCCGCGCATGATTTCATTTCAAAGCTGCCGGAAGGCTACGACACGGTGATCGGCGACCGCGGCGTCAAGCTGTCGGGCGGCGAACGCCAGCGTCTGGCGCTGGCACGCGCCTTCCTGAAGGATGCGCCGATCCTGCTGCTCGACGAGGCGACCAGCGCCCTCGACAGTGAATCGGAACGACTGGTTCAGGCGGCGCTGGAACGGCTGACGGCGGGTCGCACCACGCTGGTGATCGCCCACCGTTTGGCGACCGTGCGCAATGCCGATCGCATCGTGGTGATGGAAGGTGGCCGCATCATCGAGCAGGGCACGCACGAGGCCCTGCTGGCCGCCGATGGAGCCTATGCGCGGCTGTGCCGGCTGCAGTTCGGCGAGGATGAGGTTCGGGCGGGGGCGTGAGATGGTTGGGTGGGGGTCTGACCCTGCAAGAATCCTCGTCCCCTCACCCCGCCGGAAACACCATCACCCGCTCGGCCGCCATCGCGGCGGACAGTTCTTCACCGGCGCGGACGTCGACATGGCCCGGCAGGCGCGCATGGATCTCCGACCCACCCAGGTCCAGGCAAACCCGCGTCGCCGGCCCCAGGAAGCTGGAATGGCGGACCCGCACCGGTACGGCGTCGGGCCGGGCGCCGAGCGGAACCAGTTCCAGATCCTCCACCCGGCAGGCGACCTCGACCTTCGTCCCGCCGGGCAGGCCGGGCGCCATGACCCGGCCGAGCGGCGTGACGATCTGCCCGTCGCGCACCGTCGCCTCGAAGCGGTTCACCTCGCCGAACAGGCGGGCGACGAAGCTGTTGGCTGGGCGCTGGTAGAGGTTCACCGGCGTGTCGGCCTGGACGATGCGCCCGGCCTCCATCACCACCACGCGGTTGCCCATCTCCATCGCCTCTTCCGGGTCGTGGGTGACGACGATGGTGGCGATGCCGCTGGCGCGGATGATCCGCACCACCTCCTCCCGCACTGACCGCCGTAGCTGTTCGTCCAGCGCCGAGAAAGGCTCGTCCAGCAGCAGGACCTTGGGATCGCGCGCCATGGCGCGGGCCAGCGCCACCCGCTGCTGCTGACCGCCCGACAGGGTGTGCGGGTAGGCGTCGGCATAGCGGGCCAGCGCCATGGTTTCCAGCAGCTCATCCACCCGGCGCTTGCGTTCGGCGCGTGGACGGTCGGTCTGGCCGAAGGCGATGTTGCCCGCCACCGTCAGGTGCGGGAACAGCGCGAAGTCCTGGAACATCATGCCGACCGGCCGCCTTTCCGGCGGCAGAGACCGGCCCGCGGTGGCGAGCGTCAGCCCCTCCACCGCGATCTCGCCCTTCTGAACCGACTCCAGTCCGCTGATCAGACGCAGCAGGGTTGACTTGCCGCAGCCGGACGGGCCGACGATGCACACGACCTCGCGCGGGGCAACCGACAGCGAGACGCCGTCGACCGCGGTCAGTTGCCCATAACGGTGGGTGATGCCGGAGAGGATGACGGAAGGGGCGAGAGTGTCGGTCATCTTACTTCCAGCCGGCACGGTCCATGATGCGCAACGCCTGCGGCGTGTGGGCGGCGAAGGAGGCGGCATTGACCTCGGCCGCCTTGAAGCTGCCGAGCTTCACCAGTTCCGGATGCGGCTGGACCGCCGGGTTGACCGGATATTCCATGTTGCCGTCGGCGAACTGGCGCTGCGCCTCCGGGCTCAGCAGATATTCCAGCAGCTTGCGGGCATTCTCCTGATTCTTGGAGGTCTTCACCACGCCGGCGCCGCTGAGATTCACATGGGTGCCGCGGTTGCCCTGGTTGGGGAAGATGACGCCGACCTTGGACGCGACCTCGCGGTCCTCCTGCTTGGCCGAGGTGATCATCTTGCCGACATAATAGGTGTTGGCGATGGCGACGTCGCCCTCGCCCACCGCGACCGCCCGGATCTGGTCGGTGTCGCCGCCCTGCGGCGGACGAGCGAGGTTGGCGACGAGGCCCTTCACCCACTCCTCCGTCTTCTCCTCGCCCAGCGCTTCGATCATCGAGGCGGTCAGGGCGAGGCTGTAGGGATGGGTGCCGCTGCGGGTCAGGACGCGGTGCTTCCATTCCGGCTTGGCGAGGTCCTCGTAATCCTTGATCTCCTCCGGCTTCACCCGGTCACGGGCATAGACGATGATGCGGGCGCGGCTGGACAGGCCCCACCAGGCGCCGTTCGGGTCGCGCAGGTTGGCCGGAACCTTGACCGCCTCCAGCGCCGGCGACGTGACCGGGGCGAGCAGCCCTTCCTTGGCCGCGGCGGCCAGACGGCCGGCATCCACGGTGATGAACAGGTCGGCCGGGCTGCTGACGCCCTCCGACTTCATGCGCTGGATCAGTTCATCATGGTTGCCTTCGATGATGTTGACCTTGATTCCGGTCGACTTCGTGAAGGTTTCATAGATCGCGCGGTCGGTGTTGTAATGACGCGAGTTGTAGACATTGACTTCCTGCGCCTGGACCGAAAAGGCGGTCAAGGCACCGACGGCAAAAGCGACACCAGCGATCTTGTCGATGAACATCCATCACTCCCGGACTGCGAATGGCTCTCAATTCCGTGCGAATGGATATCAGTTGCAGCTGGCGCTGTCGAGACGGGAATCACCCCAAGGAGAGGGATCAGGCGATCGCAGGGGGCGGTTTGTGAGCGCACCATGTCGGCCAGCGCATCGGGCGGCATCGGGCGGCCGAACAGATAGCCCTGCATCAGGTCGCAGCCGACCGACACCAGGAAATCGCGCTGCTCCGCGGTCTCCACCCCTTCCGCCACCGTGGTCAGGCCCAGGCCGTGCGCCATGCCGACCGCGGCGCGGACCAGCGCGTTGCTTTTGGGATTCTCCGGCACGTCGATGACGAAGGTGCGGTCGATCTTCAGCTTCGCCACCGGCAGCTGCTGCACATAGCTGAGGGAGGAATAGCCGGAGCCGAAGTCGTCGATGGCCGTCTGGATGCCCAGATCGGCCAGTTCGCCCAGTGTCCGCACCGCCACCTTCAGGTCTCGCACCGCCGCCTGTTCGGTGATCTCCAGCCCCAGATGGCTGCGCAGCGACGGATGCTCTCCCAGCAACTCCTCCAGCCGGAGGGTCAGGTTGCCGCGCAGGAACTGCTGGCCGGAGATGTTGAGAAAGACGCGGTCGGGCAGCACACCCTCCGCCTCCCAGGCCGCCATCTGGGCGACCGCGGTGGACAGAACCCAGTCGGTCATCGGCACGATCAGGCCGCTTTCCTCCGCGACCGGGATGAACTCGCCGGGCGAGACCGGTCCCAAGGCATGATGTTCCCATCGCAACAGCGCTTCCGCCGACCGGACCCGGCCGGCCTCGTCGACGATGGGCTGGTAGACGAGGCGCAGCTCGTTGCGCTCGATGGCGTGGGTCAGATGCATGGTCAGCATCATCCGCCGGGTCGCCGCCGCCGCCATTTCCGGCGTGTAGAAGCAGACGGCATTGCCGCCGTTGTGCTGCACCGCCTGCAGGGCCAGCTTGGCCTTGGCGTTCAGGTCCTCCAGCGTGCTGACCGTGTCGTCCTGCACCGCGGCGCCGACCGACAGCCGCAGCCGCACCCAATGCCGGTCGGCGTAGATCGACGCGGTCAGCCGGTCGTGCAGCACGCCGGCCAGCGTGCGCGCGTGGTCGGCGTCGGTCACCCGTGACAGCGCTGCGAATTCGTCCGCGGCGATGCGGCAGATGATGGTGTTGGGCGGCAGCACCTCCGTCACGCGGCTCACCATCGCCTTCAGCGCGGCGTCGCCGACATGGAAGCCGAAGGCCTCGTTCACGTCGCTGAACTGATCGACGTCGAGCGAGAACAGCGCGAACAGGCTCCCGGCCTCTGCCGCCTCGTCGGCGCTGCAGCCGGCGAACAACGCCTCGCACTCCTCAAGGAAGGCGGTGCGGGTCAGGACGCCGGTCAGGGGATCGTGCCGCGCGAGGTAGGAGGCGCGCTGTTCCGCCGCGAGGCGCTCGGAAATGTCGCGGATGATGCCGACGAAGGTCACATCCTCTCCCAGCCGCGCCTGGCCGACGCTGAGATGGATGGGGAATACCGTGCCGTCCTTGCGCTGACCCAGCGTTTCGCGGCCGATGCCGATGATCTTGGGCCGGTCGGTCCGCATATAGGTGTCGACGTAGCGGCCGTGGTCGCGCGAAAAGGGCGGCGGCATCAGGATCGACATGTTCCGCCCGACCAGTTCGCCGTCCTCATAGCCGAACAGGCGGCAGCAGGCGCGGTTGATGGAGCGGATGATGCCGCTGCGGTCCGAGACGATGATGCCGTCCACCGCCGCGTCCAGCAGGGTCGCGATGAAGGAATCCCGGCATGTCACGAACTCCGCGATGCGGTCGGGATCGCCGGTCAGGTGAAAGGTGCCGAGATAGCCGACCGTCGCCCCGGCCGCATCGCGATGGGCGATCACGCAGCCGCTGAGGATCGAGCGGCGGCCGTCGCAGCCGACCGTCGGGCAATCGACCGGCGCGGAGGTCTGCACCGGCGATCCGCCCAGCGCCGCGATGGCCGCGGTCAGCGCCGTGGTGACGGGATGGGCAATGCCGGTCAGCGCATGGCCGATCAGGTCCGCCGGCGAGCGGTCCAGAACCGCCGCGAAATGTGGATCGGCATGGCGGCACAAGCCGTCACGGTCCAGATAGACCATTGCCATCCCGCCGTCGTCCAGCAGGCTGGCGGCCAATGAGGCCAGAAAGGCGGGATCGCGCGGCATCGCGGCGGCTTGCGCCCCGCTGGAACCGCTGATTTCGGAACCGTTCATCTGATCCGCCGGTTGTAGGTCCACGAAACGTTCCGCTTTTCTCGGTCCCGCCAGAAAGGCCGGCCTGATGATGCACCGACAGCCGCCCGACGGCTGAATCGGATACCCGACGGAGGTATTATGACCCCGTCCAGCATGTTTTCCAACGCCAACCGATGGCGCAAATGCCAAACATTTGCGCGACCGCCTGGCCGCGATGCGTTCGCACTCTAACGGTTAGAGTCCGACACATGATTGACATGGTTCAATGCGCGGCGCCGTTCCGTGAATAAATGGCCGGAACTCATCGACCCGCCACACCTTTTGCGCGCGTTGCCTGCGACAATTGGGAGGCAACGGATGCGATGCCCTGGACCTGCGGGGGTGCAGACGCCAAGATACTCGCCAGAGATTCCCCGCCCGGGAAGCAATTCGCCTCATTACCCGTGATGGAGGAATAAAACGGACCTCCCCGGCGTTTGTCCGAAAACGGCTGCAGCCTCCAAGTCGCGCTGACGAACGTCGCACCTGGGGTCGCCGTCGCTTCGGGTCCGCCAACGGTCCGCGGTTCAAAAAACGATTGGGAGCATTCCGACATGACCAACGCATTCAGCCAGATCAGCCACGCCGACGGCCGTGCATACTACCAGGGCGCCCCGCTGTCCCTGGCCGATGCGCAGATCATGCTCAACGACGACATCCTCCGCCGGAGCGTGCGCGTCGGCGCCTATCTGCGGGTCGACGACGCCGGCCGCCTCGTTCTGGTGAACGGCCCTGCCCTGCGGCGCTCGGTCAACCGGCAGGTTCCGCCCGCCCTGTCGCCGGCCCTCAACTCCCGCGGGGGCCGGCAAGAATAAGCGCCGCCCCGGCCAGACAGACCAGTGCGCCGGCCGCGTCCCAGCGGTCCGGCCGCGCGCCCTCGACCAGCCAGAGCCACAGCAGCGACGCCGCGATGTAGACGCCGCCATAAGCGGCATAGGCCCGCCCGGCGAAGTCGGCGTCGGCCCGTGTCAGCAGCCACGCGAACAGGCACAGGCTCGCGATCCCCGGCAGCGTCCACCATGCGCTCCGCCCCAGCCGTATCCAGGCCCAGAAGGCGAAGCAGCCGGCGATCTCCGCCAGTGCAGCCGCACCATAGACGGCCAGCGTCGCCCCCAACGCCCGCACCATCCCGCCTCCGTTTCTTCGCCGTCATCGACCGCGCCGATGCTGCCCATCGCCGATTGCCGCGTCAATGCGTTGCGCGCCGGTGAATGGCGCCACAGCTCGTTTCAATTTGCCGCCGCAATATTACAGTGCATTCATGGACTTCCTCAGGGGTGCGGCATAGAATCGCTGGGAATGGAGACATACGGCGATGTTCATAGATGCAACCAACCCCATGAGGGACGCCTTTGAAACGATCCAGGCCACGGACGTGATCTCGGACGCGAAGAAGCACGTCCTGTACGAGGGATTGGAGGCATTGCGCCGTCAGCATTGTCCGCAGCCGGTGCAGGCCGTTGGTTTGTGCGAGGAGTGCCTGACCCGTCACCGCTGCCTGTCGGCGGTCCTCGACCTGCTTGGTTCCTGACCATCATCCCCGACGATCGGATTGGACGCGGCAGAGTGAGGCTTACGCTCGACGACGAAGCGACATTGTGTTCCGTCGAAATCCTGGCGGAAGCGGTCGAGATGGCCTTCGTTCCCGGCATCCTCGAACTGCGCACCCTGCGCGATTCCCTGCAGGAAGCCCTGCGCACCCGCTCCCCGGCGGCGGTGAGGCTGGCCTACAGCGCCTTCAGCCGCGTCGACCGTGATTTCCGCGACAAGATCGCCCACCACGCCCTGCAGCTGGCCACGCTGCGCCGGCACAGCGCCGGCCCGATGCGCATCGGCGGCGGCACCCCGCCGCGCGGGGCCGGCCGCGGCCTGGACGAACCGCGCCGGGCCTGATCCTCGAAGCCCTCAGCCCTGCCGCCTTGCCTTTCGTGTACTATTTGTAATGGACCCTTTCGCCTTCCGTTCCGTTGTTCCGGCATACTCAACAGGCAAGAGGGTGCCACCATGGATAAGGACCGGATCGAGGGCGCCGCCCGCTCCATCAAAGGCTCGATCAAGGAAGCGGCCGGCAAGCTGACCGGCGATACCAAGACCGAGGCCGAGGGCCGCGGCGAGAAGGCCGCCGGCAAGGTTCAGAACAGCATCGGCGGCGCCAAGGATGCCGCGCGCGACGCGCTGAAGTGATCCCGGCGCCCGCGAAGGGCTCCAGTAAACGGTGAGTTTCCGACGCCCCGGCCCCGCGTTCTCCGCAGGGCCGGGGCGTTCGTTTGCGAACTGCCCTTAGCGAGGGAGCGACGCCGGAGAGCGGCCCGGAGATCGGCGGCGTGGAAATGGGCTGTTGCCGCCCCACCCTCCCCTATCTATGATGCGCCGCCCCGGCCGGATGGCCGAACGACGCGCTTAGATTCGGGTCCCATGCTCCAGTTCATCCGCAATTTCGCCGGCTCCTGGGTCGTCAAGATCCTGTTCGTGCTGTTGATCCTCAGCTTCGGCATATGGGGGATCGGCGACGTGTTCCGCTCCACCACCCCCACCACCGTCGCCGAGGTCGGCAAGGTGGAAATCGGGCAGCAGGCGCTGGACCAGGAATTCCGCCGGCAGATGGAACGGCTTCGCCCGATGCTGGGCGGCAATCTGACCGCCGAGCAGGCCAAGCGATTCGGCCTTCTGGAGCAGTCGCTGCAATCGCTGATCCAGCGCACGCTGTTCGACCTCGCGGCGGCCGATATGGGCATCGCCGTCGGGCCGGAGGTGGTCCGCATGCGCATCGCCGAAGAGCCGGCCTTCCGCAACCAGCAGGGCCAGTTCGACCCGAACGTCTTCCGTTCGGTGCTGCGCAACAACCAGCTGACCGAAGATGCCTATGTCGCGATGATCCAGCGCGAGACGGCGCGCCAGTTGGTCGCCGGTGCGGTATCCGCCGGTCTGACCCCGCCGCAGCCGCTGGTGCAGGACCTCTACCGCTATCGCGGCGAAAAGCGCGTGGCGGAGGTGGTGACCCTGCCCAACGCTTCCATCGGCGATGTCGGCGTGCCGGACGACGCGGCGATCAAGCAGGCGTATGAGGACCATCAGGTCCGCTTCACCGCCCCGGAATATCGCGCCCTGACGGTCGCCCGCCTCTCGCCCGACGTGCTGGCCAAGGACATCAAGATCGACGATGCCCAGCTGCGCAAGGCGTATGAGGAGCGCGCGAACGAGTTCGGCGCCCCGGAAAAGCGCACCGTGCAGATGGTGGTGGTCGACGACGAGGCGAAGGCCAAGCAGGTCGCCGAGGCCGCCAAGGCCAAGGGTCTCGCCGAAGCGGCCAAGGATGCCGGCGTCGAGCCGGTGACCCTGGACAACATCGCCAAGGCCGACCTGCCGGAGATCGGCGACGCCGCCTTCGCGCTGGAGCCCGGCAAGCCCTCCGACCCGATCAAGAGCGCGCTCGGCTGGCATGTCATGGCCGTCACCGGCGTCACCCCGGCCTCGACCAAGAGCTTCGAGGATGTCCGTGGCCAGTTGGAGGCCGAGTTGAAGAAGGAGCAGGCGCTCGACTCCGTCTTCTCCATCGCCAACCGGGTCGAGGACCAGCTTGCCAGCGGCGCGCCGCTGGAGGAAGTCGCGCAGGCCCAGGGTCTCGCCCTGACCAAGGTCGCCGCCGTCGACAGCACCGGCAAGGCGCCGGACGGCAAGGACGCCGCCCCCGACCTGCCGGGCCTGAAGGCGCTGCTGCCGAATGCTTTCCAGCTGAAGACCGGCGCCACCTCCAACCTGACCGAGGGCGAGGGCAGCGTTTTCACCGCCGTCCGCGTCGACAGCGTGATCCCCGCCGCCGTCCGTCCGCTCGCCGACGTGCGCGATCAGGTCATCGCCGACTGGCAGCAGGAGCAGCGCGCCGAGCGCGCCGCCAAGAAGGCGGAGGAAATCGCCGCCCGCCTGAAGCAGGGCGCCGAGGCTGCGGCGCAGGACGTCGCCACCCAGGCCGGCGCCAGCTTCGCCATGACTGCCCCCTTCACCCGCGATACCCAGTCGGTGCAGGGCCTGCCGGCCGACATGGTCGCCAAGCTGTTCGGTGCCAAGCCGAACGAGGTCGTCACCGGCAACACCGCCGACGCCCAGGTCGTCGCCCGCCTGAAGGAGGTCATCCCGGCCGACCCGAAGGCCGCCGACGCCGATCTGGCGCCGGTCCGCGCGTCGGTCGAACAGGGGATGGAGAACGATCTGGTGGCGGAATTCACCAACGCCCTGCGCGACAAGTATCCGGTCCGCATCCACCGCCAGCGCATCGACCAGTTCTTCGCCAGCAACTGAGTCTCCGGCTCAGCCGACAGCAACCCCGAGAGGTTCCGTGCCGTGAAGGTCCAGCCCGATACCACCACCTTCGATGCCGCTTACGCCGCTGGTCGGCCGCAGGTGGTGTGGACCACGCTGGTCAGCGATCTGGAGACTCCGGTTTCCGCCTACATGAAGCTGGCGGACGGCCGTCCTTTCGGCTTCCTGCTGGAATCGGCGGAGCGCGGCGCCGGATCGCGGCGCGACCGCTATTCGGTGATCGGCTTCAAGCCCGACGTGGTGTGGCGGTCGCGCGGCAACCGGGCGGAGATCAACCGTGACGCCCTGCACGACCGCGACGCCTTCCAGCCCCTTGACAAGGCGCCTTTGGAAGCGTTGCGCGCGCTGATCAACGAGAGCCGGATCCCGCTGCCGGAAGAACTGCCGCCGATGGCCGCCGGCCTGTTCGGCTACATGACCTACGACATGGTCCGCCTGATGGAGCGGCTGCCGGACAACAATCCGGATGAGCTGAACATCCCAGACGCCATCCTGACCCGGCCCAGCATCGTCGCCATCTTCGACAGCCATACCGATTCGATCACGCTGGTGACGCCGGTGTGGCCGAAGGCCGGCAAGGATGCCGCCACGGCCTATGCCGATGCGCGGGAACGGCTGATCGACGCGCTGGCCGACCTGGAGCGCCCCCTGCCCTACCGGCGGGAGCCGAGGACGGAGAACGGCCTACCACTGGCCTGGACCTCCAACACGACGCGCGAGGAGTATCACGCGATCGTGGAGAAGGCGAAGGAGTACATCCGCGCCGGCGACATCTTCCAGGTCGTGCCGTCCCAGCGCATCCGCTTCCCCTTCAAGCCGTCGCCGCTGGCGCTGTACCGCACGCTGCGCCGCCTGAACCCCTCGCCTTTCCTGTTCCATTGCGACTTCGGCGAGTTGACCGTGGTCGGCTCCAGCCCGGAAATCCTGGTGCGGGTGCGCGACGGCAAGGTCACCGTCCGCCCGATCGCCGGCACCCGCAAGCGCGGCGCCACCACGGCGGAGGACGAGGCGCTGGCCGCCGATCTGCTGAGCGATCCTAAGGAGTTGGCCGAGCACCTGATGCTGCTCGACCTCGGCCGCAACGACGTCGGCCGGGTGGCGAAGGTCGGCACGGTCAAGGTGACGGCCAAGATGATCGTGGAGCTTTACAGCCACGTCATGCACATCGTCTCCAATGTCGAGGGCGACCTCGATCCGAAATTCGACGCGCTCGACGCCCTGGTCGCCGGTTTCCCCGCCGGCACGGTGTCCGGCGCGCCGAAGGTCCGCGCGATGGAAATCATCGACGAGCTGGAGAAGGCCCGCCGCGGCGTCTACGCCGGCTGCGTCGGCTATTTCGGCGCGTCGGGCGCGATGGACACTTGCATCGCGCTGCGCACCGCCGTGTTGAAGGACGGCATGATGTATGTCCAGGCCGGCGGCGGCGTCGTCGCCGACAGCGATCCGGAGGCCGAGTATCAGGAGACCGTCAACAAGTCGATGGCCCTGATTCGTGCCGCCGAGGAGACGCTGCGCACCACCGCGCGCGGGTAATCGTAGCGGTCACCTTCAACATAAAAGGCCGTCCCGAGGGACGGCCTTTTATGTTAAAGGCGATTGCACACCAGCGGCACCGCTCCCGCCCAGCCGGCCTATCCACAGGAAATTGCACGCCGCCGGGCAGCAGCGCCGCACACATCTGCAACCATGCATCTAAGTGGGAGTATGTGAACGGGGTGGCGGATAGGCCGCCACCCCGTTCACAACAAGGGAGAGAAGAGGATGGACAAGATCCTCACACTCCTGATCCTGCTGTTGCAGATCATCAAGGCGTGCCTTGATCTTCTGAACCGCTGATCGGATGGGTGCGTCGGGGTAGATCAGACCCCGACGCACCTGTCCCCAAAAGTTAAGCCATTTCTCACGCTTGCCAAGAGGCTTCCGCAAGCACCCGGCGAGTTGGCGGTCAGAGATACCGCCGCTCCAAGTGGCGCTTGAACACCGTCGCATCCAGCGGCCGGCCGGTCGCGGCAGTCAGCAACTCGTCACCGGAGGCGTGGAAGCAGCCCGTCTCATGCACATTCACCCGCAGCCAGTTCACCAGCGGCGCGAACTCACCACGAGACAGCGCCGGGACGATCTCGGGATCGGCGGTGCGGGCAGCGTCGAACAGTTGCGCCGCGGTCATCGCACCCAGCGTGTAGCTCGGGAAATAGCCCCAGCCGCCGCCGGGCCAGTGGATGTCCTGCAGGCAGCCAAGCCGGTCGTCCGGCGGCACCACCCCCACCAACTCGGCCATACCGTCGTTCCAGGCGCCCGGCAAGTCAGACAGGGTGAGATCACCGGCGATCAGAGCCTTTTCGAGGCGATAGCGCAGGATGATGTGGGCGGGATAGGTGACCTCGTCGGCATTGACGCGGATGAAGCCGCGCTCCACCCGGCTGTAGAGCCGGCGCAGGTTGTCGGCTTCCCAGGCCGCCCCCTCCCCACCGAAGGTCTCGCGCACCACCGGCGCCAGCCACGTGATGAACTCGGCCGAGCGGCAGGCCTGCATCTCCATCAGCAGCGACTGGCTTTCATGCACCGCCATGCCGCGCGACTGGCCCACCGGCTGGCTCAACCATGCGCGCGGGCGGTTCTGCTCGTACAGCGCATGGCCGGTCTCGTGCAGGATGCCCATCAGCGCGTCGGTGAAGTTCGCCTCGTCATAGCGGGTGGTGATGCGCACATCGCCGGTCGCCCCACCGCAGAAGGGATGCAGCGACACATCCAGCCGGCCGCGACTGAAGTCGAAGCCCAGCCGCTCCATCATACGGACGCCAAGCTCGCGCTGCTTCTCCACCGAAAACGGCCCCTGCGGCTCGACCACGGCCGGACCCGCAGCCTGCTTGTCGAGAACACGGCCGATCAGGTCGGGCAGGAAGCCGGACAGATCCGCGAACAGCGTATCGATCCGCTCCGCCCGCGCACCCGGATCGTGGCTGTCGAGCAGCGCATCATAGGCGCTGATCCCCATCACGGACCCCAGCGCCTCCGCCCCTTCGCGCACGCGGGCCAGCACCTCGGTCAGGGAGGGCAGCAGCTTGCCGAAGTCGCTCTCCGCCCGCGCTGCGCGCCAAGTCATTTCGCAGACCGACACCGCCTTGCTGGTCGCCTCCACCAGATCGGCGGGAATGGCGGTGGCCTGAACGTGATGCCGGCGCATCTCGCGCAGGTTGGCCCGCTGCCAGGCGTCGAGGCTGTCATCGCTCTCAGCCTCGGCCAGCAGGTCGGCCATGCGCGGGTCGGTCGCCAGTTCGTGCGCGATCACCGACAGGGTGGCGGTCTGCTCCGCCCGGCCGTCGTTGGCACCCTCCGGCATGATCGTCTGGGTGTCCCAGCCGAGAATGCCCAGCGCGTCGCCGATGGCGGCGATGCGGGCGTGGCGGCGTTCAAGCTCCTGATATGCGGTCATCGGGTCGTCCGTCGGTTCCGGTGTCGGCGCGCTTGCGCTGAGACAGCACGTAGATCCCGGCGAGCGTCACCGCAAGCCCATACCAGGTCAAGGCATACTGCAGGTGGTTGTTCGGCAGTTCCACCCGCGGCGCAATCCCCGCCAGCGTTCCGGCCGGCGCACCGGGCAGCCCGCTCCCCTGCCCCGGCAGCATCGCCACCACCACGGGAGCCACCTCGCCCAGCGACAACGCCGCCGCCATCGCCGACGGATCAGCGCGCATCCAGGCGGAACCCCGCGACGGGGTGCCGTTGCCGGGTTGGAAGAAGCCGGCAGGCTGCGGCACGCGGACGATGCCCTTGACGCTCAACTCCCCCTCAACCCGCGCAGCCGTCCGGGTCGCCGGATCGCGGCGGTCCATCGGTACGAAACCGCGGTTGACCAGCACCATTCCGGCCCCGTCCGCCCGCTGGAATGGCATCAGCAGTTCGTAGCCCACCTGCCCCTGATGGGGGCGGGCGATCAGCAGCATTTCCTTGTCGTTCAGGAAGTGTCCGGCCAACGTCACCGGACGGAACTCCCACGCAGTCGGATCATCGATGCGGGGGGGCAGAGGAACCGCCGGTTCGGCCATCTGCCGATCGATCCGGGCGATCAGATCCCGCTTCCACTGCAGCCGTTCCATCTGCCATGTGCCGAGACCGATGGTCACCGCCAACCCGGCGAGAGTGACCAGCGTCGCCCCCAGCGACGGGCGGAAGCGGCGGCGCTCCCCTGTCTCGACGGCAGTGGCGCTCACGACCCCTTCTCCACTTCGCTGCGGCGATAACGGTACTGCAAGGCGACGATATAGGCCTTGGCCGGCCGCAGCATGCCCAGCGTCAAGGCCAGAACGACAATGCTCCAGACGATGGCATGCAGCCACAGCGGCCAGTCCACCGTCATCGACACCCACAGCGCGATGGGCACCACCAGGAAACCAAGGATGAAGATCAGGAAGACGGCCGGCCCGTCGCCGCTGTCGACTTGCGAGAAATCCAGGTCGCAGACATTGCAGCGCTCCGCCACCGTCAGGTAGCCATCGAACAGGCGTCCCTTGCCGCAGCGCGGGCAGGCGCTGTGCAGGCCCGCCGATAATGGGGAAACCCTGGGGTACAGATCGATCACGCATTCACCTCCCGTTCGGACCGTTCCGGCAGACAGATGGGCCGCCGGAACGGCTCGGCACCGGTGGCGTCAATGTTCGGCGATCACACCGCCATAACCACCCCACCAATAGACCGACACGAACAGGAATAGCCAGACGACATCGACGAAGTGCCAGTACCAGGCCGCCGCCTCGAAACCGAAATGACTTTCCGGCGTGAAATGCCCCTTCACCGTGCGCACCCAGCAGACCGCCAGGAAGATGGTGCCGACCAGCACGTGGAAGCCATGGAAGCCGGTCGCCATGTAGAAGGTCGACGGGAAGATGCCATCGGTGAACTTGAAGGCGGCGTGGACGTACTCATAGATCTGGAAAAAGCTGAACATCACGCCCAGCAGGACGGTCAGCCCCAGCGCCTTGGCGGCCGTCCGGTTCTGCCCCTCGATGATGGCATGATGCGCCCAGGTGACGGTCACGCCCGACAGCAGCAGCGTCAGCGTCATCATCAGCGGCATGTCGAAGGGATTGATGACATGCACATTCGGCGGCGGCCAGATGCCGTCGGGATTGATCGGCGAAACCTTGGGTTCCAGCGCCGCATGGAAGAAGGCCCAGAAGAAGGCGGCGAAGAACATCACTTCCGACGCGATGAACAGCGCCATGCCATAGCGCAGGCCGATCTTCACCACCGGCGTGTGCGCATGCTCGACCACCGATTCGCGGATGACGGAGCGCCACCAGCCGAACATCGTCACCAGAATGGCCAGTATGCCCAGCACCAGCAGGAACTTGCCGCCGCCGTGCATGAAGATGACCAAGCCGGTCGCGAGAAGCCCGCCGGAAAATGCACCGATCAGCGGCCAGGGGCTGGGCTTCAGCAGATGGTAGGGATGCGGGATGCCGGCGCCCGGTTCATGGGCTGATGGTTCGGCGTGCGGCATTTGCCCGTGGGTGATGTCGGCCATCGTCTCACTACCCCATATTGTTCAGTTTGTGGCGGTCGCCCCCGGCTCCGCCTTTTGTTTGCTTGCCCCCGATGCCCCGGACGTGGATGCGGCGGCCGTGTGCTGCGCAAGCTTGGCCTCGCTGTCCTTGGCGCGGAAGAAGGTGTAGGACAGCGTGATGGTGGTCACGTCGTCCATGTTAGGATCGTCGGCCATCGACGGGTCGACGAAGAAGGTCACCGGCATGTCGACGACCTGACCGGGCTCCAGGATCTGCTCGTCGAAGCAGAAGCATTGAATTTTGTTGAAATAGGCGCCCGCCTTTTCGGGCGTGACGTTGTAGACGGCGGTGCCGACGGTGGGCTTGGTCCCCCGGTTCTCGGCGCGATAGGCGGCGAACCCGGTTTCGCCCAGCTTCAGCACCAGATCCTTCTGTTCCGGTTTGAAGGACCAGGGAAGGGCGGAGTTGGTGTCGGCGTTGAAGCGGATGGTCACCTTGCGGTCGACGACACGCGCCGCGGCCTGTTCCGCCCGCTTGGTCGTGCCGCCGAAGCCGGTGACCGAGCAGAACAGGGTGTAGAGCGGGACCGACGCATAGGTCAGCCCGATCATCCCGGCCACCATCCCGAACAGGGTGCCGAGGATGAGGCGGTTGCGGCGGCGCAGCTTGTCGTCGCGCCCGGCCATCAGTGGGCCCCACCCATCCGCACGACCGTGATGGCGTAGAACAGGGCGACCAGCGCCAGCAGGGCGGCCAGAACCGCCAGATTGCGGCCCCGCAGCTTCCTGGCGCGAAGATCGGCCTCCTGCCGCCTCTGCTCTTCGACCGTGGTACGGGTATCGGTCAGGTCGTCGCGTTCCATCACCGTCATGCCCACCCTCCGAGGATCATCTGCTCGCCCATCATCACGGCGAACAGCAGGAACAGGTACAGGATCGAGAAACCGAACATCTTCTTGGCCGGCTTGTCGTCGGACGCCCGCAGGACGCGGACGGCGTAGCCGACGAACATCAGGCCGAGGACGGCCGACACCGCCAGATAGACCGGACCGGCGATGCCGACGAAGTACGGCGCCGCGGCCACCGGCAGCAGGATCAGCGTGTAGAGCAGCATCTGGCGCTTGGTCGCCGTCTCTCCCGCCACAACCGGCATCATCGGCACACCGGCGCGGGTGTAATCGCCGTTGCGGAACAGGGCCAGCGCCCAGAAATGCGGCGGCGTCCACAGGAAGATCAGCAGGAACAGCAGGATGGACGGCAGATCGACCGTACCGGTCACCGCGGCCCAGCCGATCATCGGCGGGAAGGCGCCGGCAGCCCCGCCGATCACGATGTTCTGCGGGGTCCGGCGCTTCAGCCACATAGTGTAGACGAAGATGTAGAAGCCGATGGTGACCGCCAGCAGCGCCGCCGCCGTCCAGTTCACCGCCAGCCCCATCACCACCACCGACAGTACCGACAGGGTGACGCCGAAGCCCAGCGCCTCCGCCGGTTCGACCCGGCCCGACGGGATCGGGCGCTTCACCGTGCGGGTCATCACCGCGTCGATGTCGCGGTCATACCACATGTTGATGGCGCCCGACGCGCCTGCGCCGACGGCGACGCACAGAACGGCGACCATCGCCAGGAAGGGGTGGATGTGGCCGGGCGCCAGCACGATGCCGGCCAGCCCGGTGAAGACCACAAGCGACATGACCCGCGGCTTGAGCAATTCGATGAAATCACCGGCCGACGCCCCTCCGGTGTGGTTGAGCGTCAGTTCGTTCGTCACGTCCGTCATATCATGTCCTTGTCTCTACTAACCCCGGTCCATCACCCCGGCGCCCTCCACACCGGCGCCCATTTTCGGGCTGCTCGGCTTGGTACCTTATCATCAGGCGGGCGCCTCCTCGCGGCGACGCCCGCCCGTTAGCATGCTTACTTCACCTGCGGCAACGTTTCGAAAGCATGGAACGGCGGCGGCGAACTGACCGACCATTCCAGCGTGCCGGCCTGCGGACCCCAATAGGCGCCCGGCACCCGTTCGCCGCTGCGCAGGGTCTTCCAGGCGATCCACACGAACAGCAGCGTCGAGGCGAAGGAGAGGTAGGCGCCCAGCGACGAGATCATGTTCCAGCCCCAGAAGGCGTCCGGGTAGTCCGGGATGCGGCGCGGCATGCCCGACAGGCCCAGGAAGTGCTGCGGGAAGAACACCAGGTTGACGCCGATGAAGGTGGTGTAGAAATGGACCTTGCCCCAGAACTCCGGATACTGGCGCCCAGACATCTTGCCAATCCAGTAGTACCAGCCGGCGAAGATCGAGAACACCGCGCCCAGCGACAGCACATAGTGGAAATGCGCCACGACGTAGTAGGTGTCGTGCATATAGTTGTCGAGACCGCCGTTCGCCAGCACCACGCCGGTGACGCCGCCGACCGTGAACAGGAAGATGAAGCCCAGCGCCCACAGCATCGGCACCCGGAATTCGATCGACCCGCCCCACATGGTGGCGATCCAGGAGAAGATCTTCACGCCGGTCGGCACCGCGATGATCATGGTGGCGGCGGTGAAGTAGGCCTTGGTGTCGACGTCGAGGCCGACCGTATACATGTGGTGCGCCCACACGACGAAGCCGACCACGCCGATGGCGACCATGGCGTAGGCCATGCCGAGATAGCCGAACACCGGCTTCTTGGAGAAGGTCGACACGATGTGGCTGATGATACCGAAGGCCGGCAGGATCATGATGTAGACTTCGGGGTGGCCGAAGAACCAGAACAGGTGCTGGAACAGGATCGGGTCGCCGCCGCCTTCGGGATTGAAGAAGGTGGTGCCGAAATTGCGGTCGGTCAGCAGCATGGTGATGGCGCCGCCCAGAACCGGCACCGCCAGCAGCAGCAGGAAGGCCGTCACCAGCATCGCCCAGACGAACAGCGGCATCTTGTGCAGCGTCATGCCCGGCGCGCGCATGTTGAAGATGGTGGTGATGAAGTTCACCGCACCGAGGATCGAGCTGGCGCCGGCCAGATGCAGGGCGAAGATCGCCATGTCGACCGATGGCCCGCTGTGACCCAGCGTCGATGACAGCGGCGGGTAGATCGTCCAGCCGGTTCCGGCGCCGGTGCCGACGAAGGCGGAGCCCAGCAGCAGCAGGAAGGCCGGCACGATCAGCCAGAAGCTGATGTTGTTCATGCGCGGGAAGGCCATGTCGGGCGCGCCGATCATCAGCGGCACGAACCAGTTGCCGAAGCCGCCGATCAGCGCCGGCATCACCACGAAGAACACCATGATCAGGCCGTGCGCCGTGATCAGCACGTTCCACATCTGGCCGTCGGAGACGATCTGCAGCCCCGGCGATTGCAGTTCCGCCCGCATGATGACGGAGAACAGGCCGCCGATCAGCCCGGCGATGACCGCGAAGATCAGATAGAGCGTGCCGATGTCCTTGTGGTTGGTCGAATAGAACCAGCGCTGCACGAAGCCGGGGACGTGATGATCGTCATGCCCGTGCCCATGATCGCCAGCATGCTCCCCATGTCCCGGTGTGGCGTTTGCCATGTCTCTACCCTTTGTCGCTGTCCCTGGCCGCCGTGCGCTCCGGTTCGTTCGGACGTCCGGCGGCTGGGTAGGTTCTTCTTATCGCGTCGTCCCTCTGGCGGGCGTTGCGAAGTCCGCTTGTTCGACCCGCGTTTACTCGACCAGCGTGCCGGTCGGGCGCTGCGCCACGTCGCGGTCGCCGTCCTTCGGCGCGAAGGCGGTCTTTGCCTTGGCGACCCAGGCGTCGAACGCCTCCTTCGACACGGCTTCCACCGCGATCGGCATGAAGCCGTGGTTGGTGCCGCAGATCTCGGAGCACTGGCCGTAATAGACGCCTTCGCGCTCGGCCTTGAACCAGGTCTCGTTGATCCGGCCGGGGACCCCGTCCTTCTTCAGGCCGAAGGAGGGAACCGCCCAGGAATGGATCACGTCGCCGGCCGTCACCAGCACGCGCACAGTGGTGTTCACCGGCACGACCACGCGGTTGTCGACCTCCAGCAGGCGCTTCTGGCCGGGCTTCAGATCCGTCTCGGGGATCATGTAGCTGGAAAAGGTGATGTTGCCGTGGTCGGGATATTCGTAATCCCAGTACCACTGGTGGCCGGTGACCTTGATGGTCATGTCGGCCTGCGGAATGCGTTCCGCCGCATAGAGCAGCTTGAAGGACGGAACGGCGATCACGATCAGGATGATGACCGGAACCACGGTCCAGGCGACCTCGAGCACCGTGTGGTGCGAGGTCTTGGACGGGACCGGGTTCCTCTTCGCGTTGAAACGGTAGACGCAATAGGCCAGCAGGCCCGCGACGAGGATCACGATCAGCGTGATGATGACGGTCAGCAGGTCGTTGAACGAGGTCATCAGGTGTTTGACCGGCGAGGCGGAGGGCTGCATGCCCATCTCCCACGGCCGCGGCTCGTTCGCCAGGGCGGTCGTCGCGCCCCAGCCCCCTACCATCGACAGCACAGCCGCCAGGCCGGCGGCGTACAGGCTTTGCCTTCTCATCCCCAACCCCTTCTTAGCCGCGACGCTCGTCATGGCACGCGGTCGTCTCTTCCCGCCGACGCTCCCTCTGCCCTGTTGGTCCGGACCGGTTTCTGTTCGCGCGGTCCATGGTTGGGCTTATCAGCGAACGCCAGTTTATGCAGGGATCACGCCATCTTAGCGCGACATATACCCGCAGCCGGAGCTTATCCCCGCGCCCCGCTGGGTTACAAGCCTTTCCTCTCTCCCACTGTATGCATAGACTTTTCCTCACAATCGGATGTGCCGTGCGGATAAAGGTTGAGCATGGATTGGGGTCATGCCATGCGACATTCCGCCGCAGTCCGTTGGGCCAGCGGATTTTTCCGGGGATGGGGGCTGGAAAGGATGTGCGGGCGCTGAGGCTGCGGCGCGCAGGATTGTTGCGGTGCTTGGGCGCGACTCAGGGGATAAGGATGGGGGAGGTTCGGGCTTCGGGCGATATGGGCGAAGGTGATAGGCGCCGCGGCCCCTTCCCCATCCCTCCCCCGCCCAGCTCTCGCACAAAGCTGCGCTTTGTGCTGACGCGGCAGGCGGACCGTAGGTGCGCTGAGAGCGGGGAAGGTTAGGTGGGGGTCTAACTTGCCCTAGAAAATTGTCAAACTGGCGCCGTACGCCTCAATGCCCCCCGACCAGCACCTTGCGAATCCGGCGCACGCCCGACCAGACGAAGGCAATGACGATGGGGATCATCACCCCCACCAGCATGTCGGGATCGACCTTGAACCCGAAGCCCTTCAGCCCCTTCGCCGCATAGCCGACGATGCCGACGAGGTAATAGCTGATCGCCACAACCGACAGCCCCTCGACCGTCTCCTGCATGCGGAGTTGCAATTGGGCACGGCGGTCCATGGACTGGAGCAGTTCGGCGTTCTGCCCCTCCACCGCGATCTCGACACGGGTGCGCAGCAGGTTGCTGGCCCGCGCGACGCGCTGCGACAGCGAATCGAGACGCTGCTCTACCGCCTCGCAGGTGCGGATCGCCGGGTTCAGGCGGCGGTCCATGAACTCCTGGATGGTCTGCAGCCCCTCGATCCGGATCTCGCGCAATTCCTCGATTCGCCGCTCCACCAACTCGTAGTAGGCGCGGGCGGCGCCGAATCGATAGGCGCTCTCCGCGGAGATCTGCTCGGTCTGGGCCGCCAGCAGGGTCAGGCGGTCCAGCAGGTCGCGTTCGTCCTGCAGATTGCGCAGGCTGGCGATGCGGGTGGTGACGTCGGACAGACCGGCCTCGATCGGGCCGATGCGGGGCAGCACGCCACGCGCCATCGGCAGGGCCAGCAGAGCCAGCACGCGGTAGGTCTCGATTTCCATAAGGCGCTGGACGACGCGGCCGGTCTGGCGCGGAGTCATCGAATGGTCGGCGACCAGCATCCGGGAGAATCCTTCGCCATGGATGCGGAAGTCGGTCCAGGCGGTGGCCGACCGGCCGGCGATCCGCGATCCGACATAGCTTTCCGACCCGAACATCGCCGCCATCATGTTGGGCGACGGCTCCGGCTGGTCGGAAGAGAGCACGGCGACGTGGATGCCGACCAGCAGTTCGCCCGGCAGCCCAGCCAGCCAGTCGCGCGGCAGGGCGTGCAGCGCCGGTTCCAGGAAAGGATCGGCCAGGGAGCCGACCGGCATCGCGCTGGGGCGGAAGACGGTCCAGGCCGAGAATTCGGTATGCCGCTCCCACTTCAGGTGGAAGCTGCCGAAGGAGGCGCTGTGGTGGGTGGCGCCCTGCGGCGGCCGGACCACGCCGGCCCAGTCGCACAGCGCTTCCAGGTGCCGGCGGTCGGCCTCCGCCGCGCCCTCCCCCGACAGCATCGCCAGCATGGTTGCGCGCACCGGCGCGGCCAGCGATTCCGGCGGCCGGGCATGGACCTCGTTGGTCAGCGTCTGCCGCAGCGGATGATCCCGCAGCGGACGCGGGCCGGTTATGCCGGCGCCGGTTCCGGAGGCGCCGGCCGGGTTCAGGGTATCCGTGGTCGTCCGCACCGCTCCGTCGCCCATGCTTTCCTCCGCCATCCCAGCACCGTACCGTGAGGTTACACAATCCGGCATCGGCGAACTTGCCGGATCGCGCCAGCGTCGCCACACTATAGTCAGTCCGTTAGAACACATCGTACGGCGCGGCGCGAGACCGCCCGCTATGACACTGTGTCCTACCATGGAACAAGGCCGGCACACGCCGTCAGGCCGGGCAGACCGGGTTCCGCCCCATCACAGGTTCGGAGTTTTCATGAGCGCGCTTGCCGTCACCGACGATCTCTTCTTCAACCGCGCCGGCATGGACCGCGCCCGCGTGGAAGGCGTCGTGCAGGACGCCCTGCACAGTGCCGACGATGGGGAGCTTTATCTCGAATACGCCCAGAGCGAGTCGCTGGGCTGGGATGATGGGAAGCTGAAGTCCGCCAGCTTCGACACCACCCAGGGATTCGGCCTGCGCGCCATCGCCGGCGAGGCGACCGGCTACGCCCATGCCAGCAACCTGTCGGAAGAGGCCATCCGTCGTGCCGCCGCCACCGTGCGGGCCGTACAGGCCGGCCACACCGGCACGCTGGCGGAGCCGCCGGCCGGCACCAACCGCGCGCTCTACATCCCCGACAACCCCCTTCACCTCGTCCCGTTCGAGGAAAAGGTGAAGCTGCTGGCCGACATCGACGCCTATGCCCGCGGCAAGGACGAGCGGGTGCGGCAGGTCAGCTGCTCGATCAGCGGCGAATGGCAGGCGGTGCAGATCATGCGCGCCGACGGCGTGCGCGTCGCCGACCTGCGCCCGCTGGTCCGCCTGAACGTCTCCGTCGTGGTGGCCGAGGGCGACCGGATGGAGACCGGCGGCTATGGCGGCGGCGGCCGCGTCACCTATGAACACTATATCCAGCCGGAAACCTGGCGCGGCTTCGTCGACGAGGCGCTGCGGCAGGCGCTGGTCAACCTCGCCTCCGTCCCCGCCCCGGCCGGTGAGATGACGGTGGTTCTGGGCAGCGGTTGGCCCGGCATCCTGCTGCACGAAGCCATCGGCCACGGGCTGGAAGGCGACTTCAACCGCAAGAAGACCTCCGCCTTCTCCGGCCTGATGGGCCAGCGCATCGCCGCCCCCGGCGTCACGATTGTCGATGACGGCACCATCGAGAACTCGCGCGGCTCGATCAGCGTCGATGACGAGGGCACCCCCGGCCAGTGCACCACGCTGATCGAGGACGGCATCCTGGTCGGCTTCATGCAGGACCGCATGAACGCCCGCCTGATGGGCATGCGCCCGACCGGCAACGGCCGGCGCCAGAGCTTCGCCTACAACCCGATGCCGCGCATGACCAACACGGTGATGCGCAACGGCAACCACACGCCGGAAGAGATCATCGCCTCGGTCAAGAAGGGCATCTATGCCAAGAACTTCGGCGGCGGTCAGGTCGACATCACCAACGGCAAGTTCGTCTTCTCCGCCAGCGAGGCCTACCTGATCGAGGACGGCAAGCTGGGTCCCGCCGTGAAGGGCGCCACGCTGATCGGCAACGGCCCGGACAGCCTGACCAGGGTGTCGATGATCGGCAACGACAGCCGTCTCGACCCCGGCGTCGGCACCTGCGGCAAGGATGGCCAGGGCGTGCCGGTCGGCGTCGGCCAGCCGACGCTGAAGCTGGAAGGCCTGACCGTCGGCGGCACCGCCGCCTGACGCTGTAGATCATTCCCACTCCCGTGCCTTGAAGAGGGGCCGAACCGTGCAGGCGGTTCGGCCCCTCTTCGCATTTCGAGCTTTGAGCAGCCGATTGCATCGGTATCGTCCAATGGAAGATTTTCAACCTTCCGGACTGGATGATTGCCCATGCATTCTCTTTTGCGCATTTTCAAGGCAGCAACACTCGCATTTGGACTGGCGCTGGTTTCGGCGCTGCCGGGATACGCCCAGACCGCCCCCACCGCCGAGCAGGTGATCGCCGCCAAGTCCGTCGGCACCAGCGCGGACCAGCTGAACGCGCGCGTAGTGGTGGCGAGCTATTTCTACGCCTCCACCGACCTCACCACCGCCCGCTACGCCGATGATTCCAAGGGCATCGACTTCTCCAAGCCGCTTGAGGTGCTCGACGTGACCGCCGGCACCACCTGGTACCAATATGTCCGCACCGGCTACGACAGCATCCGATTCGGCAACTTCTTCTCTCCGGTGGTGACGGCGACGCCCGACTGCCTCGGCATCTCCGGAGCCGGCCGGGCCGAATACAGGGCGGTTCTGCCCGTTGGCCAGGGTCTGAAGTCGGTCGCCGCCTCCATCGTCGACAGCTGGACCACCCCAGGCACCAGCGTGCAGACCAAGGGCGGCTGCGCCCAGGTCGTGGTGCCGAACACCGTCAAGGCTGGCGTCACCAGCGGCAGACTGGCTCAGTAAGGTCGCGACCAACCGCCGCCGTCATTGTTCTCCCGATGGCGGCGGTGGAGCAGACCGGCCGCCGCCTTGTACAACGGAGCCCCGCCATGCCCGACATCGCCACCACCGACGACTTGCGCCGCCACATCGCACAGGCCCAAGTTGGGGTTGCCGCGCTGGCACGGCGGGAGCCGGAGAACAGCTGGCTGACCAGCATCCAGCGCCAGCTCGACTATGTCGACGGCGCGGCGCGCGACGGGGCCAAGCGGCTGGATCGTGCCGACGACCTGAATTTCGGCCTGCTGGCCTCCCATTATGTCGATGACATCGACCCGACGCTGGCGGCGAAGCTTCACGCCATCAGCGCCGCCATCCGCCGGCTGTTTGGCGGTTGAGCGATATTTTGTGCTGGCGTTCCCGCCACCCCGCTTCGATGATCGCCCATCCGGACGGCACGGCCGAATCCGTGCCCCTCGAAGAAAACCGATTACGGGAGACGTGCGATGGCGACGGAATCGACTGCTGGCTTGGCCCTGGTTTCCACCTTCTGCCCCGACCGGGTCGGTCTGGTTTCCGGCATCACCAGCCATCTGTTTGAACAAGGCATCAACCTGCGCGATGCCACCTTCGCCTCGCTGGGCAGCGGCGCCGAGTTCTCCGCCGTCTGCGAACTGCCCGACGACCTCACGATGGCGGAGGTTCAGGCCAGCCTGTCGTCCCTGCCCGTCCTGGCCGGCGCCGAGGTGAAGGTCACCGCCTTCGCCTTCGACCCACAGCCCGGCCCGCAGGCACTGATCACCCACCGTGTCGAGGTGTCGGGCGGCGACCAGCCCGGCCTGGTGGCGCGTTTGTCGGAGATCTTCACCCAGTTCGAAGCCAACATCGTCCGTCTGGACGCGCAAACCCTGCCCGACCGCGTCGGCGAGCGTTACGTCCTGCGTTTCTCGGTGTCGATCCCGGCGGAACGGGCGGAGGTCTGCCTGTCGGCGGTGGCGAACACCGCGGAGACCCTGGCGCTGACCTGCCGGACGGAAGCGCTTTGAGGGGGGACCACCCCCTTCACCCATGCAGAACCTTCAGCCCCACGATCCCGCCGATGATCGCCGCGATGCACAGCAGCCGCAGCGCCCCGGCGGGCTCGCCGAACAGCATCATCCCTAGCACGGCGGTGCCGACCGTGCCGATGCCGGTCCACACCGCATAGGCCGTTCCCAGCGGCAGGCTCTTCAATGCCACCCCAAGCAGCAGGATGCTCGCCAGCATTGCCGCGGCGGTCAGAACGCTCGGCACCAGACGGGTGAAGCCCTCGGTGTATTTCAGGCCGACGGCCCAGGCGATTTCGAAAAGACCGGCGATGAACAGCGTGACCCACGCCATGACGGCGACTCCGTCCTGGAATGGCGGGGTCGTCCCCACCCGGTTACCCTCTTTCAATCGGCGGGGTCGTCCCCGCGGGTCAAAGCGCAGATAGGACATCCTCCACACGGGGTCAAGACGGGCGGCCAAGGTTGCATCGCCGCGCCGGCCCGTGCAGGATGGGGTTCCTGAATGGTTCCCCCTTCGCCGCTGGTGGCGCTGGGGGCTTTCGACGTTGGACAGCAATGACCGAAAACGGCACCCCCCCGGCTTCCAAGACACAGGCTCCCGAGAAAGCCGAATCGATCGAGAACCGGCGCAAACGCCTGCGCTTCCGCTCCTGGCACCGCGGCACGCGCGAGATGGACCTGCTGATGGGCAGCTTCGCCGATGCCCATGTCGGCGACTTCGACCACGCCATGCTCGACCGATTCGAGGCGCTGCTGGAGCTTGGCGATCCCGATCTCTACGACTGGATGTCGGGGCGCGAGCCGGTGCCGGCCGAGCATGACAATGACGTGATGCGCCTGTTGACGGCCTTCCGTTACACACCACGTCAAGGCTCCTGACGGAGCCGCGGTCAAGGCTCCTGACGCACCGACGCTCTCCCCGCATCTCCGAGGCATCCTCCTTTGGTCAGTTACGATCTCCAGCCCGGCCGCGCCGGCCGTCTCCTGATCGGCGGCGCGCCCGAGGGTCATGACGCCCGCATCCTGGCGGAGCTTGCGCAGAAGGCCGGGGCCTATGGCCTGCTGCATGTGGCGCTGGACGACACGCGCTGCGCCCTGCTGGCGGAGGCGCTGGCCTTCTTCGCGCCGAAGCTGGAGGTGCTGACCTTCCCGGCCTGGGACTGCCTGCCCTACGACCGTGTATCGCCGAACGGCGGCATCGTCGCGCGCCGCATCGACGCGCTGACCCGGCTGATCGCACGGCGCGATGCGGCGTCGAACCGCGACGGGCTGGCCCCGCTGATCGTGCTGACCACCGTCAACGCCGTGGTCCAGAAGGTGCCGCCGCGCAGCGCCTTCAAGAACGCGGTGTTCACGGCCAAGCTGCGCGACCGCATCGACCTGGAGAAGCTGCAGCGCTACCTCGCCGGCAACGGCTACACCCGCGCCCAGACGGTGCGGGAGCCGGGCGAGTTCGCGGTGCGCGGCGGCATCGTCGACCTGTTCCCGCCCGGCACGGAGGAGCCGCTGCGCCTCGACCTGTTCGGCGACGAGCTGGAGGGGGTGCGCGCCTTCGACCCGATGACCCAGCGCACCACCGACAAGCGCGACCGTGTCGAGTTGAAGCCGATGTCGGAGGTCTTCCTCGACGAAGCCGGGATCGCCCGCTTCCGCTCCGGCTACCGAGAGCTGTTCGGTGCGGTGACCGACGACGATCCGCTGTACGAGGCGATCTCCGCCGGCCGCAGCTATGGCGGGATGGAGCATTGGCTGCCGCTGTTCCACGAGAGCATGGACACGGTTCTGGATTACCTGCCGCGCGGCATCGTCAGCCTGGACCATCAGGCCAACGAGTCGCGCGACGCCCGCATCGCCCAGGTGGTCGATTTCCACGCCTCCCGCGATTCGATGATGACCATCGAGAAGCGGGCGGGGTCGCCGGTCTACAAGCCGGTGCCGGTCGCCTCGATGTTCCTCGACGCCACCGTCTGGGACGCGCTGATGGCGGAGCGCGCGGTGGCGCAGCTCCAGATCTTCTCCACGCCCCCCGGCATCAAGGGCACGGTGGACGCCGGCGGCAAGCGCGGCCACGACTTCGCGGAGGAGCGCAACCGCCCCGACGTGAATGTGTTCGACGCGGTGAAGGACCATATCCGCGCCTTGCGCGCCGACGGCCGCCGGGTGCTGATCGCCGGCTATTCCGCCGGATCGCGCGACCGCCTGTCCAACGTGCTGGCCGACCACGGCATCCCCGGCCTGGAGCCGGCGGAGAACATGGAGGACGTCCGCCGCTTCGACCGCGGCATCATCGGCACCATCGTCCTGGGGATGGAGCATGGCTTCACCTCCCCCGATCTCGCCGTCATCACCGAACAGGACATCCTCGGCGACCGTCTGGTCCGCCCGGCCAAGAAGAAGCGCAAGGCCGCCAACTTCATCGCCGAGCATTCGGCCCTGCATGAGGGTGACATCGTCGTCCATATGGACCACGGCATCGGCCGCTACGACGGGCTGGAGACGCTGGATGTCACCGGCGCCCCGCACGACTGCCTGCGCATCGTCTATGAGGGCGGCGACAAGCTGTATGTCCCGGTCGAGAACATCGAGGTGCTGTCCCGCTACGGCTCCGAGGACGCCAATGTGCAGCTCGACAAGCTGGGCGGCGCCGGTTGGCAGGGCCGCAAGGCGCGGGTCAAGAAGCGCCTGAAGGACATGGCGGAAGCCCTGCTGAAGATCGCGGCGGAGCGCATGCTGAAGAAGGCCGATCCGGTTCTGACTCCGGAAGGGGTCTATCAGGAATTCGCCGCCCGCTTCCCCTACCCCGAGACCGACGACCAGCTGAAGGCGATCGAGGACATCTTTACCGACCTCGGCAGCGGCCGACCGATGGACCGGCTGGTCTGCGGCGACGTCGGCTTCGGCAAGACCGAGGTGGCGCTCCGTGCCGCCTTCATGGTGGCGATGAGCGGCAAGCAGGTCGCCGTCGTCGTGCCGACCACGCTGCTGGCGCGCCAGCATTTCCGCACCTTCTCCACCCGCTTCGCCGGGCTGCCGGTGCGCGTGGTCCAGCTCTCCCGCATGGTCACCGCCCGCGAACAGACGCTGGTGAAGAAGGAACTGGCGGAGGGCACCGCCGACATCGTCGTCGGCACCCATGCCCTGCTCGCCAAGGGGCTCGACCTCAAGCGGCTCGGCATGGTGATCGTCGACGAGGAGCAGCATTTCGGCGTGAAGCAGAAGGAACGCCTGAAGGAACTGCGCGCCGACATCCATGTGCTGACGCTGACCGCCACGCCGATCCCGCGCACCTTGCAGATGGCGCTGTCCGGCGTGCGCGAGCTGTCGCTGATCGCCACTCCGCCGGTCGACCGGCTGGCGGTGCGCACCTTCGTCCTGCCCTATGACCCGGTGGTGATCCGCGAGGCGATCCTGCGCGAGCATTACCGCGGCGGCCAGAGCTTCTATGTCTGCCCACGCATCGAGGATCTGGCGAAGGTGGCCGAGCGGGTGCGCGATCTGGTGCCGGAGGTCAAGATCGTCACCGCCCACGGCCAGATGCCGGCCAGCGAGTTGGAAGACGTGATGACCGCCTTCGACGAAGGAAAGTTCGAGGTCCTGCTCGCCACCAACATCATCGAGAGCGGTCTCGACATCCCCAATGCCAACACGCTGATCGTCCACCGCGCCGACCTGTTCGGGCTGGCCCAGCTCTATCAGATCCGCGGCCGCGTCGGCCGGTCGAAGAAACGCGGCTATGCCTATCTGACTTACGCCCCCAACAAGCCGCTGAATGCCACCGCCCAGCAGCGCCTGCACGTTATCGAGACGCTGGACAGCCTGGGCGCCGGCTTCCAGCTCGCCAGCCACGACATGGACATCCGCGGCGCCGGCAACCTGCTGGGCGAAGAACAGTCGGGGCAGGTGCGCGAGGTCGGCGTCGAGCTGTACCAGCAGATGCTGGAGGAGGCCGTCGCCAACGCCCGCGCCGCCATGCAGGAGGGTGCCGTCGCCGCCGCGGCGGCGCAGGAATGGGTGCCGCAGATCAACCTGGGCACGCCGGTGCTGATCCCGGAAAGCTACGTCCCCGACCTGACGGTGCGGCTGTCGCTCTACCGCCGCATCGCCGATCTGGTCGACCGGGCGGAGGTCGACAGCTTCGCCGCCGAACTGATCGACCGCTTCGGCAAACTGCCGGAGGAGGTGGAGAACCTGCTGGACGTCGTCACCATCAAGCGCTGGTGCAAACAGGCCAACATCGACCGGGTCGATGCCGGGCCGAAGGGGCTGGTCCTGGTCTTCCACGACAATTTCTATGCCGAGCCGGCCAAGCTGCTGACCTACATCGCCCAGCATTTGACGCTGATGAAGCTGCGGCCCGACCACAAGCTGGTCTATGTCCGCGAATGGCCCGATCCACAGGCCCGCGTACGCAGCGTGCAGAAGCTGGTGAAGGATCTGGCGGAGATGGCGTCGGGCGGCGGTGTGCCGCGTGGCGAAACCCCGCCGCCCCCCCCTCCCCCGCCGCCGCCCAAGCCGACCGGCGCCAAAATCGCCTCGCGTTTCGGCACGCCGTCCCGCTTCGGCCGTCCGACCGGGCGGCGCTGAGATGGATGAGTTGCTCCGCAACGCCTCGCTCGCCCGCCGGCTCGCGATAGGCGACCGGCGGACGGTGGGCGACGCCCCCTCCGTCGCCGACGAGGTGTCGGCCGACCGCGGCAAGCTGGCGGAGCTGGTCGGCTGCCTGTTCGACCGCAACGCCAGCGTGCGCATGCGCGCCGCCGACGCGCTGGAACGGGTGTCGCGCGGCAATGCCGGCTGGCTCGATCCCTATGTCGAACATCTGCTGACCGACGCCGTCGCCATCGAGCAGGCGGAGGTGCGCTGGCACCTCGCCCAGATCGTGCCGCGCCTGACCATGACGGAGGAGCAGCGCCACCGCGCCGCCGTCCTGCTGTCGGACTGGTTCGAGAATAGCCCGAGCCGCATCGTCCAGACCAGCGCGTTGCAGGCCGTCGTCGATCTGGCCGAATCGGACGCCAACCTGCGCGCCACCTCGGCGGAGATGCTGGGCCGCGCCATGCGCTCCGGCGTGCCGTCGCTGGCCGCCCGCGCCCGCCGCATCCTGAAACCTTTCGAGGTGGATGAGGCGACGCTGACCGCAGCCTTGGTGCGGGAGCAGACCGGCCTGACCCTGTCCATCCTGCCCGACCGTCTGGCGGTGGCGCAGCTTCCGCCCGGCAGCGGACTGCCCGACTGGCTCGACTGGACCGATCCGCTGGTCGGCGCCACCCGGACGGGGGAGGAGCTCTCGATCCTCTGCCGCGAGGACCGGGTGCCGGAGGGCGTGAAGGCCGAACGCGGCTGGCGCGCCTTTCGGGTGGAGGGCGTGGTCGATTTCACCCTGTTCGGCATCCTGGCCCGCATCGCCGTACCGTTGGCCCAGGCCCATCTGCCGATCTTCGCGATCTCCACCTACAACACCGACTATGTGCTGGTCCGCGCCGACGACCTGGACAAGGCGGCGGACGTGCTGGCGCTGACCTGCACGGTGAAGCGGTAACATTCCCCTCTCCACGGGGAGAGGGGGGTTACTTCAGCTATAGGGCAAGCGTTCGCCCCTCAGGCCCCGCCGCCCTCGCGCTGGGTCTGCTCAACGATGTTCTCCCGCTCGCCCATCTCCTCCCATTTCTTCTGGACGGGCTTGTCGGGATCGCCGGACGCCTTGCCGGTCTTGTCGACCAGCTTGTCCTCGATTCGCTGTGCGGCTTCGGAGGGGGCGTCGGAGGTCACGGATTTGGGGCGGTCCTGGTCGGTCATGGCGGCGGTCTCCCGGGAAGATGGTTGACCACTCCAACACTCCCGGTCCGATAAAGTTCACGGCGTCGCGCGGAACGCCTCGGCCAGCCGGTGCACCAGGGCATCCGCCGCCTCCGCCTCATACGGTTCGGCATGGCCGGACCCCCACACCGGACCCGGCCATGCCGGATCGCCGCACGTCCGGCCGATCACGTGGATGTGCAACTGCGGCACCATGTTGCCCAGCGCCCCGACATTCATCTTGTCCGGCGCGAACAGCCGCTCCACCACGCGGGACGCCTGCGCGATCTCCCGCATCAGCGTCGCCTGATCGTCTTCCTCCAGCCGATGGATCTCCACCGCCCCTTCGCGCATCGGCACCAGGATCAGCCAGGGCCACAGCCGGTTGTTCATCAGAAGCACCCGGCACAGCCCCAGATCGGTCACGTGACGGGTGTCGGCCCGTAGCCGTTCGTTAAGGGAAAACATGCTTCACTCCATTCATGGCCTGCGCCGGGCGCCGCCGGGGGAATAATCCGGAGGCTGCCCTGTTATAGCCGGCAGTGGCGGGGCAACCGCGAAGCTTGTATAGATTGCCGTGCGCGCCGGCCATACGGCGCAGCGGCATTCGTTGGACGATAGTAGAGTTCGGTCCGAGGACATGGTCGGGGCGGCAACGGTCCCCTTGCGCCATCTCCACGGGCCGTATCCATGTTTTCTGGTGCGGCGAGCGAGAACGACCCACATGCGCAAATCGGCCTTTGCGGTTCTGATCCTGGTGATCCTCGGCAACATCGCCTTCTGGGCGTTGTGGAACCGTCCGGTGGACGAGCGGTCCTGGGCCGGCGCCATCACCGGCGTCGCCTATACCCCTTTCCACTCGGACAAGAGCCCATCGAAGGGCGACAAGGCGTCCGCCGAGGACATCGAGAAGGACATGGACGCGCTGGAGGGCGCGGTAAAGGCCGTCCGAACCTATTCGACCACCGACGGCTCCGAAATGGTGGCGGCCATCGCCGCCAAGCACGGGCTGCCGGTCACGGCCGGCGCCTGGACGGCCGGCAAGCCGGAGATCGACGAGCCCGAACTGGCCGGCCTGATCAAGCTGGCCCGTGCCAACAGCAACGTCCGTCGCGTGCTGGTCGGCAACGAGGCGATCCTGCGCGCCGATCTGACGGTGCCGCAGGCCATCGAGTACATCAAGCGGGTGAAGAAGAAGGTCAACGTCCCGGTTTCCATCGCGGAGCCGTGGCACGTCTGGCTGAAGCACCCGGAATTGGTCGAGGCCGTCGACTTCCTAGCCGTCCACCTGCTGCCCTATTGGGAAGGCGTGCCGGTCGACCAATCGGTCGACTACGCCATGTTCCGCTACAACGAGCTGAAGCAGAAGTATCCGAACAAGCACATCCTGATCGGCGAGATCGGCTGGCCGGCCGATGGACCGTGGCGCCGCGGCGCCGAAGCCAGTCAGGTCAATCAGGCCAAGTTCATCCGCAACTTCCTGAACGTCGCCGCCCAGAACAAGCTCGACTACTTCATCATGGAGGCCTTCGACCAGCCGTGGAAGCGGGAGATCGAGGGCACGGCCGGCACCAGCTGGGGCCTGTGGGATTATCAGCGCAATCTGAAATTCCCGATGATCGGCGGGGTGCACGAGGTCCGCAACTGGGAGATCAAGTGCGCCACCGCCATTGCGCTGGGCTTCCTGCCACTGGTGTTCTTCCTGTGGCGTCGCAGCGACCTTAAGATTGGTGGCCAGATCTTCTACGGCGCGCTGATCCAGGCAGTGGCTTCCGTGCTGGTCTTCACCGTCAGCGCGGCGTCCGCGGCCGGTCTCGCGCTCACCACCGAAATCGCCTGGGGCCTGCTGATCTTCTGCCAGTTGGTGCTGTTCGCGGTCATGCTGATCGACGGCATGGAGCTGACCGAGGTCGTCTGGCAGCACAAGTTCAAGCGCAAGTTTATCCCCTGCTCCGCCGCGCCGCTGCCCAATGCGGCGAAGGTGTCGATCCATGTGCCCTGCTACAACGAGCCGCCGCACATGGTCATGCAGACGCTGGATGCGCTGGCCAACCTCGACTACCCGAATTACGAAGTCCTACTGCTGGACAACAACACGAAGGACCCGGCCGTCTGGCGCCCGATCGAGGAATACTGCAAGAAGCTGGGGCCGAAGTTCCGCTTCTTCCACCTCGACAACTGGCCGGGCTTCAAGGCTGGAGCGCTGAATTTCGGTCTGGAACAGACGGCACCGGATGCCGAACACATCGCCGTCATCGACAGTGACTATCAGGTCCATCCCGACTGGTTGAAGGCGACCATCCCGCACTTCAACCGGCCCGAGGTCGGCTTCGTCCAGTCGCCGCAGGATTATCGCGAGTGGGAACACGACCTGTTCCAGCGCATGACCAACTGGGAATATGCCGGCTTCTTCCACATCGGCATGATCCAGCGGAACGAGCGCAACGCGATCATCCAGCACGGCACGATGACCATCATCCGCAAGTCCGCCCTGGAGAAGGTCGGTCGCTGGGGCGAGTGGTGCATCACCGAGGACGCCGACCTCGGCCTGCGCCTGTTCGAGCATGGCTATGAAGCGGTCTATATGCCGGAGAGCTACGGCAAGGGCCTGGTTCCCGACAGCTTCTCCGCCTACAAGACGCAGCGTTTCCGCTGGGCCTATGGCGCCGTGCAGATCCTGAAGCACCATTGGCGCCAGCTGTCGCCGGGGGCCAAGGAATTGACCGCCGGCCAGAAGTACCATTTCATCACCGGCTGGCTGCCGTGGTTCGCCGACGCCGCCCACATGATCTTCGGCATCGCCGGCATCATCTGGTCCATCGGCCTGATGGCCTTCCCGAAATATTTCGAGTTTCCGCCCAACGTCTTCATGATCCCGACGCTCAGCGTCTTCGCCTTCAAGGTCGGCGCTTCGCTCTGGCTCTACGAGGCGCGGGTGAGGTGCGGCTTCTGGGACAAGGTCGGTGCGGCGGTGGCCGGCATGGCGCTGACCCACACGGTCGGCCGCGCCATGTGGCTGGGCATCTTCACCTCCGGCCGGCCCTTCGTCCGCACGCCGAAGTGCGAGAACCAGCCGGCGCTGATGCAGGCCTTCCTGATGGCGCGCGAGGAGTTGGTGCTGCTGGTGTCGCTGTGGGGCGCGGCGCTGGCCATCGTCATGGTCTTCGGTCACGAGAACCGCGACGCCTTCATGTGGTCGGGCCTGCTGGTGGTGCAGTCGCTGCCCTATCTGGCCGCCTTCATCACCGCGCTGATCAACGTCTTCCCCACCATCGGCTTCGGCAAGAGCAAGCCGGAAGCCGCCGACGGCGCCGTCGGGGCCGGGGCCGGCGACTGACCTGTGAAAAGTCGGCGCTTTCGCATTGACGAAAGCGCCGGCTCTGCCAGACTTGTCCGCTGGGGGGAACCCAACCCGGGAGGCGGCTCATGTCCGGCAATCTCACCTCCGGGCGCGGCATCGGCCCGCCGGAGTTCAGCGTCCGCACCACCGCGGGCGTCGAGCGGAGCGGCAACGCCACCGACCGCAACAGCCGCCGCAACCCCCGCCAGGAACGGCACGACCGTGAGCAGGAGCGGCGCGACCACAACCCGCCCAACCCGCAGCGCCGCCGCCTCTATGACCTGTTGTTCGACGAGGTCGACCAGTTCGATGGATTGGACGAGCATCAGCGGACCCGGCTGAAGGACAATCTCCGCAGCCACCTGTCCCGCCGGGCACCGCCACCCCCGGCCGCTCCGCCCACGGCTCACCATGACGAAGAGGCGCTGGCCGAAGCCCTGCTGAAGGACCCGGCGGCCGCGGTCCCCATCGATCCGGAGCACATCGTCCAGGCTGCAATCGCCGCCGCACCGGAGTTGGACCCGGAAACCGCACGACTGGCGGAACAACTGCGCGACTGCCTAACCCGCAACACCGACCGCGCCCGCAAGGTGGCGGTCTACCTGCACCTGTTGCTGACACTGGAGGGAGCCTTCCAGCCGCATATGGTGGTGGATGTTTGAGGGCGCTCGCCCCCGCAAGATCCGATCCCCAAACGAAAAAAGCCCCCGCCTCCCTTTCGGAAGGCGGGGGCTTTCAACCCACATACCCTAAGCCTCACTCCGGAGTGGAGGCTTCGCCGTCGGCTTCCGGGGTGCCCATCATCGCATCGGCGACCAGACCGGCGTTGCCGCGGATCTTGGCCTCGATCGCGTCGGCCATCTCGGGGTTGTTGCGCAGGTAGGTCTTGGCGTTCTCGCGGCCCTGGCCGATGCGGGTGCCGTCATAGCTGAACCACGCGCCGGACTTGTCGACCACGCCGGCCTGGATGCCGAGGTCGAGCAGTTCGCCCACCTTCGATACGCCTTCGCCGTACATGATGTCGAACTCGACCACGCGGAACGGCGGGGCCATCTTGTTCTTCACCACCTTGACGCGGGTCTGGTTGCCGACGACGGTGTCGCGGTCCTTGATCGCGCCGATGCGGCGGATGTCGAGGCGGACGGAGGCGTAGAACTTCAGCGCGTTGCCGCCGGTCGTCGTCTCCGGGTTGCCGAACATCACGCCGATCTTCAGGCGGATCTGGTTGATGAAGATCACCAGACAGTTCGACTTGGAGATCGAACCGGTCAGCTTGCGCAGCGCCTGGCTCATCAGGCGGGCGTGCAGGCCGACATGGCTGTCGCCCATCTCGCCTTCCAGTTCGGCGCGCGGAACCAGGGCGGCCACCGAGTCGACCACCAGCACGTCGATGGCGCCGGAGCGCACCAGCGTGTCGGCGATCTCCAGCGCCTGCTCGCCGGCATCCGGCTGGGAGATCAGCAGCTCGTCGATGTTGACGCCCAGCTTGCGGGCATAGGACGGGTCGAGCGCATGTTCGGCGTCGACGAAGGCGCAGGTGCCGCCGGCCTTCTGGGCCTGGGCGATGGCGTGCAGCGCCAGCGTGGTCTTGCCCGAGCTTTCCGGCCCGTAGATTTCGACGATGCGGCCCTTCGGCAGGCCGCCGATGCCCAGCGCGATATCGAGACCAAGGGAGCCGGTGGAAATGACCTCCGTCTCGACCAAGTTCTCACGGGCGCCAAGCTTCATGATCGAGCCCTTGCCGAACGCGCGTTCGATCTGGCTCAGGGCGGCATCGAGCGCCTTCTGCTTGTCCATGGAATCCTTCTCGACCAAACGAAGCTGTGCGGACGACATGCCCGGTACCCCTCTCTTAGAACACACGGTCGGCGCTCTTGCAATGAAGCTGAATGTACTCTCTTCGTTCTCGTTTGCAAGTGCTGATGTTGCCTGTGTGTTCCTATTCTGCCGGGTACGGGGAGAGCTGCGTCCGCTCCCTCACCGCCCGTCGCGGATGACCTCCTTCACCTTGGAGGCAAGTTGTTTCAGCGAGAAGGGCTTGGGCAGGAAATGGGCGACTTCGACGCCGTCGATCTCGCCCAGACGGTCCTCGGCATAGCCGGAGATGAAGATCACACGCATCTCCGGGCGCAGCTTGCGGACATGGCGGGCCAGCGTCGGGCCGTCCATCTGCGGCATCACCACGTCGGTGATCAGCAGGTCGATGGAGGCGCCGTTAGTCTCGATCTGCTGCAGCGCCGCCTCGCCGTTCTTGGCCTCCAGCACCTGATAGCCCTTGTTGCGGAGCGCCCGGGCGGAGAAGACCCGCACGGCGTCCTCGTCCTCCACCAGCAGGATGGTGCCGGTGCCGGTCAGGTCGCTGCCGCGCCGCTCGCGCGGTTCGGCGGTGTCGACCGGACGCAGTTCACCCTGATGGTGCGGCAGCAGGATGGTGAAGGTCGTCCCCTCCCCCACCGCCGAATCGACCAGTACAAAGCCGCCGGTCTGCCGGACGATGCCGTACACCGTCGACAGGCCGAGCCCCGTGCCCGACCCGACCTCCTTGGTCGTGTAGAAGGGCTCGAAGATGCGCTGCAGATTCTCCCGCGCGATGCCGCAGCCGGTATCGATCACTTCGATGGAGACATAGCTGCCGGGCGGCACCGTCTCGTGTTCCCGCCGCTCGGGCTGGGTGACGACGTTGTTGGTGGTGTTGATGGTCAGCTTGCCGCCGCCGGCCATGGCGTCGCGGGCGTTGACCACCAGATTGATGATGACCTGCTCCAACTGGTTCTGGTCGACCTTGACCAGCCCCAGGTCGCGGCCGTGGATCATCTTCAGCTCGATGTTCTCGCCGATCAACCGGCGCAGCAGATTCGCCAACTCCGCCAGCACGTCGGTCACGTTGATGACGCGCGGCTGCAAGGTCTGCTGACGCGAGAAGGCCAGCAACTGCCTCACGAGGTTGGCGGCGCGGTTGGCGTTCTGCTTGATCTGCATGATGTCGCTGAAGGACTGGTCGCCCGGCTTGTGCCGGAGCAGCAGCAGGTCGCAGAAGCCGATCATCGCCGTCAGCAGGTTGTTGAAGTCGTGCGCCACGCCGCCGGCCAGTTGGCCGACCGCCTGCATCTTCTGCGACTGGGCGAACTGGGCCTCCAGGCTCTTGCGCTCGGTCATGTCGATGAAGTGCAGGATCAGGCCGACCCCATCCGCCCTGCCGCCTTCACCCTTGCCGCCATCTGCACGGCCATCGGTGCGGACCGGGTTGGCGAGGCGCCGGGCATAGAGCTGGGCGGTCAGTTCCCGCCCACCGGACAGCCGCACCTCCAGCGGGTGGGCCGGATCGGCGCCGCCCTGCACGGACTTCAGCCGCGCGGTCACCGCCTCGCGCTCCACAGGGACGATCAGTTCGGCCATCGGACGGTTGATGACGCTGCCCGCCTCGCTGCCGATCAGCGCCAGGAAGGCCTCGTTGCATTCGGTCAGCTGGCCGGTTTCATCGACCAGGGCGATGCCGATCGGCGCATCTTCGAAGAAACGCTGGAACCGCTGTTCGGACTGGCGCAGGGCCTCCTGCCATTCCCGTTCGGGCGAGAGGTCGCGCACCACCGACCGGGTGTGGATGGTGCCGTCGTCGGCCCGCACCACGCTCTGTGCCACCGCCACCTGGAAACGCCGGCCGCGCAGCCCCACCATGGTCAGCTCGCCGCGCTGCTCGCCGCCGCCGTGATCGAACAGGTCGTAGGGCGCTGCGGAGACCGGCGGTGCGGCCAGGATCCCGTGCAGCCGCGATTCGCCGTCGGTCAGGTCGCCGGGCGCCGCCTCCAGCCACTGGGCCAGGGTGGCATTGACGAACAGGAAGTGGCCGTTCTGATCGACCGAGAAGAAGCCGACCGGCGCATGCTCCATGAAGTCGGCCAGCTTGGCCTGCTCGCGCAGCATGACATGCTCGAGCTCCCATCGGGCGGTGATGTCCTCGATCCGCCAATGGACGGAACCGGGGAAACCGGTGACCGGCTGCCCCTGCACCTTGCGCCATTCCGGTGGGTGGTTGTCCAGCGCCGGGATCGCCAGCTCGGCTGAAGCAGTGGCACCGGCTCTCACCCGCTCGCGCAGGCGGCGGAACTCGCGCGCGCTGTCGGGATCGCCGGAGAACTGGCGTGCCAGGGCGTCCAGCGGCCGTTCACCGCGGCGCCACCCCGCCAGTTCGCGGAAGGCGGCATTGACGAACACCACCTCGTCGGCCCCGTCGCAGACCAGCTGGCCGGCCGGCATGCCCTCCAGCGCACCGCTCAGCAGCGCTCCGATGCGCGCCGACCTCCGCACCACCGACACGCTGCGGCCGATCAGCAGCGCCACGCCCGCCGCCGCCAGCCCGGCGCCCAGCCAGCCGACTTCGTCGCGGTCCAGCAGCAGGCCGGCGGCCAGCACCAGCAGCCCGGCCGGCGCCAGCGCATATTGGATGAGCATCAGCACTCCGCCGGACGATGCCCGGTGGTTCGCTGCATTGCGTGCGGTGTCGGAAAGGGAAGTTGTGTCGTCCACCAATACTCCAAACCCCACACGGTCATCCTGGGAGTTGCCCAGGACCGGATGCTACCGACCGGGCATCTCCGTCGCGCCCCCTGCGATGGTCGGCCGCCACACCCGGTTCCGTCAACCGTTACGGAGCCGGATCAGTTGCGCAACGTCCGCCCTTTGAGCTTGAAGACATAGGTAATGACTTCGGCGACCGCCCGATAGTGCTCGGACGGAACTTCTTCGTCGATATCGCAAGCGGCATAGAGCGCACGGGCGAGGGGCGGGTTTTCTATGACCGGAACATTGTTCGATTCGGCGATCTCGCGAATCTTGAAGGCGACCTGATCGACGCCCTTCGCCAGGACCATCGGCGCGCCCATCTGGGTCGGGTCGTATTTCAGCGCGACAGCGAAGTGGGTCGGGTTGGTGACCACCACGTCGGCGTTCGGCACCGCGGCCATCATGCGCTTGCGCGCGCGCTCGAACCGAATCTGCCGGATGCGGCCCTTGACGACGGGATCGCCTTCCTGCTGCTTGTGCTCGTCCTTCACCTCCTGCTTGGTCATCTTCATCTTCTTGTCGAACTGCTGCTTCTGCCACAGAAAGTCGCCGGCGGCGATGAAGGTGAGGACCACCAGGACCCAGATCAGCAGCCGGTGGGCCAGCCCGTCCATCTGCAGCAGCATGGTGACGATGTCGATGCCGATATAGGCCTCGATGCCGCCGAACATCGGCACCAGCGCCATATAGGCGACGCCGCCCACCACCGCGAGCTTGGCGATGCTCTTCAGCAGTTCCACCCCCTGGTTGGCCTTGAACATGTTCATCAGGCCGGGCAGCGGGTTCAACTTGCTGAATTTCGGCGAGATCAGCTCCCACGAGACGTGGAAACCGGTCTGCCCGATGGTCGACACCACGCCGGCCACCACGAACAGCAGGATGGGCAGCCACAGCGCCCACATGACGTCGCGCATCACCCGGAACAGCAGCGCGCCGACCCCGGCGCGATCGAAGGTGAACTGGTCCAGATTCTCGAAGTAGTAATTCAGCCGGAACACCAGCCCCTTCAGGGTGCCGGGCAGGATGGAGACCAGCACCACCAGCATCGCCGCGACCATCAACCAGTTCGCGGCCTCGCGGGTCATCGCGAACTGGCCCTGTTTGTGGGCCTCGTCGAGTTTCTTGGATGTCGGGTCCTCTGTTTTGGAGGACTCGTCCGCCTCTTCCGACACGGGCGTCCCCCTCTACAGCGGCTTCAGGAATTCGATGAAGGTCGATTCGAAGCGCGACAGCCAGAACAGCATCATCGCGCCCAGAGTCAGCGCGAACATGAACAGGCCCAGCAGCACCTGGACGGAGGTGAACAGCTGGAACACCTGCACCTGCGGCGCCAGCTTGTTCAGCAGCCCCAGCGCCAGCGCGAACAGCATGCCGGTGATCAGGAAGGGGGCGGCCATCTGCACCCCCAGCATGAAGCTTTTCGACACCAGCTGCCCGACCACGTTCGCCATGTCGTCGATCGGGATCGCCGCCCCCGGTGTGAAGGTGGCGTAGCTGTCAACCACCGCCATGATCAGCAGATGATGCAGGTCGGTGACGAAAATCAGAAGCAGCCCCAGCCAGCCCATCAGCGAGCCGGGCAGAGAGCCCGAGGTCGCCAGCGCCGGGTTGAAGATCTGCGCGTTGGCAAGGCCGCTCTGCAGGCTGATGATGGTGCCGGCCACCTCCAGCGCGCCCATCAGCAAACGGGCGATGGTGCCCAGGAAGATGCCGACCGTCATCTCGCCGGCGGCCAGCACCAGCAGTTGGAACAGGTTACCGGGCATCGGCGGCAGCATCGGCCGGATCGCCGGCGACACCAGCGTACTGACCGCCAGAGCGAACAGCAGGCGCATGCGGGTGGGAACGAAGGCGTCGCCGATGGTCGGCATCACGCTGAAGGCGGTGCCGACCCTCATGAAGACCAACATCCAGACGAAAATCTGTTCGCCCAGGAGCTGCTGCAGGACGTTCATTGACCCGCCGCGGCCGCGGTCGGGGCCGGGGGCGGCGTCACGCCGGTGCCGGGCGTGAAGGGCGCGCCGCCATTGTCGGTGGCGCCGACGCCGATGGCGACGATACGGTCGGCGACCTCATGTTCGAAGAAGTCGGTCAGCTTGCCCAGCATGAAGGGCATCAGCAGGATGCTGAGACCGAAGACCAGCAGCACCTTCGGCACCATGGCCAGGGTCTGCTCGCTGATCTGGGTGACCGCCTGGAAGATGGAGATGACGGTGCCGACCGCCATCATGATGACCAGAATCGGACCGCAGACCATCACCAGCGTAACGATGGACGTGCGGCAGAGCTCGATGACTTCGGTCTCGTTCATGACGACGGTTACTGGACTGTGAGTCGGACCGGGTGGACGCCGTCACATCGGCATGCGCAGGATTTCCTGATAGGCGTTCAGCACCTTGTCGCGCACCGCGGTGACGGTCTGCAGCGTCACCTCGGCGTTGGTCACGGCCTGGACGACGTCGTTCAGGTCGGCCTTGCCGACGGAGGCCAGGGCGGACATGTCCTCGCTCTTCTTCAGGGTGCCGATGCTTTCCTTGGCCGCCTGCTCCAGCACGTCACCAAAGGAGAGGCCGTCGCGCGCGGCCATGCCGGGGCCGGTCGTCTTGGCGGCGGTGGTGGCGTAGGCCGCGGCGGCGTTCAGCGGATTGATCATGGCGGCGGTTCCGGTCGGTCGGGAGGTTCAGGGGCGATTGCGCTGGACGAGATCAGGCGCGCAGGATGTCGATGGTGCGGGTCAGCATCTGGCGCGCGGTGTCGATGGCCGACAGGTTGGCTTCGTAGCTGCGCTGGGCCTCGCGCATGTCCATCGCCTCGACCACGGTGTTGACGTTGGGCATCAGCACATAGCCGTCGGCGTCGGCCGATGGATGGGAGGGATCGTAGCGGCGCTGGAAATCGCTCTTGTCCACATCGACCTTGGCGACGCGGACCTTGTCGACGTCCATCGCGCGGTCCAGCTCGTTTTTGAAGATGACCGTCTTGCGGCGGTAGGGCAGATCGCCCGGCGTTTCCGCGGTGGTGTTGGCGTTCGCCAGATTCTCCGAAATGACCTTCAGGCGCGTTCCCTGCGCCTTCATGCCGGAGGCGGAAACCGCCATCGACTTGTAGAGATCCATCGCACCGCCTCCTCAAAAACCCGCCGGCCGCCCCAAACTCCAGCCCAAACCCAAAGCCTCAGCTGCCGGAGCGGATCGCCGACTTGATCATCGCGACCTGCTTTTTGTACAGGTTGGTGATGGTCTGGTAATCCATCGAATTCTGGCTCATCCGCATCATCTGGTCTTCCAGAACGACGTTGTTGCCGTCCGGCGCCGTCTCGTACGGATCGCGCACCTTCTGTTCCTGCGCCATGCCGCCCGGTCCGCGGGTGCCGGTCAGATGGGACGCGTTGGTCGCCACCGGGGTCAGCCGCCGACTGTCGCCAAGCGCGTCGCGGAAGGTGAAGGGCTTTAGATCGCGGCCCTTGTACTCCGGCGTGTCGGCGTTGGCGATGTTCTGCGAGATGACTTCCTGACGCTGGGTCAGCCAGTCCATCTTGCGCGACATCAGTTTGAAGATGCCGAGATTTCCGAGGTCCATGGCCCTGATCCCGCCCCAATGCCGCTGGAAGACCGCTGCCAATTCCGCTGAACGCCGCCCGGAACGGGCATCGCCACAGCCTCCGATGGTCACCCGTTTGCGTTAACGAAGGATGAATCCCCACCGACGCGAATCGGGCGCCCCCGCCGCCTTTACAGTTCGTTAAGCCTACCGGTCCAGGATGCGGCCCAGGAAGGACCCCCTCGACGCCCCCCTCGACAAGGCCGCCTTTTGTCCGCGCAAGCCCGCCCTCCCGCCTCGCCGCCAGCCGGCAAGTCGCAGTCCCCTGCCCGCGGCCCCCTTGCCCGGCGGCCGGTCGCGGTTGCGCTGAAATACCATCTCGGGACGGAGACCCTGCCGCGGATCGTCGCCACCGGCAAGGGCACGGTGGCGGAGCAGATCCTGGAGGTCGCCTTCGCCAACGGCGTGAAGGTGCGCGAGGACGCCGATCTGGTCGAGATCCTGTCCGCCATCGAGGTCGACAGCGACATCCCCGTCGAGGCCATCGCCGCGGTGGCGGAAATCCTCGCATATGTCTACCGCGCCAACGGCACGATGCCCTCGGAACCGCAAGCCGCAGATCTCATGGAGGAAGACCTCATGGAGGAGGACAAGCCGTGACCCGTCCGCCATCCGCTTCCCCTTCGCCCGAAAGCACCGAGTCGGCCGGCCGGATCGCGGAACAGGCGCTGGCGCTGGGTGCGACGCTCGACGATGCGCGCACGCAGGCCGAGGCCGGTGTCCTGATCGACCTCGCCGGGTTGGAGGAGCGCGTCGCCCATCTCTGCCTTGCCGCCGAGTCCCTGCCGCGGGGCGAGGCGCGGCCCCTGCTCGGCCCTCTCGGCGATCTGGTCGCGGCACTGGCGCCGCTGGCCGCCGCGCTGACCGACCAGCAGGCCCGGCGGGAGGAGACCATCGCCGCCGCGCTGGCCGGCCGCGACGATCCGCACACCGCCCGTCAGCGCGCGGCCGCTGCCTATGGCCGCTCCGGCGCTCCGGGCCGTCCCGACGATACGCCCTGATACAGAAAGCCTGCCGTTTCCATGGATCTCGACCAGTATATCCGTTTCCTGATGGCGCTCGTCTTCGTGGTGGCGCTCATCATGGTCGTCGCCTGGGTGATGCGCCGGGTCGGCATGGCCGGCGGCGCCGTGCGCGGACGCGCCCGCCAACGCCGGCTGAGCGTGGTCGAGGCGCTGCCGATCGATGCCAAGCGGCGGCTGATCCTGGTCCGCCGCGACGACCGCGAGCATCTGATCCTGCTGAGCGTCAACGGCGACCTGCTGGTGGACAGCGCCCCCGCCGGGGGATTCGACACGGCGCTTGCGGGGACGGCGGATTCTTCCGCGCCGGCCGGGAGCCAGCCGCGATGACGGCGGCCATCCTGAGGCGCCTCGGACCCTGGTGGAAGCCGGCAGCCGCGGGGCTGGCGCTGGCGCTCGTCGTCGGTGTGGTGCTGGGGCTGAGCGCCGGGCCGGCGCTGGCGCAGAGCCTGACCTTCGACCTGGGCGACGCTGGCGGCACCGCGACCGGACGCATCGTCCAGACAATCGGCCTGATCACGGTGCTGTCGCTGGCGCCGTCGATCCTCATCATGATGACGGCCTTCACCCGCATCGTCATCGTGCTGTCCTTCCTGCGCAATGCGCTGGGCGTGCAGCAGGTGCCGCCGACCACGGTGATGATGTCGCTGGCGCTGTTCCTGACCTTCTTCGTCATGGCCCCGGTGTTCGAGCGCAGCTACACCCAGGGCATCCAGCCGCTGATGAACCAGGAAATCGACGAGATGGAGGCGTTCCGCCGCACGGTGGCCCCCTTGCGCGATTTCATGCTGCATCACACCAGCGAGAAGGACCTGCGCCTGTTCATGGACATGGCCCGCCTGCAAAACGTGCAGGAGCCGAACGACATGCCGCTGCACGTCCTGGTCCCGGCCTTCATGATCTCGGAGATCAAGCGCGGGTTCGAGATCGGCTTCCTGCTGTTCCTGCCCTTCCTCATCATCGACATGGTGGTGTCGTCCATCCTGATGTCGATGGGCATGATGATGCTGCCGCCGACCATGGTCGCCATCCCGTTCAAGATCATCTTCTTCGTGCTGGTCGACGGATGGTATCTGATCGCCGGATCGCTGGCGCGGAGCTTCGGCACGCTCTGAAATTGCCCGCATAGCGGGAAAGCCCTGCGCACTTCGTCGCAGCCCCCGGGCTTGGCCTTCGCGGCGCAAGCCCGCACTGGCGTTGGACGCCGTAAGCGCGTATGAGAAAAGGCGATGTGCGTCGGCGGGATGATTGGCAAGGAAGCCGGTTCCACCGGATGGCTCCGCCCGTTCGCAGCCGCCGAAGGAGCGACGGACCGGACCATCGCCGCCGCATCGGGCGCCATCGAACGACGGACCAACTTCGGACCGCAATCACCGCATGACTGATACCGCTTTGAAGGCCGCGCCGCCCGACACCGGCAAGCTCGCGACGCTGACCCTGGGTGCCCTCGGGGTCGTGTATGGCGACATCGGCACCAGCCCGCTCTACACGCTGCGAGAATGCTTCGCAGGCGAGCACGGGCTGGCCCTGACCCACGACAATGTCCTGGGCATCATGTCGCTGGTGTTCTGGGCACTGGTGATGGTCGTCACCGTCAAGTATGTCGGCTTCGTCATGCGGGCCGACAACAAGGGCGAGGGCGGCATCCTCTCGCTTCTGGCGCTGGCGTCCAAGACGCGGCCGGATGCCTCGGGCAAGCTGACCATCCTGACGGCGCTCGGCCTGTTCGGCGCCTCGCTGTTCTACGGCGACGGCATGATCACCCCGGCGATGTCCGTGCTGTCGGCGGTGGAAGGGCTGGGCGTGGCGGAGCCGGCTCTGGAGTCGGCGGTGGTGCCGCTGACCGTCGCCATCCTGATCGCGCTCTTCGCCATCCAGAGCCACGGCACCTCGCGCGTCGGCGCGCTGTTCGGTCCGATCATGCTGGTGTGGTTCTCCACGCTCGGCATCCTCGGTCTGCTGGAGGTGATCCGGCAGCCGAGCGTGCTGGTCGCCTTCAATCCGTATTACGCCATCTTCTTCTTCGCCGAGCATGGCGTCGCCGGCTTCCTGGTGCTGGGCGCGGTGGTGCTGGCGGTGACCGGCGGCGAGGCGCTCTATGCCGACATGGGCCATTTCGGCCGCCGCCCGATCCAGGTGGCGTGGCTGGCCGTTGTGCTGCCGGGCCTGCTGCTGAACTATCTGGGCCAGTGCGCGCTTCTGCTGAACGACCCGACGGCAGTGCGCAGCCCGTTCTATCTGCTGGCGCCGGAGTGGGGGCTCTATCCGCTGATCGGCCTGTCCACCGCCGCCACCGTCATCGCCAGCCAGGCGGTGATCTCCGGCGTCTTCTCGTTGACACGGCAGGCGGTGCAGCTGGGCCTCTGCCCGCGCCTCGACATCCGCCACACCTCCAACGAGGAGGAAGGGCAGATCTACATTCCCCGCGCCAACTGGGGCCTGCTGGCCGCGGTGCTGGGGCTGGTGCTGGTCTTCCAATCCTCCAGCCGTCTCGCCGCCGCCTATGGCATCGCGGTGACCGGCGACATGATCATCACCACCACCCTGTTCCTGGTGGTGGCGCGGCGCCGCTGGAACTGGAGCCTGCCGCTCTGCTTCGCCGTCGGCGCGACCTTCCTGACGGTGGAGGTCTCCTTCTTCGCCGCCAACGCGGTGAAGATTCCCCATGGCGGCTGGGTGCCGCTGGTAATCGCCTGCGTCACGCTGGGCCTGATGTCCACATGGCGCCGCGGCCGGGCCGTGCTGACCAAGCGGCTGGCCGAGGAATCGCTGCCGCTCGACGCCTTCATCCAGCGGCAGGCGAAGAAGGGGGACATCCTGCGGGTGAAGGGTACGGCGGTCTTCATGACCTCCAGTTCCAACACCGTGCCGATCGCCCTGCTGCACAACCTGAAGCACAATCAGGTCCTGCACGAGCGCATCGTCTTCGTCACCGTCGTGGTGGAGGATGTGCCGCGCGTCCCCGCCAAGGACCGCGTGGTGGTGGAGGGGCTGGCCGACGGCTTCTACCGCATCACCGTGCGCTACGGCTTCTCGCAGGAGCCGAACATCCCCAAGGCGCTGCGGCTGTGCAAGGCCTTCGGGCTGGAGTTCGACGTGATGGCGACCTCCTTCTTCCTCGGCCGCGAGACGCTGATCCCGCAGATGAACTCCCAGATGGCGCTTTGGCGGGAGAAGCTGTTCGTGGTTATGTCCCGCACCTCGGTCAGCGCCACCGACTTCTTCAAGCTGCCGCCCAACCGCGTGGTGGAGCTGGGGACGCAGGTGCAGCTCTAGCCGGCGGGAAGCGGCGACCGCACCGCCAGAGTATTACCGCTTTCACGCAAACAAAAATCAACGTCACGAACGAACTTTGCTGTGATCTGACCGGAAGCCTCCCCCGTAACGGTGTTGTGTCCGCGGAAAGCGGACCTTCACCGACAAGAGGGAATGCTATGAAGAAGGTTGCCACCGTGGCGATCGCCACCCTTCTTTTTGCCGGTTGCGCCAATGCGGCCATGGAAAAGATGGTCGGCGGCGCGCCGATGTACCCCAGCAAGACCATCGTGGAGAATGCGTCCCAGTCCAAGGACCACACCACCCTCGTCGCCGCCGTGAAGGCCGCGGGGCTGGTCGACACGCTGAACGGCAAGGGCCCCTTCACCGTCCTCGCTCCGACCAACGAGGCCTTCGCTGCCCTGCCCGCCGGGACCGTCGACACCCTGCTGAAGCCGGAAAACAAGGCGCAGCTGACCAAGGTGCTGACCTACCACGTCATTCCCGGCAAGCTGGACGCCAAGGACATCGTTGCGGACATCAAGAAGGGCAACGGCAAGGCGATGCTGAAGACGGTAGAAGGCATGCCGCTGACCTTCACCCAGTCCGGCGACGCCGTGATGGTCGCCGACGCCTCCGGCAACAAGGCGCGCGTCACCATTGCCGACGTCGAACAGTCCAACGGCGTCATCCACGTCATCGACAAGGTTCTGCTGCCGAAGTAACGGCCCCAGGCCGTCGGCGCGGAGCGGGCGGCGGGGCGCAGCAATCCCCCGCAAGGCGTCCCGCCGCCTTATGAAGTCGGCCTCACGTAGTCGCCCTCAGGAAGTGGGCTTATCGGCCGACTGCTTGCCGCCGCGATATTCCTTCAAAAACTTCTTGAACATATCCACTTCCGCGACACGGGAGCGGATGGTGCCGACGTCGATCAGGCCCATCGCCTGTTCGGGGCGGGTCAGGATGCGGAATGCGTCCTCATTCGGCCCGCCCTTCATCGACCCTTCGAAATCCTTCTTCAGCAGGTTCAGCCCGTTGCCGTCGCCGGCCAGCGCCAGCGCCACCGCCCGGTTCAGCACCAGCTGCGACATGTTGGGATCAAGTGGCTTGCCCGATGTGGGCGGCGGGCCGATCACCTTGTTCAGGGCCAACGCCGCCGCATCCCATTTCTGCCCCTTCCACGCGATGTCGACGCGCAGCAGGTTAGCGTTGGTGCTGTCGTCCTGGGCCAGAAGCTGCATCGCCTCATCGCCGCGGTTCAGCTCGGCCAACGCCTTGGCCTGCATCAGCCGCCGTTCGGCCGTCAGATCGGCCGGGAGTCCGGCGACATTGGACAGTTCCAGCGCCTTCAGCGCCTCTTCCGGCTTGTTGTCGAGCAGCCGGACGGAGGCCAGCCGCGTTCCGACCCGCGCCTTGTCCAGACCGGACAGGCGGTATTCCACCTGATGCTGCAGCAGGTCGGCCGCGCGGTTCAGCAGATCGATGGAAATCAGCCGTTCCGCCAGTTGCCGGATGATCTCGTCGCCAGCCTCGCCCACCGGGGTCAATTCGCGGAACTGGTCGTAGAGCTGCAGCGCGTCCAGCGTCGGCAGGCGCTGCGCACCGTCCTTGAACAGGTCGGCGAAGATGCGCGACATCTCCTTGGTGATCGCCTCGGCCCGCGGCGTGTCGGCGACCAGGGCCGCCGTCTCCTTCATCGTGTTGAAGCCCTTGGCATATTCGCCGCCGGCGATCAGCACCTCGCCCATGCGGGAGCGGATCTGCATCTCCAGATCGTCGCCGCGCCAGGTGAAGGTCAGGCCGGCCAGCTGCTCCGCCGCGGCGGTCGGCGACATCTTGCCTTCCGACAGCTCCAGATTGGTCAGCGCCAGCCCGGCCTTGGCACGATAGAACCGGTCATAGCTGTTGTAGGCGGCGGTCAGCTGTTCCCGCGCCTGATCGATCTCGCCGGTCTGGGCAAAGAGCAGACCGCGCAGATATTGCGTCTGCGGGTTTTCCTCCTGATCCGGGCCGCTGTGTTCGATCACGCGGTCGAACAACCGCTTGGCGGTGGCGGTGTCGCGCGTCTCCAGCGCCGCTTCCGCCGCCCGCAGGCCGAGCTTGCCGATCATCGGCTCGGGGTAGCTGTTCAGGATCGGGCCGGACGCCTTGAAGCCGGCCATCGCCTTGGGCCAGTCGCGGCGGTCGGCAGCGATGGCGGCGCGCCACAGATTGGCTTCCGGATTTCCGGCCAGCGACGGGATCGACAGGTCGGCCTCCGCCCCGTCGAGGTCGCCGGTCAGCACGCGGGCGGCACCGCGCAGCGCGCGGAACTCCGGCCAACCTTCCAGGTCGGGCTGGTTCTGCTGCAGCACGTCCAACATGCCGAGCGTTTCCTGGCCGAACCCATTGGCGAAATAGAACCGCGCGAGGTCGAGCTGCGCCTTCGGCCGCTCCGATTCCGGCGCATTGACGACGGCCAATTGCAGGTCCTGCCGCGCCTCGGTGAAATGGTCGAGGTCGCCATGCTTCCAGGCCGGCAGGTTGAACAGGCGGCGGCCCTGCATCTGGGCAGGCTGCGCCTTCGGCGGCTCCATGGCGGACGAGGCGCCGCCGGCCGGCGGATTGACCGGAAGCGGCGCCGCGGCCAGTTGCGACGGAACCGGCTGGGGGGCGGATGCCGGTGCTGGCGGCGGCGCGACCGCCGGGTTGCCTGCATCGGCGGCGGGCGACAGGTGCAGCCCGCCGGCGGTGGTCAGTTCCACCCCCTCCTTGATCGCGCGCACCGTCACATTGTCGGAGATCGGCCGCACCACCACGCCCTGATAGGACGGCATCACTTCCAGGTCGGGATAACGGTGCGGTTCGGGCACGCCCTGCCCCGGGCTGGGCAGCGGAACCACCTGGATGCGGTCGCCGACGTCGGGATCGGCGAACTGCACGATGTTCGCCGCGTCGGGCGCACGCACCAGCAGCCGGGCGCCCAGAAGGAAGTCGGGGTCGGGCTCCACCCGGAGATCGCCGGCGCTGCCCATGTTGGCCGGACGGGCGGAGGACAGGATGCGCCATGTGGTGCCCTGCCGTTCCACCGTCGGCCAGACCATCGGGCCGATCTTGGTGCGGAACACGGTGCCGCCAGTCGCCGGCACGGGCTCCACCGCGCCCATCAGTTCGGACCCCGGACCGCTGAGCTTGCCGGCGCCGATGGGCATAGGGCGGTCGAACACAACGTAAAGCTGGCCCGCCCGCGGATAAACGGCGATGGAGGCCGGTCCGCCGGTGTCGAAGGTCAGAACCGGTCCCTTCGGACCCGCCGCCGGCTGAGCCTTGGCATCGGCAGGAGCCGCGGGCGCGGCTTTCGCCTCCGCCGGCGGAGAGTTGGGCACCGCGGCATTGGCCGCAGAGCGGGGTGCCGCGGCATTGGCGGCGATGGCGGAACGGCCGGAGGTCGCCGACGCCATCGTGGGCGTGTCCCTGCCGCCTTCCCTGGCCTGCCCCACATCGGCGCCCTGCGGCCGGGATACGGACGATCCGGCGGCGGGCGGAGCCCCGTCGCTCTTGGGCAGGCCGGCGCGGGAGCCGGGATTGCCGACGGACAGCACCACCGACCTGCCCGATGCGCTGTCGGTCACCTCGGCATCCTGCGGCACGGCCAGAGTCACCGCCAACGCGCCGTCGGCCCGCCGATAGGCCTCCACATTCCGGATGTTGCGCAACGCCGCCTTGGAGACCGCCGACAGGTCAGCGGTGCCGCCCTTGTCGAAGGCGACCGTCACCGCGGCGCCGTCGCGCGTGACCGTGTAGCCGACCGACGACGGCCAGTCGAAGGTCAGGCGGCTCTGGTCCGGCTGGTCGGCGCCGCGCACGCGCAGCCGCCCGGCGGACGGCACCGGCTTCACCGCCTCGGGTTTCACGGGTTCAGGCTTCGCCTCCTCCGCCGTGGCGGACGCCTGCGGCGCGGCCGGCGACAGGTCGATGGCAATGGCGTTGCCATTGCGGAAGCTTTTCAGCGAGACCGGACGCTTCAGGTCGAAGGAGACCGTCTTGCCATCGGCCTCGACCCGTCCGGCGGCCAGATAGCTGGGCAGCGCCCGCACCAGACGGTCGAGCGGGGCGTCGATGCTGTCCGTGAAGGTGACGACCAGCCGGTCGCCCTCAAGCGATGCGGTGTAATCGACCTTGCCCGGCCAGTCGAAGACCAGCCGGCCGAAATCCTTGTGGGTGCCGCCGCGCACCGGAACCGTGGCGGCGTCCGCGGCCAGGGGAGACAGCAGCACCGGCACGGCAAGCAGCGCCACCGCGGCGGCACAGCCGCGCAGCCAGCGCTTCCACTCTTGGGCCGTCCGGTCCGTCACCTCAATCCGCTCCTTCCTCTCGCACCACGATGTCCACCGGCAGGCGCCCGCCGCCGGCGCCCCCTGCCCCATCAACCGGCATCATCACCGCGCGAGCCACCAGATCGCGGCGATAGCCGGTCTCGCGCAGCGCGGCGGACACGGCGACCGCCCGCGTCAGCGCCCGTTCCCAGGCCACGCCGCCGGTCGCATCCTCGTGCTCCGCATGGCCGACCAGTTCGATCCGGTTGCCGATCCGGCCGATGACGGCGCCCAGCAGGAACAGCACCCGCCGCCCCTCCTCGGTGAAGGCGGCGCCGGTGGGATCGAAGATCCGCTCGCCCGGCAGGCGGATGACGACACGGTCATCCTCGCGCCGAACCTCGACCACCGCCAGTTCCGCATTCGACCGCAGCTGACTTCCCAGCAGGGCCGCCAGATAATGCAGGTCAATGGCCGCCCTGGCCTCCACCGCCTTGGCGTTGAAGGCGGCGCCAGGATCGGCGGGCCGGTCCGACGGGGTGTTGGCGGTCGACCGCGCGGCGGGGATCGCCTCCGCCACGCCTTTCGCCAGCCGGGTCCAGCGCTCCGCCTCCGGCTCGCTCATCGAATACATCAGGACGAAGAAGGCGAGCATCAGGGAGATCAGGTCGGTGAAGCTGATCAACCACAGCGTCTTGCGCTGGCCGCCGCGATCCTCCGCCGCTGCCGCGCCTGCCTTATTGACGACACCCGGAATGCGGATCATTTCCGCACCTCCGTATTCGCCGCCTTCGGCGCAAGCTTGGGGGCCGGCTTCGTGGCTGCCCCATCCTCGTCCCAGCGCAGGGAGAACAGCAAGCGCACACCGCCCGGCTCCCCGCGTTCGATCCCGATGGTGACGTTGCCGGCCGGCGCCCCATCCTCGACCAGCGCCCGGGCCAGAACCCCGGCACGGGCGACCGGACCCGGCGGCTGGCTGGGCGTTCCCGTCGGCCCGATGCCGAGCAGCGCGTCCAGTTCCACCCGCTCGCCCTGGCGCGACTGGCGCAGGGCATCGGCGATGCGGTCGATCAGGCCCTGGCGGTCCGGCCGCAGGGTCATGGTTCCGGGAAGGAACAGGTCGTCGGCCGGCAGCCGAACCTCCAGCAATTGGCCGGGAGCGACCACCTCCACCTTGGCGACCGCCACCGCCGTGGCGAACAGGGTGCCGACATCCTCCAGCCGCTGCACGGCGAAGACGGTCCCGGCGCGCGAAGCCACGGGCTCGGAACCCTCGCGCAGGCGCGGGTCGATGACGAAGCTGGGAAATGTCCGCTCCAGCGAGGCGGCGACCGCCTTCACCTTCTGCACCGTCTGCACCGAATTGGCGTTCAGCACGATGAAGAAGACCAGAAGCAGCAGGAACAGCGACAACAGAAGCAGGATGCTGCCGTTGTTCGGGTTGGCGTGGCCGCCAATTCCGACACCGCCGACACGCGCGACCCGCAGCGGCGGCATCCCGGCGCTCCCCGTCCCCGGTCCTGCACCTTGGGCGGTGTGGCCGCCGGTGGGCCTGCTGATGGGTGCGCCGGGCAGCATGGCGTCAGTCGAAGCTGGCCAGCAGACGGTCGATCTCGTCCTGGTCCATGGCGTTGCCCGGCAGCTGCGGCCCGTGCAGAAGCTGATTTTCCGCCTCTTCCACGCTCATCGGTTCGTAATGGACGGCTGCCTCCGCCTCCTCCGCCGCCAGCTTGGCCAGCCGCGGGGCGTGGTTCTGCCGCACTTCGCTGCCGAAGGCGGCGACGATCATGTCGACCTTCGATTCGATGTGCTTCAGCGTCCGCACCACCTTGCTGATGCGCTGACCAGTGATGTCCTGGAAGTTGCAGGCTTCGTAGATCTTGGTGATCTGGTCGTTCAGCTTCGCCGAGTTGTCCGCATCCGTCTGCCCGGCGATGGCGCCGATGGCGTCGCAGGCGTCGAAGATGGCGAAGGTCGCCTTCTCGGTCGCGCCGATCACCGCGTCCAGCTCATCCGTGGCGGTGCGGATATGTTCGTCGCGGATTTCGGCCGGCTGCAGCGCCGCGATTTCCTGCTTGGCCGTCTCGATGAACTTGGCGAGGTCCACGACCTCCTTGTAGAGGCGCAGGTCCGTGGCGGAAATGTCGCCGTCCATGCTGCCCAGGATGCTGCGGACGATGTCCGTCACCTCGTCGCGCGACAGCGGCGTTGCTGCTTCCGCGAAGGCAGCGTCGAGGCGCTGTCTCAGGAGCTTCTGTTCCGTCACGGCGGATTGGGCGGAGAAGGTCATCGGGCGTGTCCAGCGAGAGGGGCAAGGCCTTGGCGGAATCTGCCGGAACCACCCCGGTCCGCGCCCTCCAGCGAGCGCCCGTCGAGCGCCCCTGCGGCGGAGGTTCGACGCTCCGTCCGATCGTGGCGCCCAACCGTCCCAGGAACTGTCCGAGCCGACAGAGCCTATGGTCGTGAGGGTTAATAGCCCGTAAAGAGGACCGCGCCGCAGCCTTCATGGCGGCGCCGAAGTTGCCGGCGCGCCACACTGTGGCCCGTGCGACCGGATTGAGGCAGGCCGGGGATCAGAATAGCCCGGCGGCGGCCGGCGCACCAAGAAGCGCAGCCAGGACCAGCAGGGTAACGGCAATCAGCCGCTCCGCGGTCGACCAGCGTTTCCAATCCCTTCTGAAGCTTTTCAGTTCGTCGGCCATGGCAAGCCTTCCGCGTTCGGGAACTACACTGCAACGCAACGAAAATGCAGCGGGTACAGTTGACGCATGGTTAAAATTAGCTGTTAGGACGATCATACCTTCGTACTGGCACAGAAATGCCACAGTCGCGACCTTGAAACCGATGATCCAGGTCAAAGGTCGAATAAATTTTCGCCATTCGCCATTTCAACTGCGGCGATCACCGGCACTCCGGCGGCGTGCCACTTCCGGCAGCTTCCGAAACCGGGCGGCGATGCCTAGATGATAAGCTCTAGATCAAGCCGTCGACCGGTAACGGAAGCCGGCCAGGGCGCTGACAGGGGAAGCGGATGGCGAAGGGAACCGACCTGAAGATCGGGCTTGCGCTGGGCAGCGGCGCTGCGCGCGGTTGGGCGCATATCGGCGTCCTGCGCGCACTGGAGGAGATCGGGATCAAGCCCGACATCATCTGCGGAACCTCCATCGGGGCCGCGGTCGGCGCCGCATATCTGACCGACCAGATGGACGAATTGCAGTCCTGGGCGCAGAAGATGGGCTGGCTCGGCATGCTGGGCATCATCGACCTCACCTTCCGCCGCGGCGGTCTGGTCGCCGCCGAGAAGGCGTTCGGCCGCTTCGACAACGAACGCAGCAATGTCCTGATCGAGGATCTGCCCCTGCCCTTCGCCACCGTCGCCACCGATCTGTCGACCGGGCGCGAGATGTGGCTGCGCGACGGTCCGTTGATGTCGGCGGTGCTGGCGTCGGCCGCCATGCCCGGCCTGTTTCCGGCGGTGCGGCGCGACCATCATCTGCTGGTCGACGGCGCGCTGGTCAATCCGGTGCCGGTCTCGCTGTGCCGGGCCCTTGGTGCCGACGTGGTGGTGGCGGTCAACCTGAACAGCGAGCTGTCGCCGCTGGGCCGGCCGAACGGCCGCGGCAAACCGGAGGAAGTCAAAGCGGTGTCGGCCAAGGTGCCGGAGCCGGTGGTCGCCGGCGGCGATGCCGGCTCGCCCGCCTTTTCGCACCTGACCAGCCAGATCTCCACCTGGCTCGGCCGCAAGCCCACCCGGCGCACCCGTTTCCTGGCCGATCAGATCGACGACGCCCAGGCCCACAAGCCGATGCCGAACGCCCTGGAAGTGATGGCGGGCTCCATCGACATCATGCAGGACCGCATCACCCGCTCGCGTCTGGCCGGCGAGCCGCCGGACGTGCTGATCGCGCCGCGGCTGGCCCATATCGGCATCCTGGAGTTCGACCGCGCGGCGGAGGCGGTGGAGATCGGCCATGCCGCTGCCTCGATGCTGCGTCCATCCATCGAACTGGCGCTGCGTCGTGCCTGACCTGTTGCGCTGGAAACCTCGCACGTATTTCGTATAAGCGGTAGTCTGGAATCCCTCTGGACGACCTCACCGACCGCAGCGGGAACCGAGCGTCCATGAGCCAGTCTGCGCTGACCGCCAGCATCTCCGCCCTGCTCGCCAGCGGGACGCCACATTGGGGCAACAACGGCACCGTGCTGAACGGCGGTTCCGTCGGTGCCGCGGCGACCGTGACCTATGGTTTCCTGACCAGCGCGCGGCAAATCTCCACCGCGGATGCCGCCGGTTTCGCCGCCATGAGCAGCGTCCAGCGCGCGGCCGTCCAGCAGGCGCTGGCGGCCTGGAGCGCGGTCGCCAACATCACCTTCACCGAGATCACCAACCCCACCGCCGCGGATGTGGCCTTCGGCACCAACCGGCAGTATGGCCAGTCGGCGGCCTATGCCTATTACCCCTCCACCGCCTCCCAGGGCGGTCAGGTCTTCCTGGCCAACGACAGTTCCACGAACACCAACCCGACGACGGGCAGCTACGGCTACATGACGATCATCCACGAGATCGGCCATGCGCTGGGCCTGAAGCATCCCGGCAACTACAATGCCGGCTCCGACGCGGGGACGGAGGGTCCGTACCTGTCGTCGGCGCAGGACAATTATGCCTACAGCATCATGTCCTACAACGACAGCGACGCCCTACCGGCTGGCGTATATCTGACCGGCCCCAGCCTCTACGACATCGCGGCGATCCAATATCTCTACGGCGCCAACATGTCGGCAGCCCCCGGCGACACCAGCGATACCCTAAACACCGGCAGCTTCATCACCCTGTGGGATCCCAACGGGCACAACAGCCTGAACGGCAGCGCCCAGACGTCAGCGCTGTCGCTGGACCTGCGCGACGGACAGTTCAGCAGCGCCGGCTCCACCACCTTCCTGGCGCTGGCCTACGGCACGAAGATGCAGCAGGCGATCGGCGGCAGCGGCAACGACAGCTTCACCGTCAACAGCCTGGGCAATGCGCTGGATGGCAACGCCGGCACCGATACGGTGGTGTTCAGCGGCAGCCGCGCGCAATACAGCGTCCAACGGCTGGACGGCAGCCGCACCATCGTCAACGGTCCCAACGGCACCGATGTCCTGACCAACATCGAGTATCTGCGCTTTTCCGACAGCAGCAGCGAGCTGTCGGCTACGGTGTCCGGCAGCTTCGACACGCTGCGTTACATCGCGTCGAATGGCGACCTGATCGCCGCGTTCGGCACCGACACGGCCGCGGCGGCGCAGCATCTCGCCAACTCCGGCGTTTACGAAGGCCGCAGCCTGAGCGGATTCGACCCCTACAATTATCTGGCCGGCTATGGCGATCTGATCTCGGCCTTCGGAACCGATACCACCGCGGCGACCCGTCATTTCATCGATTTCGGTTATCGCGAGGGCCGCAGCTCCAGCCTGTTCGACACGCTGTCATACGAAGCCAGCAACCCCGACCTGATCGCCGCCTACGGCAACAACCGCGAGGCCGTGGAACTGCATTACATCCAGTTCGGCAGGTTCGAGGGACGGTCCCTCGGCAGCTTCAACGCCGCCGCCTATCTGGCCGCCAACCCGGACGTCAACACCGCCGTCGGCGGCAGCCTGTCCGGCGCCCGGCAGCATTATGTCAGCTACGGCTATGCCGAAGGGCGGGCTCTGGCCTGACGGACGGCGCTCACTGCGCCGGCCACATCCAGGTCAGTTCGTGCTTGTTGTGGTGCAGGTGGATCACTCGGCCGCCGGGGATCGCGGCGAAGGCGCGGGCGGTCTCATGGTCGGTCTCCGCCTGAAACTTCAGCGTGCAGATGAAGCGCTTGGCCAGCCCGCTGTCCATCCACTCCTTCACCAGCCGCAGGAGCCGGGTCGGGTAGCAGATCACGTCGCAGCACAGCCAGTCCACCGGGCCGACCGCCGCCGGCTTCAGGCCGAAGGCGCTTTCCTGGCGGATCTCCACCCGCGGCAGGGCGGCGATGGCGGGGTCGAGCGGCGCCTTGTCGACGCTGACCACCGACGCCCCCAACTCATGCAGCACCCAGGTCCAGCCGCCCGGACAGGCTCCGAGGTCGAGGCAGCGGTCGCCCGGCCCCGGCTGCTCCCCGAACAGGGTCAGCGCCTCCCACAGCTTCAGATAGGCGCGGTTGGGCGGCACGGTGCGGTTCTCGACGAAGGTCACCTCGCCGTTGCGGAAGGGGCTGGAGCAGCGTGCGGCGGCGATGATGGTGGACTCGTCCGTCAGCGTCCAGGAGCCCAGCGGCGCCGTCGGCAGGGGCGACGGGAAGACCACCGGCTTGGCCGACACATGCGGCAGGTTCTCCTGGATCAGCGCGGCGCGGCGGTGATGCCGCTGCGACCACAGTGCCCAATTCCGCTGGATCCCGCGCAGCGCCTTGGCCCCGCCCTTGATCGAGGAGAACTCGATGCGCACCGGGTCATACCAGATGTTCTGGGCCCAGGCCGCCGGCCGCGCCGGTCCGTCGACGAAGACCAGCCGGTCGTCGACCGATGCGACCTCCCCCAGTTCCGCCACCAGATCGTCGAGGAAGCCGTCCGCCGCCAGATAGATCGTCTGGCCAAGCGGGGTCACCACCGCACCCGGGGAGGTCTGCGGAGCGTTTGCGGAATCGTTTTTGGGGGTGCTGTCGTCCATGCCCCACGGGCTACCGCCGCCGGCCGCCGAATGCAAGCGCAAGGATGCGGGAGCTACCTTTCGAACTTACGCAAACGAGGGTGTGACAAAGCGTCACGAAACCTCTTATATGCGATCGGTTCGCAATAGCAGCATTGACAACGATTCTCACTCTCAGCTATTGCTGGACGCAGGAAATGCTCCGCAACCGACCGTCGCCGAGGGCTAATGTACGTCTGCATCTGCCACGCGTTGAACGACAAGAAGGTCAAGGCCGCGCTGGATCAAGGCGCCACGACCCCGGCCTCGGTGTTCCGCCATCACAATTGCCAAGTCCAATGCGGCAAATGCGTGCCCACCATGCGCAGCATGGCCAGCGAGCATCGCGCCGTGATGGCCCAACAGTCGGCCCTTGCCGCGACGCCCGTGGCCGCCCCCTGCTGCGGCACGGCGATGCCGGAACCGGCCAATGCCGAAGCCATCCCCGCCTACGCCGTCGCGGCCGAGTGAGCACGCGCACGAACGCTCTACCACTTCCGACTTTCCGCCCGGTTCCAGGGTTAGAACCTCGCCTTTAGGCTGCGACAGATTGCGCGCCGTCTATGATTTTTGGGCGGATTGACCCTGCCCTGCCAATCCGGCACAAAAGCGTCACCAAAACAAAAGAACGCCGTCAAAAAGGCGGCGTATAAAAACGCCAACGGGCCGGATGAAACCGGCCCTGGAGGAAACGCAATCCAACCAGGAAGACTTCCTCGGCCACCGGGTTTGCCTTGTCCTTTTCGGGCCGGGCAACCCGGCGGGATTTGGATTCGGACGGATATCCCGCAACTGCTAAATCGCATTGCAAAATCGTTGCGGCTTCTCCCAAAGAGGCTGCGACGACAGCGCTTCCGGTGCGTTTGCGCAGTATCGGCGCGGAGCTATCCTGCCAACCGGCCGAGAGGTCAAAATCGGTTGAGGATCAAAGGAGGACATCTCATGAGCCGCCGCAACCGGCAAGCCTTCGATACGCTGAGCCGTGAGCTCGTGCTGCGCGCCACCGACCGCATGGAAACCCTGCGATCCATGGTGGAGCGTGCCGACAGCGACCGGCGAGAGGCGTGGGAGCGCGCGCTCGACCGCCTCCGCGGCCTGAACAATCGCGCCATCGCCCGCATCGAGGCCACCCATATGGCCGATGACGACGCCTGGCCCTTCGCCCGCGCCCAAGCCGATCAGGCGATGATGGATCTGATGCGCGCGCTGGACGACTTCGACGGCCATCTGCGCCTGCTGGCCGCCTGAGGCTTTAGATCGGATCGCGTAAAATCTGGATCGATTTGGAGCGTGGATCCGATCGCCAACCATAAAGCTTCAGCCCTGGAATGGAAAAGGCCCTCTCCCGCGGGAGAGGGCCTTTGTCGTTCAGGACGCCCCGAAATCCAGCCCCCAGGCCGAATAGCGTTCCGGATCGTCGACCCAGCCCTCGCGCACCTTCACGAACAGGATCAGGTGGACGCGGCGCTCCAGCATCGCCGTCAACTCGGTCCGCGCGGCGGAGCCCAGCGCCTTGATCCGCTTGCCGCCCTTGCCCAGCACGATGGCCTTCTGGCTTTCGCGCTGCACGAAGATCACCTGCGAGATCTTCACCGATCCGTCGTCGAACTCCTCCCACACCTCGGTCTCGACCGTGGCGGAATAGGGCAGCTCCTGGTGAAGCTGCAGGAACAGCTTCTCGCGGGTGATCTCCGCCGCCAGCAGGCGCATCGGCATGTCGGAGATCTGGTCCTCCGGGAAATGCCACGGTCCTTCCGGCAGCCGGTCGGCCAGGAACTGCTTCAGATCGGCAACGCCGTCCTCGGTGAAGGCCGACACCATGAAGATGTCGGAGAAGATCCCTTCCTGCCGGAAGGCGTCGGCGATGCCCAGCAGGACGTCGCGCTTCACCAGATCGATCTTGTTCAGGATCAGGATCGCCTCGCGCCCCTGCTCCTTCAGCCGGGCGACGATGCTGCGGGTGTCCTCGTCGATGGAGCGCCGCGACACGTCGTACAGCACGCCGATCACGTCGGCGTCCTCCGCCCCCTGCCAGGCCGCCGCCACCATGGCGCGGTCCAGCCGGCGCTTCGGCTTGAAGATGCCGGGGGTGTCGACGAAGATCATCTGGGCGTCGCCCTGGATGGTGATGCCCAGCACGCGGGTGCGGGTGGTCTGCACCTTCGGGCTGACGATCGACACCTTGCTGCCGATCATCGCGTTCAGCAGCGTCGACTTGCCGGCATTGGGCGCGCCGACCAGGGCGATGAAGCCGCAGCTCGGATGCTCCGGCATCGTCGGCAGCGGCGGCAGGACGGAGATGGGCTGCCCGCGCGGGGCATCCTCATCGTCAAAGTCGTCGTCCTCGTATTCGCCGTCTTCGTCCTCGAAGTCGCCCTCTTCGGCGTCCTCGCCGCCAACGTCCTCATGATCGAGCGCTTCGTCGTCCGTCACCGACTCCGGTGACGGCTCCGCAGCTTCGGAACCGGGCGTCTTGTTCTGCATCTTGTCGATGTCGTCGCGACCGTCAGTCATCGACCTGTACTCCCACCTGGCGCAGCAATGCGCTGGCCGCCTTCTTTTCCGCGATGCGCTTCGACGAGCCGGAGCCGCTGACCGGTTCCATCCCCGCGACATGCACCGCAACCACGAACAGCGGCTCGTGCGCCGGGCCGCTGCGTTCGATCAGTTCATACCGGGGCAGCGGCTTTCCGCGCCCCTGCGCCCATTCCTGCAGCGTCGTCTTGCTGTCCAGCGGCGGCGGCGTCGCCTTGTCGATCTCGCCCGCCAACGCGTTGCGGACGAAGCGCGTCACCGGCTCCAGCCCGCCGTCGAGATACATGGCGCCCAGCACTGCCTCGCAGGCATCGCCCAGGATGGTGCGGTTCTCCCGCCCGCCGCTCTGCGCCTCCGCCGGCGACAGGCGCAGATAGGCGCCAAGTCCGAGGGCGTCGGCGACGCGGCCCAGCGATTCCCGGCGAACCAGCGCGGCATGCCGCTTTGCCAGCGCCCCTTCGCGCTCGTTCGGGTAGCGCTCCAGCAGCCATTGCGCGACCACCAGCCCGACGACGCGGTCGCCCAGGAACTCCATCCGCTCATAGGCGATGCCCGGCCCCTTGTGCGACTTGCGGCCGGCCCGCTCCAGCCCCATCAGGCTCGGGTGGGTGACCGCGTCGTGCAGGAGCGATGGGTTGGAAAACTCGTAGCCCAGCGCACGCGCGAGGCCGGCGACGTCCGCGGATTGGACGGCGCCATCGGCCTCGGGTTCGGAGCCGGCGCCCGCATCGGCAGGCGCCTTGGTGACGATGGACACTTACCGGACTCCGTTGAACAGGCGGCTGAAGCGCAGATCGACCGGCCAGCGCCAGATCTCGTAGAAGCGCGTCCCCTCGTCGAGCGAGAAGAACAGGAATTCGGCGCGGCCGACCATGTTTTCGATGGGAACGAAGCCGACCTGCGACGGCACGCGGCTGTCCAGCGAGTTGTCACGGTTGTCGCCCATCATGAACAGATGGCCGGCCGGCACCTTGAACACCGGGGTGTTGTCGAGCGGACCGTTGTCCGACTCCTCGATGATGCGGTGGGTGCGGCCATTCGGCAGCGTCTCGATGAACTGCGCGGTGCGGATGCTGCGGCCCAGCGGATCGGTGGTGACGTAATCCTCGATCCGCTCGCGCTTCACCGGCTGGCCGTTGATGTGGAGGATGCCGCCGATCATCTGGATGCTGTCGCCCGGCAGCCCGATCACCCGCTTGATGTAGTCGGTCTTGTTGTCGCGCGGCAGCTTGAACACCGCCACGTCGCCCCGCTCCGGCATGGAGCCGAAGATGCGGCCCTCGAACAGCGGAAGGCCGAAGCCGACCGTGTATTTGCTGTAGCCGTAGCTGTATTTCGACACGAACAGATAGTCGCCGATCAGCAGGGTCGGGATCATCGACCCGGACGGGATGTTGAACGGCTCGAAGGCGAACGTCCGCACGCCGAAGGCGATCAGCACGGCGAAGATCACCGTCTTGACAGTCTCGGCGAACCCGGATTCCTTGGTCTTGGCGTTGGACGCCGTTTCTTTCTGAAAGGTCATTCTGGGTTCGCCGTATTGGTGGGCATTGTGGACTCAGGTAGAGCGGACTCGATCGGTTCGGCGCTGATGACGACAAAGGCCTCGGCCATCGGATACTCGTCGGTCAGCGTCACATGGATGCGGGCGCGCATGCCCGGCGGCGTCATCGCCTCCAGCCGGGCCAGTGCCCCGCCGGTCAGCCGCATCGTCGGCTGGCCGGACGGCAGGTTGACCACCCCCATGTCGCGCCAGAACACCCCGTCGCGGAAGCCGGTGCCGAGCGCCTTGGAGCACGCCTCCTTGGCGGCGAAGCGCTTGGCATAGGTCGACGCGCGGGCGTTGTTCTTTGCGGCGGAACCGGCGCGGCGCTCCGACTTGGCCTGCTCGACCTCGGTGAAGATGCGGTCGATGAAGCGCTTGCCGAAACGCTCCAGCGACTTCTCGACCCGCCGGATGTCGATCAGGTCGTTGCCGATGCCGAGAATGGTGCCGGACATCATCATGGGGCGGACGCCGCCGCATTCCGCGCCGTGTCCATGGCCTTGCGCATGCGGGCGATCGAGTTGGTCAGCCCGACGAAGATGGCCTCGCCGATCAGAAAATGGCCGATGTTCAGTTCGACGACGGTCTGGATCGCCGCCACCGGACCGACGGTGTCGTAGCTCAGCCCATGGCCGGCATGGCACTCCAGCCCGATTGCTTCGGCATGGGCGGCTGCGCGGACGATGCGCGCCAACTCCGCCTCGCGCCCCGCCGGGTCATGAGCGTCGCAATAAGCGCCGGTGTGCAGTTCCACCACCGGGGCGCCGAGGCGCTTGGCGGCATCGAGCTGCGTCGGCTCGGGATCGATGAACAGCGACACGCGGATGCCGGCGGCGCTCAACTCGCCCACCGGGCCGACCAACTGGTCGTACTGGCCGATCACGTCCAGCCCGCCTTCGGTCGTCACCTCGGTGCGCTTCTCCGGGACGAGGCAGGCGGCGTGCGGCTTGTGGCGCAGCGCGATGGCCAGCATCTCGTCGGCCGCCGCCATCTCCAGGTTCAGCGGACGGTCGATCTCGGCCATCAGCCGGTCGATATCGCGATCCACGATGTGGCGCCGATCCTCGCGCAGGTGGGCGGTGATCCCGTCGGCCCCGGCCTCGATGGCCAGCTTCGCCGCCCGCACGGGATCGGGGTGCGCCCCGCCGCGCGCGTTGCGGACGGTCGCCACATGGTCGATGTTCACGCCGAGGCGCAGGAAACGGGACATGCACGGACTCCAAAGCGTCGCCGCCCGCCGGATCGGGCGGGGGCGATTCCGTCTATATAGCGGTGCGTCTGCCATCCGTCACGCCGAACCGACCGAGGCAATCGCGGATGACAGGGAATTTACCGTCTCCGCCCCTGCCGGACCGAATGGCGGGACGGGAAAGACGGCCCAGGTGGCGACGGATTTCCTTACCTGGATTTGCGGATCAGGTCGTTCATGTAGTCGTTCAGATCGCGGAAATCCTTGACGGTCCATGAATGCGGCGGCACCCGATACCCATTTTCCTTCAGTGTCCTCGGGATCAAATCCCCGCTTGGCCGCAGGATGATCGACGACACGATGACGCCGGGATAGTCGGCCAAGCGCTTCCTGAAGGCCGGCGTTGTCAAATCGGGGGTCGGAGGGTTGCTCTTGTGCGCCAGCGGGCCCGAGCCCTTCGCATCCGCCCCGTGGCACATGGCGCATCTCTCCACGAACAACTTTTCCCCGTTGTCCGCGTAGGCACCATGAAGTGGCGTCAAGCATAAGGCGGCAACCGAAAACCGCAGGAGCAGCTTATCGAGCCGCATGTCCTGTTCTCCCATCGCACACCATCATAGGGCATCCTGGCGCTGCGACCCTGCTGCGTGCCGGCGGGAGCGTCACCGTCCCCGCGCCCGCTCCACCGAATGGATGGCCGGGGTTGCGCGCAGGGCGGCCATGATGTTGGTCAGGTGTTTGGCATCCTTCACGTCGATGTCGATCAGCAGCTCGAAATAGTCGGTGCTGCGGTTCGTGATCTTCTGATGGATGACATTGCCCTGGTTCTTGCCGATCACCGTGAACAGCGTGCCGAGCGAGCCCTGTTCATTGGCGATGACGACGCTGATGCGGCCGACATGCTCCTCCGGCGAATCCGGGCCGGTCTCCCACGACACGTCGATCCAGCGCTCCGGCGATTCGTGGAAGCTTTCCAACGTCTCGCAATCGATGGTGTGGATCGTCACACCCTTGCCGGTGGTGACGATGCCGACGATGCGGTCGCCGGGCAGCGGGTGGCAGCAGCGGGCATAATGCACGGCCATGCCCGGGATCAGGCCCCGGATTGGCAGCGCCGATTCCTTGCGGTTCTTCGCCTTCGGCTTCGGCGTGCTCTCCTCGGCCTCGCGAATGGCGGGGGCGGCCTGCGCCTTGTGGCCGGGGAAGACGGCGTGGAAGACCTCGCGCACCGAATGCAGGCCGGAGCCGACACCGGCCATCAGGTCGTCCACCGTCGGCTGCTGGAAAATCTTGGCGGCGTTTTCCAGCGCCTTTTCGGCGAACTCGTAGCCTTCCGACTTGAACTGCCGCATCAGCATGCCGCGGCCCAGTTCCATGTACTGGGCGCGCTGCTGGGTGCGCAGGAACTTGCGGATGCGGGCGCGCGCCTTTCCGGTGACGACGAAGCGCTCCCAGCCCGGAACCGGCGTCTGCGCCTTGGAGGTGACGATGTCGACCTGATCGCCGTTCTGCAGCTGGGTGCGCAGCGGCAGCATGCGGCCGTTGATCTTGGCGCCGACGCAATGGTCGCCGACCTGCGAGTGGACGGCATAGGCGAAGTCGACCGGCGTGGCGCCGCGCGGCAGCGCGATCAGATCGCCCTTCGGCGTGAAGCAGAACACCTGATCCTGGAACAGCTCCAGCTTGGTGTGTTCCAGGAACTCTTCCGGCTTCTGCGCATGCTCCAGAATGTCCAGCAGCTCGCGCAGCCAGCGGTATTCGCCGCCGGTCGGGCGCGGCTGGTGGTCCTGCTTGTAGGCCCAGTGGGCGGCGACGCCCAGCTCGGCGATCTCGTGCATGTCCTGGGTGCGGATCTGCACCTCGATCCGGTTGCGGCCGGGACCGATCACGCCGGTGTGCAGACTGCGGTAGCCGTTGGGCTTGGGCGTGGAAATGTAGTCCTTGAAGCGCCCCGGCACGACCGGATAATGGGCGTGGACGATGCCCAGCGCCTGATAGCATTCACCGACGGAGCCGACCGTGATGCGGAAGGCCATGATGTCGGACAGCTGTTCGAAGCTGACATTCTTGCGCTGCAGCTTGCGCCAGATCGAATAGGCCGATTTCTCGCGACCGGTTACCGATACGTCCGGTAGCCCTTCGGCCGCCAGCAGCTCGCGCAGCTCGGTGATGATGGTCTGGACGCGGTTCTCGCCCTCGCTGCGCAGGCGGGCCAGCTGGGCCAGGATGCTGTCGCGCGCGTCGGGATTCAGTTCGGCGAAGGCAAGATCGTCCAGCTCGTCCTTGATCTTGTGCATGCCGATGCGTTCGGCCAAGGGCGAGTAGATTTCGATGGTTTCGCGGGCGATGCGGCGGCGCTTTTCCGGCTTTTTCAGGTGAAACAGCGTGCGCATGTTGTGAAGCCGATCGGCCAGCTTCACCAGCAGGACGCGGATGTCCTCGGACATCGCCAGAACCAGCTTGCGGAAATTTTCCGCCTGCTTGGCCTGCTCGCTGTTCAACTCCAGCCGCGACAGCTTGGTGACGCCGTCGACCAGCCGGGCGATTTCCTTGCCGAACACCCGCTCGATGTCTTCGAGCGTGGCGACGGTGTCCTCGACCGTATCGTGAAGCAGCGCCGTGGCGATGGTGCCGGCGTCCAGCTTCATCTGGGTCAGGATACCGGCGACCTCCAGCGGATGGAGGAAATAGGGATCGCCCGACGCGCGCGTCTGCGACCCGTGCGCCTTCATCGAGTAGACATAGGCGCGGTTGAGCAGATCCTCGTCTGCCGAGGGATCATACGCCTTGACGCGCTCGACAAGCTCGTATTGCCGGATCATGCGGCCCGACCCGGCGCGCGCGGCGCCTCAAATGTGTGCGTGGTGGTCCGGAGCGAACCGAAAGGGAGCCGGATGCCCCCCACCCCATTCTTCGGCGAGGGGGCGCGGAGCCCCCTCCGTGTTCTGCGGTCGTTGTCCAGAATCAGAGGTCTCCGTCGGGATCCTCGGTCATGGCGAAACCAGCGCCCGGCTCGGCATCCATGTCCGCGGCGACGTCGTCGTCGTCAGCCAGTTCCTCGCCGTCGCTCTCGCTCATGCCGTCTTCGTCGCCCAGCGAGGTGTTGCCGCGCGCGGCCCAGTCGTTCTCACCGGCCATCAGCTCGACGATCTCCTCCTCCGGCTCGTCCGGCTCGACATGCTTCTGATGGCCCTTGATCAGGGCGTTCTTCAGATAGTCCAGCGACACCGTCTCGTCCGCGATCTCTCGGAGCGCCACGACCGGGTTCTTGTCGTTGTCGCGGTCGATCGACAGCGGAGCGCCGCTCGCGACCTCGCGGGCGCGCTGGGCGGCCATCATCACCAGCTCGAAACGGTTCGGAACCTTAAGGACGCAATCTTCAACGGTAACGCGGGCCATGCCAGACGAACTCCGGATTCATAGGAGGCTCTAGACTATATGGATGTGGCCCGATAGGTGCAAGCGCGAACGACAGCGTTGCTGCATTGCGCCAGGGGAACGACCCCGAGAATGTTCCAATACATCAATGTCGTGTCTCGGAACAGTCGGCGGTCGCTGGCCCCTTGTATGTTTGTGCCCAATACACTAAATTTCAAAATTGGAACGCGGGCATTTGCGCATGTTCCATACATTTTTCACAAGCAGCGACGGAAGGATCCTGGCATTGGACCGCAATTCGACTTTGCCGCGTGATGTCAGCAAGTTGTTTTACAAGGAAGAGCGTCTCGCTCTGTTCATAGACGGAGCCAACCTCTATGCCGCAGCGCGTTCGTTGGGCTTCGACATCGATTACAAAAGGTTGCGCGATGGGTTTGCGGGGGAAGGCCGGCTGGTTCGCGCCTTCTACTACACCGCGTTGGTAGAGGATCAGGAATACTCCCCGATTCGTCCGCTGGTCGACTGGCTCGACTACAACGGCTACACTATGGTGACCAAGCCGACCAAGGAATTCACCGACGCTTCCGGCCGGCGCAAGATCAAGGGCAACATGGACATCGAGCTGGCCATCGACGTGATGGAGATGGCCGATCATGTCGATCACATCCTGCTCTTCTCCGGCGACGGCGACTTCCGCCGGCTGGTGGAGGCGGTGCAGCGCAAGGGCGTGCGCTTCAGCGTCGTCAGCACCGTCCGCTCGCAGCCGCCGATGGTCGCCGACGAACTGCGCCGTCAGGCCGACAACTTCATCGAACTCCAGGAACTGGCCCCCTTCATTGCCCGCACCCATCATCACCGCGAGCAGGCGCCGTCCCACAATGATCAACAGGGTGGGCCGACGATGTATGATCCCGACGACCGGGGCTGATCGCACCGGAAGTCCGGCATGAAATAAGGAGCGCGCGAGCGCTCCTTTTCTATTTGCGGCAGAGATTTACAGCAGTGATTTGCGGCAGTGCCGCGTTTAAGGAGCGCTCGTCCGCCGCCGGCTCCGCGCCATCCGATCGGCCGTTTTCAGCGCCGCGATCAGACTGGTCGCGTTGGCGGCGCCGGTGCCGGCAATGTCCAGCGCGGTCCCGTGATCGGGCGAGGTGCGGACAAAGGGCAGGCCCAGCGTGATGTTCACGCCGCCGTCGAAATCCACCGTCTTCACCGGGATCAGCGCCTGATCGTGGTACATGCACAATGCGGCGTCATAGCCGCGGCGGGCGGCGGCGTGGAACATGGTGTCGGGCGGGCGCGGGCCGGAAACGTCGATGCCGTCGGCGCGCAGGATGGCAATGGCCGGCTCGATGATGTCGATCTCTTCGCGGCCCATCGCCCCACCCTCCCCCGCATGGGGATTGAGCCCGGCGACGGCCAGCCTCGGCCGTTCGATGCCGAAATCACGCACCAGTGAGGCCGCCGTGACCCGGCCGGCATGGACGATGGCCTCTGTGGTCAGCAGGGTCACCGCGTCGCGCACCGACACATGGATGGTGACCGGCACCACCCGCAGGTCGGCCGCCGCCAGCATCATGATCGGCTCGTCGCTCAGCCCGGCCAGATGCGCCAGATATTCGGTATGGCCGGGATGACGGAAGCCGGCGGCGTAGAGCGAGGATTTCTGGATCGGGTTGGTGACCACGGCCGCCGCTTGCCCGCCCTGCACCAGGGCGACCGCCCGGTCGATGCTGGCGATCACCGCCGCACCGTTGGCAGGGTCGGGTTTCCCGGCGACGACCGTCGTGCCGAGCCCCACCGGCAGAACCGCCAGCGCGCGGTCGAACAGCGCCACGGCCTCGTCCGGCGACGACACCGGCTGGACCGGAACCGCCAGCCCGAGCTTCGCGGCCAGTGCCGCCAGCCGCGCAGGGTCGTCGAGGACGACGAAGGGCGGCAAGCCGGCCTCGTTCCGGGCCGCCCAGGCCTTCAATGTGATGTCCCCGCCGATGCCGGCCGGCTCCCCCATGGTGAGGGCCAGCGGCAACTTGTCCGGCGGGGCGGCGGTCACAGGCGCGTCTCGATGAAGGCGGTGCGGCGCAGGTCGCGGAGATAGCGGCGCGACAGCAGATCCGCCCGTTCGGCGATCAGCTCGCGCTCAATCTCGTCGCGGCCGGGCAACTTGGCCTCCTTGATCGGAGTGGGAGCCGGCGGCGGCGGCGGAGCCGGCTGGGCTTCCGGCGGCGGCTGGATCATCGGCATGTCGCGCTTGCAGACGATCAGGATCACCGCGGCGGCCGGGCTCATCAGCACCGGGCTGGGCTGGCCCAGCGGGATCCCCAGCGCGAGGTTCTGCAGGCCCGGCGCCATGTCCTTCACACGCATGGTTCCCATGTCGCCCGATTCCGGCATGCCGGTTTCCTTGGCGCGTGCCTGAAAATCGGAGCAGCTCTTGATCGACTTGCGCAGCTTCTCGGCCTGTTCCTTGACGGCCTTGGCCTGTTCCTTGGACTCGATCGGGAAGATGATCTGCTTCATGTTGACCGTCGCCTTGGCCACGTCGGGCCGCGCCTGCGGACGGGGCGCCGGCGGCTGGGCGACCGGCATCGGAACTTCGCCGCCGCTGCTGCCGAAGGGCCGCTGGCCGCGCACCAGCAGGATATGATAGCCGGTGGCGGTGCGGATCGGCGCCGACAGCTGCCCGCCGCGCATCCCGGCCAGCGCCTTGTCCACCTCGGGCGACAGCTCGCCGCTGCGCACCCAGCCGAGATCGCCGCCGGACGCGGCGCCGGCCGACTGCGAGAACTGGCGGGCCAGCGCGGCGAAGTTGCCGCCGCGCTTCACCTCCTCGACCAGACGCTCGGCATTGCGGCGCACCTCGTCGTCCTGGTCGGGGCTGTCCACCGCCAGGAAGATCTCGGCGACCAGATATTCGGGCTTGCCGATGTTGGCCTTCAGCCGCTCCATCGCCGCGTCGATCTCATCCTCGCCGACGACCACCTCCTGGCGGATGCGGCGCTGCATCACCTTCTGCCAGCCAAGCAGCGCGCGAATCTGGTCCTTCAGGGTGGAGACCGGGACATTCTGCCGCTTCAGGGTTTCCTGAAGCTGCTGGCCGTTCATCCGGTTCTGCTCGGCGATGCGCTTGATGGCGTCCTCGATCTCGGAAGCGGACACCGTGATGCCCAGGCGCTTGGCCTCCTGCATCTGCAGGCGTTCGTCGATCAACAGGCGCATCACCTGCGGAGTCAGGCGGTTGATCGTCTCCGGATTGCCGGCGGCACCGGCGTTCAGCAGAGCCATGCGGATGCGGGCATTGACGTCCGAAACCGAGACGACCTCGTCATTCACCACGGCGGCGATGCCTTCCGACCCCGGCGTCCGCGCGGGGTGCATGCCCTGATCGGCCGGCTGCGGCGCCGCGGCGCCGGCGGCCGTTCTGGCGGACTGCGCCGTGGCGGGCAGGGCCAGAAGCGCGCAGGCGGTCGCCACGGCGACGGTGGTCCGGACGGCTCGCAAACTCGACATGCTGATCAAGCTCCAAAAACGGGTCGCCCGTTATTACGGTGGTGCCGGGGGCCCATGCAAACGGAATCGGTCCCGGCAAACCAGTGCAAAACCAACTGGGCGGAATTATGACCGAAGGGGATAACCGGCCGCTTTGCGGCGAATGGCCCCACCCCCACCCGGCCGGCTTTCGTCAGCCGTCCTCCAGATGAAGCAGAGCGGCGGTTCCCAGCAGCAGGCTGATGCCGGCGGGACTCCAGGCCGCCATCACGATGGGGATCGTCTCCGACATGCCGAAGGTGCGGACCACGTCGGTCATCACGAACAACACGAATCCGGTCAGCACGCCGCCGGTGACCATCGCCATCGTCCCGCCCCGCCGCGGCAGCCGCAGCGAGAATGCGGCGGCGAACAGCACCATCGCCAGGAACAGGAAGGGTTGGGCCAGAAGCGACTGGTAATGCAGCCGGTGCCGCACAGCGGGGAAGCCTGTGGTCTCCAGCGTGTGGATGAAGCGCGGCAGTTCCCAGAAGGAGATCGTCTCCGGCGGGGCGAAGCTCTCCTCGATGGTGGCCATGTCCAACTCTGTCGGGATCGTATAGCTGTCGAGCTTTTCCGGATCCTTCTTGGCCCGGTTCAGAACGGCGTCCTGCAGTTCCCATTTGCGGTCCTTCAGCTCGGCGCTGGGCGCATCGACGCGGCCCAGATAAGTCTGGTCGGCATCGAACAGGAAGACGATGACGTTCGACAGTTCGAAGGTCACCGGATTCACCAGCTCCGCATGGATGAAGAACTGTTCCTTCTCGTTGGTCTGGCGCAGCCACAAGCCGGAGCGCGAGATGTTCAGCGTGCTCGACTGCAGTTTCAGATAGCGGTCCTGCAACTGCTCGTACTTGGCGATGAACACGGCACCGACCGGGTTTATCAGCGTCACCTTCACCACGCCGATGGCGGCGGCGGCGAACATCACCGGCATCAGGAACTGCCAGGCCGAGACGCCGACGGCGCGGGCGACCACCAGTTCGGCGCTGCGCGTCAGCCGCCAGAAGGTGAACATGCCCGCGAACAGGATGACGAAGGGGAAGATCTGCTGCCCGATCTCCGGCAGCTTCAGCAGCGCCATTTCCACCACCAGCCCGAAGGTCACGTGTGGTTTGGTGCCGGCGCGGCGCAGCAGTTCCACCGTGTCCAGCAGCAGCACGATGGCGAGCAGGATCACCATCAGCAGGCAGAACCAGATGATGAACTGCCGCCCGATGTAACGGGAAAGCGTAGGCGAGGAATACATGCGGTGTCCGGTCTCCGGAGCCCCGCCCGCGGCGCCGCCATGGCGCTTGAGGCGGACTGGCGCGGCCCCGCCCGATAGGATCGGTGCGGGCCCCCGCCGGAACAGTCCCGGCTGTTTACCCCTGTTGCGGCGCGATGACAACCGGGCCGGGGGCAGGCCTCCCTCCCGCCAATCACACGGCCCTATCGTTGGTGACGCTTTCCTGCCTCCTTTTACGTCTGGACTTCCTGCATCCGCACCCCAAACTGTTGGTATAGAGGCTGCACGGGAGGGTCGGTCGATGACGGACACCACGGTCGCAATCCGCCGGGCGCGCGCGTCGGACGCCGACGGCATGGCCCGCGTCCATGTGCAGAGCTGGCGGTCGACCTATCCAGGCCTGATCCCGGCACAGTTCCTGGTCAACTTGTCCGAGCCAGCCGCCGCCCAGCGCTGGGCAGCCATCGCCGAGACGCGCGGCCCCGGTCAGGGCGCCTTCGTCGCGGTGGATGTCTCCGGCGGGATCGCCGCCCCCGGCACCATCGTCGGCATCGCCTCCTTCGGCACGCGGCGGGTCGCGGTGCAGGGCCACGCGGGGGAGTTCCACGCACTCTATCTGCTTGACGATGCAAAGGGTTACGGCATCGGCCGGCGGCTGATGGCGGCGATGGCCGACCGTTTCCTGGCGGCCGGTGTCCGGTCGGCCGCGGTGTGGTGCCTGCGCGACAACCCGTCGCGCTGGTTCTACGAACGGTTGGGCGGCACCAAGGTGGCGGAGCGGCCGATCCGCTTCGCCAGCACCGATCTGGTGGAGATCGCTTATGGCTGGCGCGATCTGACGCCGCTTGCACGCTTGTCGGCGGGGCCGGAGGTGCGGTAGTGAGGGGCCTTGAGTCCCCCGCATCAGGATTCGTCGATGTCCAGCGCCGCTTCCCTTTCCGCCGAACGCGTCCTCATTCTCGATTTCGGGTCGCAGGTCACCCAGCTCATCGCCCGCCGTGTGCGCGAGAGCGGGGTCTATTGCGAAATCCACCCTTTCGGCATGAGCGACGAGCGTATCCGCGAGTATGACCCGAAGGCCATCATCCTGTCCGGCAGCCCGGCCTCCGTCACCGAGGCGAACGGCCCGCGCGCGCCGCAGGCGGTGTTCGACCTGAAGGTCCCGGTGCTCGGCATCTGCTACGGCCAGCAGACGATGTGCCAACAGCTGGGCGGCAACGTCTCCGGCTCCGACCACCGCGAATTCGGCCGCGCCTTCATCGAGATCAAGGAGCCCTGCGCTCTGTTCGACGGGCTGTGGGAGGTCGGGTCGAAGGAACAGGTGTGGATGAGCCACGGCGACCGCGTCACGGCATTGCCCGACGGCTTCCGCGCCGTGGCGGTCAGCGACGGCGCCCCCTTCGCCGCCATCGCCAATGACCAGCGCCGCATGTACGGCGTGCAGTTCCACCCGGAGGTGGTCCACACCCCGCACGGCGCCCAGTTGCTGGCGAACTTCGTCCACCGCGTCGCCGGCATCAAGGGCGACTGGACCATGGCCGCCTTCAAGCAGCAGGCGATCGAGAAGATCCGCGCCCAGGTCGGCACGGGCAAGGTGATCTGCGGCCTGTCGGGCGGTGTCGATTCGTCGGTTGCCGCCGTTCTGATCCACGAGGCCATCGGCGACCAGCTGACCTGCATCTTCGTCGACACCGGCCTGATGCGCGCCGGCGAGTCGGAAGAGGTCGTGCGGCTGTTCCGCGACCACTACAACATCCCGCTGGTCCACCGCGAGGCGTCGGATCTGTTCCTGGGCAAGCTGGCCGGCGTCACCGACCCGGAGCAGAAGCGCAAGATCATCGGCGGCCTGTTCATCGACGTCTTCGACGAGGAGAGCGCCAAGGTCGGCGGTGCGGAGTTCCTGGCCCAGGGCACCCTCTACCCCGACGTGATCGAGAGCGTGTCCTTCACCGGCGGCCCGTCGGTCACCATCAAGTCGCACCACAATGTCGGCGGCCTGCCGGAGCGGATGAAGCTGAAGCTGGTCGAGCCGCTGCGCGAGCTGTTCAAGGACGAGGTCCGCGCATTGGGTCGCGAACTCGGCCTGCCGCCGGCCTTCATCGGCCGCCACCCCTTCCCCGGCCCTGGCCTCGCCATCCGCGTCCCCGGCGAGATCACGCCGGAGAAGCTGGAGATCCTGCGCAAGGCCGACACGATCTATCTGGAGGAAATCCGCAACGCCGGCCTCTACGATGCGATCTGGCAGGCCTTCGCCGTTCTGCTGCCGGTCCGCACCGTCGGCGTGATGGGCGACGGCCGCACCTATGACCATGTCCTGGCTCTGCGCGCCGTGACCTCCACCGACGGCATGACCGCCGACTGGTACCCCTTCCCCCACGACTTCCTGGCGCGCGTGTCCAACCGCATCGTCAACGAAGTGCGCGGCGTCAACCGCGTGGTCTACGACATCACGTCGAAGCCGCCGGGGACCATCGAGTGGGAGTAAGGCAAGCGGAAGCTTCTGCCGTTTAAAGACAAAGGGGCGGGAAACCGCCCCTTTTCCTTTGTCCGTTCAGTTGCCGTTCAAAACAGCGACTCGACGGTCTGTGGCCTGGGACTGCGCCGCTTGCCGCGGATTGGCTTGGGGCTGGCCGGCAGGAGGCCCTCCCTTTGGGCGCACAGGTCGTGCCAGACATGGCCCGGCCGCTCCGGCGTCCAATACATGGGCTCGCCAAGCAGCACCTCTTCACCGCAACAGCTGCAGGGAGGGTATGGGCTGGATGTGTGTTCGTACCGGTCCATCTCACCGTTATGCCAGTGGCGAGGCGATCCGTAAGTGATGCGGATCAAATCCGACCGCAAGGGCGCGAAAAAATCGCTTGGCTTACGCTGAGAGGACGGAGGCCGGCCCTGTTCTCCCGCAATGGGGAAAAGCGGCCGGCCGCCCTCTCGTCTTACCGTGCGTCGGCCAGCGCGACGCAGGCGCGGTCGCGGCCGGCGAGGCTGCCGCAGCCGTCGGCGCGTTGGGAGACGAAGCGCATCACCACGCGCTCTCCCTTGCCGACCGCCTGCGGGGGAAGCAGTGCTTCGGCGACCTGGGTGGTGAATTGCGGGCTGACCCGATGCGTGGTCGGCGCCGCCTGGTCGAGGCTGGCGACCTGGACCGGCTTGGCGGCGGTCAGCACGGGTGCGGGCAGCGATGCGACGGCGACGGGGGCCGGCTCGGCGAGCTTCAACTCGGCCGGACGCGGCTCCATCCGGCGCGGCTCGACGGCGCGAGACTCGGGGGCACGGGAGTCCGGCGCGGCGGACGCGACCACCACCGGCGCCGGCTCCGACCGCTGCGGCGGGGCGGTCGGCTTGCCGCCTTGCGGCTTCGGCGCGTCGTCCGGCACCACCGCGACCTCGATGGCCGAGGCGCCGGCGGCCTGGGACGGCTCGCGCGGCGCGGCGCCGCGCAGAACCGGGGTCAGGGCGGCGAGATACATCTTCGTCTCGCGCGGCAGCCGCTGCTTGCCGGCCAGATGCTGGGCGTAGCAGGCAGGGCCGCAATTGTAGGCGGCCAGGAAACCGGGGGCGCCGAACAGGTCGTACATCTCGCGCAGATACGCGGTGCCGGCCATGATGTTATCGCGCGGGTTCGACGGGTCGGGACCGAGACCGTACTGTGTCCGCATCAGCTCATAGGTGCCGGGCATCACCTGCATCAGCCCGAGGGCACCGGCGGAGCTGGTCAGCACCTTGCCGCTGTTGGTGGTCGCACGGCCATTGCTCTCGCGCATCATCACCGCGCGGATCCATTTCTCCGGCATGTCGTAACGCTGGGAGGCCTCGCGGATCAGCGGGACCCATCGCGACAGCGGATCGTTCGGGTCCGGCACATAGGCGGCTTCGACCGGCGGGGCCGTCTGCACCTGCGGCGCTTCGGAGGCACAGCCGGCCAGACCGAGGGCGAGGCACAGCATTGCACCGGCGGCGTGAATCGTCGCGAGGTTTCGTATGACCACGAGTGAATTTCCGTGCAGTTGGCGCGGGCGGGACAAGAGTTGGATCGCTTTTCAATGTATAGGCCACGGCTGTCAAGCGACATCACGGCCGTTTCTCGAATCCTGTCCCGAAGATGCCTCAAAGTTGCCCGATTTATCCCTTGTAACGAAGTCGACAATTAGGATTTTTGGCAAATGCTGGTATGCCGATCTTCGCTGCCCATCTGGATAGGACCATCCCGTGCTCCCATCCTGTCATAAGGCGCGACAATGAGAACCTTGACGGAACATCGCCGCCACCCCTAATGGAGGGCACCGGCCACGCCCTCAACCGACGCCGCCTCGACCGCGAAGGGCCGGCCGAATTGGATCGACGATCATGACTGCCCCACAACGGACCTTCCCACCGGCTCCACAGCCTTTGCAGCCCCAGCGGCCTTCGCCGCAGAGGGATGCCCCGCCCCCGCCCCGCCCTCGGCGGCGGTTCGGCCGGCTGCTGCTCCTGCTGGTTCTGCTCGTGGCCGGCGGCGGAGTTGCCCTGTGGCGTGCAAGCAGCCCGGCGGCGCCGCACCCCGCTCCGGCCGTCCCGGCGGCGGAACGGCCGGTGGAGCTGACGGCGTTGGAAGTGACGGCGGTCGCCCCGCGCGCGCTGAGCGAGACGGTGCGCCTCAGCGGCTCGGTCTCTCCGATGGAGCAGTCGACGATCAAGGCTGAGGTCGCCGCGCGGCTGGCCGAGGTCCTGGTGCGCGAGGGGCAGGCGGTCCGCCGCGGCGACGTGCTGGCGCGATTCGACACGGTCGAACTGACCGCCCGCTTGAACGAAAAGCAGGCCAATCTGGAGGGCGCCCGCGCCCAGATGGTGCTGGCAGAAAAGACGCTGGCCAAGAACCGCACGCTGAACCGCAGCAACATCGTCTCCGACACCAGCCTGGATCAGGCCGAAAGCAGCTTCGGCTTCCAGCGCGCGCAGGTCGATGCGCTGGCAGCCCAGGTGGAGCTGGCGCGCAAGGCCCTGCGCGACGCGGTGGTCGTCAGTCCCATCGACGGCATGGTCGCCACCCGCTCCGTCAATCCGGGCGAGAATCTGGCGGTGAACGCCGCCATGTTCACCATCGTCGACCTGTCGCGGGTGGAGGTCGAGGCGACCGTCCCGGCGGAGCAGGTGGCACGGCTCGCCGTCGGCCAGGCTGCGACGCTCCGGGTGGAAGGCTTCGGCGAGCGCGGGTTCGCCGGCCGCGTCGCCCGCATCAATCCCATGGCGCGGGTGGGATCGCGCGCCATTCCCGTCTATGTGACCATCGACAACAAGGACGGCGCGCTGCGCGGCGGCATGTTCGCCAGCGGCGAGGTTCTGGTGGCGCAGGCCGCGAACGCCATCGCCGTGCCGCCGGTCGCCGTCCGCCATGACGAACGGGGCGACTTCGTTCTGGTCATCGCCGATGGCCGCACCGAGCGTCGGCCGGTCATGCGCGTGGAATCGTGGGCGCGTGGCGATCTGGTGCAGGTGGAGGGACTGGCGCCGGGCGACCGCGTCGTCACCGGCAACCTGCCCGGCCTGACCGCCGGCCGGCCCGTCACGATTGCCGGCGCCTGATCCGGAGCAGCCGCCATGCCGATCACCCGCATCAGCGTCGACAACCCGGTCTTTGCCACCATGATGATGGTGGCGCTGATGGTGCTCGGCCTCTTTTCCTACAACCGGCTGGGCGTCGACCTGTTTCCCGACGTCGACTTCCCGGTGGTGGTGGTCAGCACCAGCTATCCCGGCGCCAGCCCGGAGACGGTGGAGACCGACATCACCCGTCCGGTCGAGGATGCGATCAACACCATCGCCGGCATCAAGACGCTGACCTCGCGCTCCTATGAAGGCCAGTCGGTGGTGATCGCCGAGTTCGACCTGAAGACTTCCTCGGTCCAGGCGTTGCAGGACGTGCGCGAGAAGGTGTCGGCCATCCGCGCGACCTTCCGCGACGAGGTGAAGGACCCGCAGATCACCCGCTTCAACCCGGATGACCAGCCGATCCTGTCGATCGCCGTCACCTCCGACCTCCGCAGTCTGCGCGATCTCACCACCCTGACCGACCAGATCATCCTGAAGCGCCTGCAGAATGTCCGCGGCGTCGGCAAGGCCACCATCGCCGGCGGGGTAAAGCGCCAGATTCTGATCCGCCTGAAGCCGGAAAAGCTGGAGGCGCTGAACGTCGGCGTCGACGAGGTGATCGCCACCGTCACCGGCGAGAACCAGGACGTCCCCGCCGGCACCATCACCGGCCAGGGGCGGGAGCGCGTGGTGCAGGTGGAGGGCCGCGTGCGCAATCCGCGTGACCTGCTCGACCTGATCGTCGCCCGCCGCGGCAACAGCCCGGTGCGGCTGGGTCAGGTCGCCGAGGTGATCGACGGGCAGGAGGAGCAGGACTCCGCAGCATTGCTGAACGGCAACCCGGCGCTGGCCGTCGATGTGGTCAAGGTCCAGGGCGCCAACACGGTGGAGGTCGCGCGCGGCCTGCAGTCGGCTATCGAGGATTTGCGGACCAACGGTTCCCTGCCGCCCGACGTGACGCTGGCGGTGGTGCGCGACAGCTCCCGCGGCATCACCAACTCGCTCAGCAACGTGCAGAAGACGCTGGTCGAGGGCGGCATCCTGACCATCCTGATCGTCATGGTCTTCCTTGGGTCCTGGCGCAGCACGGTCATCACCGCCCTGACCCTGCCGGTCGCCGTGCTCGGCACCTTCGGCATGCTGGCTGCGATGGGCTTCACGCTGAACATGATGACGCTGATGGCGCTGTCGCTGGCCATCGGCATCCTGATCGACGACGCCATCGTCGTGCGCGAGAACATCATGCGCCACCTCGCCCGCGGCCAGGGCCACCGGCAGGCGGCGCTCGACGGCACGGCGGAGATCGGGCTGGCGGTTCTGGCGACCACGCTGACCATCGTCGCGGTGTTCCTGCCGGTCGCCTTCATGGGCGGCATCATCGGCCGCTTCTTCCTGCAATTCGGCATCACCGTTTCGGCGGCGGTGCTGATCTCGCTGTTCGTGTCCTTCACGCTCGATCCCATGCTGTCGAGCCTCTGGTACGACCCGGCGGCGCACGGCCGCCATGGCCGCTCCATCTTCGGCCGCTTCGCGGCGGCGTTCGAGCGCGGCTTCACCGCCGTCTCGCACGGCTATGGCCGGCTGCTGCGCTGGGGCCTGCGCCGGCGCTGGCTGGTGATGATCGCGGCGCTGGCGATCTTCTTCGGCAGCTTCCTGCTGGTCCCGCGCATCGGCGTGGAGTTCGTCCCCGCCGCCGACCTGGGCGAGCAGATCGTCGAAGTGGAAACCCCCGTCGGCTCATCGCTGGCCGCGACCACCGCCAAGACGAAGCAGGTCGAGGCGGCGATCCGCGAGTTTCCGGAGATCGCCTACACCTACAGCACCGTCAACACCGGCGTGTCGATCGGCCACAACCGCGGCAGCATCTATCTGCGCTACGTCCCCATCGACCAGCGCAAGCGCTCGCCGAACGACCTTGCCCCGCTGCTGCGCCAACGGCTGTCGGCGATCCCCGGCGTCACCATGGGCATCGCCATCCCCGGCGTCGGCGGCGTGCAGAAGCAGATCCAGGTGTCGGTGCAGGGCCGCGACATCGCCCAGCTAGACCGGCTGTCGCAGAAGGTCATCGGCGCCATGCGCGCCATTCCTGGCTTCGTCGATGTCGACAGCACGCTGAAGTCGGCCAAGCCGACGCTCGCCGTCCGGCTGGAGCGCGACCTCGCCAGCGACCTCGGCATCAGCACCAGCAAGGTCGCCGACACGCTGCGCCCGCTGTTCGCCGGCGACACGGTGTCGAGTTGGAAGGCGCCCGACGGCGAGAGCTACGACGTGCTGGTCCGCCTGCCGGAGGCCGACCGTGCCGGTCGCGCCGATCTCGATCGCATCTATCTGTCGGGTGGGAGGGACGCCGCCGACACGCCGCGCATGATCCCGCTGTCCCAGGTGGCGGAGGTGACGACGACGCTCGGTGCCTCGCAAATCAACCGGCGCGATCTGCAGCGCGAGGTGAATGTCCAGGCCAACGTCCAGGGCCGCGCCGCCGGCGATGCCGGACGCGAGTTGCAGGCGGCCCTGGCGAAGATCGAACTGCCGCCCGGCTACCGCATCGTCTTCGGCGGCTCCACCAAGGACATCGCCGAGACCAGCGGTTACGCGGCGCAGGCGCTGGCGCTCGCCGTCATCCTGATCTACCTGATCCTCGCCTCGCAGTTCGGCAGCTTCCTGCAACCGCTGGCCATCATGGCCTCGCTGCCCTTGTCGCTGGTCGGCGTGTTCCTGGGCCTGCTGGTGGCGGGATCGACGCTGAACATCTTCAGCGCCATCGGCTTCATCATGCTGATGGGTCTGGTGACCAAGAACGCCATCCTGCTGGTCGATTTCGCCAACCAGGCGCGCAAGCGCGGCGCCAGCCTGCATGATGCGCTGGTGGAGGCCGGCATCATCCGCCTGCGCCCCATCGTGATGACCACGGCGGCGATGATCTTCGGCATGATCCCGCTGGCGCTGGGCATCGGCGAAGGCGCGCAGCAGCGGGCGCCGATGGCCCATGCGGTGATCGGCGGCCTCTTGTCCTCCACCATTCTGACGCTGCTGGTGGTGCCGGTGGCGCTTAGCTATCTGGACGGGCTGTCGCGCCGGATGAAACGATGGTTCGCCCACGCCGATCCGGACGCCCAGCAGCATCCTGCGGAGTGAGCGTCAGGCCAGCGCCGGCGACCGGGCGGTGCCTTCCACGCCGACGGCTTGCAGGTTCTCCTCAACCCAACGCCCCGCCGCCTCGCGCCCGGCGTCGCGCAGCCAGTTCAGGAAGCTCCAGTCTGTCATCAGCTTCGAATAGAGCCCCAAATCCTGCAAATGCTCGTCGGCGCCGATCAGGTGCGTGCGCGGAGCGTCGGGAAGGGTGGACAGGCAGCGCATCTCCTGCAGCAGGGCGGCGTTGAAGGTGATCTGGTTCAGCCGGGCGGCGATGCCGGCCGGATCCTCGGGCGTGGTGGCGCAGGTGAAGGGGTTGATCGCCACCACCATCAGATCGGCGCCGGGGCAGGCCACCGCCAGCGGCGACAGCGGCGGGTTGGCGAGATAGCCGCCGTCCCAATAATCCTGCCCGTCGATCCGCACCGCGCGGAACAGGTGAGGCAGGCAGGCGGAGGCCAACAGATGGTCGACCTGAACCTCCGTTTCGTCGAACAGCCGCAGGGCGCCGCTGCGCACATTGGTGGCGCTGACGAACAGCCGCAGCCCGCTCCGCCGGATCAGGTCGGGCTCCACCATCTCCGCCAGCAATCCGCGCAGCGGGTGGAAATCGGCCGCCTGCGTCTGATAGGGGGTGACCCAGCGCCGCGCCCAGTCCAGCAGATGGGTCCCCGGCGCGTGATCGACGTTCCAGCGGCCAAGCAGCCTGCCGGTCACGCTCGGCCGGATCGGTCCCAGCCGGCCGGCGGCGCTCACCCGCTCCCAGAAATTCGCCAATTCGGCGCGGGCGCCGTCGCGACCGCCCCTCGCCCAGCCCTGTACGAGCATCGTCGCGTTCATCGCCCCGGCGCTGGCGCCGCTGACTCCCACCAGCCGGATATCCTCCTCCAGCAGCCGGTCGAGCACGCCCCAGGTAAAGGCGCCATGCGCGCCGCCGCCCTGCAACGCCAGCGCCAGCGTCGGCTTGGGCCGCGGCAGGGCCAGCATCGGCCCTGGCCCCGACAGCTCCAGCGGTTCCGCCGGCAGAGTGCGCGGCGCAGGCTTCGCCCTGCCGCGCATGCGGTTCCACAGCTTTCGGATCATGGTCATTGCCGACACACCCTCAATATTTGCTGCGCCGCAACATGAGCAGGGCCTCAGGCGTCGGCAAGGGGGTATGCCCATGGAGGGAGGGGGGGAATGGCTCCGCCGCATTGCCATGGCATTGGAAACCCGCCCCCACATGCACTAACTAGGCGCACATCCCAGAGACCGAGCGTTCCCTTGCCCACCATCATTCCGATCACCGACCCCGAGGACCCGCGCATCGAGCCCTACCGCGACGTGCGGGAGCGCGATCTCGTCGGCCGTGACGGGCTGTTCATTGCCGAGGGGGCGGTGGTGGTGCGCAGCCTCGTCCAATCCACCCGCTATCGCGCCCGCTCGCTGCTGATCGCCGACAAGCGGGTGATGGCGCTGGAGCCGATGCTGGCGGCGCTGCCTGCGGACACCCCCGTCTACACCGCCACACAAACGGTGCTCGACCGCATCGCCGGCTTTCCGCTCCATCGCGGCATCCTTGCAATCGGCGAGAAGACCGACGTGCCGAGCGCGTCCGACCTGCTGGATGCCTGCGGCCCGGTCGCCCGGATCGTCATGCTGTTCGGCATCGGCAACCACGACAACATGGGCGGCATCTTCCGCAACGCCGCCGCCTTCGGCGCGGATGCGGTGGTCCTCGATCCCGGCTGCTGCGACCCGCTCTACCGCAAGGCGATCCGTGTCTCGGTGGGGGCGACCCTGCTGGTGCCGACGGCCAAGCTCGCCGCCGGTGAGGACCCGCTCGCCCTGCTCGACCGATTCGGGTTCGAGGCGGTGGCGCTCAGCCCCGCCGGTGCCGAGACCTTGGCCGCCCTGGCCCCGCCCCGCCGCGCCGCCCTGCTGTTCGGCTCGGAGGGGCCGGGACTGCCACCCGCCTTGCTGGCGCGTGCCCGCAGCGTGCGTATTCCGATGGCCGGCGGTTTCGATTCGCTCAACGTGGCGACCACCAGCGGCATCGTGCTGCACCACATCGCCTCCGGGCAGGCCACATGAGTTCCCCATGACCGACCAGATCCCCGACTCGCCCGCCGACCCGCATCTGGTCCACGACCTCGCCGTCGCCCATCCGGAGGTGACGACGCTGGGTGCCGCCGGCGTGCTGCGGATGCATGACGCCGAGGCCCGCGGTCTGGTGCCGCTCGGCCTGCCGCTGCCCAAGGGCAAGCGCGACCTGCTGGTCCCGGCGGAGCGGCGCGAGGCCATCATGATGGAAATCTCCGGCCGGATCGACCGGGCCCAGCGGCGCGACGCGCTGCTGGCCCAGGGCCGTCGGGCGCTGGCCGGAAGTCACAGCACATTGCTGTCCTGCGAGGACCGCACCCGCGTCCGTGCCGTCCGCGGCGACGAGTTGCCCTGGCCCGGCATGGCCCCGGCCATCCGCCTGCAGGTGTCGCGGACCTTCGACGCGCTGGAACTGTCGGACCTGTCCGACGCCGAACTGTCGGCCCGGCTCGACCATGACCCCGCCCTGCGCGCCGCCCTTGACGATGCTTTGTCCCGCGTCGCCGCCCGCTTGCGCGAATTGGCGGAGCGGGCCGGCGACGATCCTGACTGGGGCTTCGCCAGCCTCGCCGAGCGGCTGGGCAAGGCCGCCCGCAACCGGACGGACGCCGACGAGCTGCTCGACCGCTGGGACCGCGAGTACGACCAATGGCGCCGCGACCGGGCGGAGGCGCGCGGCCGGATTTATGTCGACCGCCATTTCGACTTCTCCCGCTTCGAACGGCTGTTTCCGGTGGCGCGCGGCATGAACCGCAAGCTGGTGCTGGTGATCGGCCCGACCAACTCCGGCAAGACCCACCGTGCCATTTCAGCACTCCGCGAGGCCCGCGACGGCGTCTATCTCGCCCCGCTGCGCCTGCTGGCGCTGGAGGTGATGGAGCGGCTGAACGCCGAAAGCACCCCCACCACCCTCATCACCGGCGAGGAGGAAATCCGCACCCCCGGCGCCCGCCACACCGCCTCCACCATCGAGGTGATGGACCCCGACCGCCCGGTCGAGGTCGCGGTGATCGACGAAATCCAGATGCTGGCCGACCCCGCGCGCGGCTGGGCCTGGACCGCCGCGCTGATGGGCGTCCCGGCAGAGACCGTCTATATCCTCGGCGCGCCCGAAGTCCGTCCGCTGGTGGAGCGCGCCGCCGCCCATCTCGGCGAGGTGCTGGAGGTGGTGGAACTCGACCGCAAGACCCCGCTATCGATGCTCGACCGCCGCCTGGATTGGCCCGAGGTCGAGCGCGGCGACGCCCTGATCGCCTTCTCCCGCCGCGAGGTCCACAGCGTCCGCGACACGCTGCTGGCGCAAGGGCTGTCTGTCGCCGCCATCTATGGCGCGCTGGCCCCGGCGGTGCGGCGGCGCGAGGCCGCGCGCTTCCTGGCCGGCGAGGCCGACGTGGTGGTGGCGACCGACGCCATCGGCATGGGGCTGAACCTGCCCTGCCGCCGCGTCCTGTTCACCGCGCTTGAGAAGTTCGACGGCAGCAGCGTCCGACCGCTGACCGCGACGGAGGTGAAGCAGATCGCCGGCCGCGCCGGCCGCTTCGGCCAGTTCGAGGAGGGGCATTTCGGCGTCATCGCCCGCGGCACCCCCGCCACGTTGAAACGCCTGTTGGAGGCGCCCGACCGCCGCCTGCGCGTCGACGCCCCCCTGCCCGTCCGCCCGACCCGCGCCATGCTCGCCCGCCTCGCCGGCCACGTCGACAGCGACGAGACTCGGCTGCTGGTGGAATGCTTCGGCAGTGCCGCCACCGCCGGCTCCCCCTTCCGGCTGGCCGACCTGTCGGCGCTCCGCCGCGCCGCACCGATGCTGGACGCCCGCCGGCTGGCGCTTGCCGCCAAGCTCGACCTGCTGCTCGCCCCCGCCGATCTGGAGGAGCCGGAGGACGCCAAGGTCTTCACCGCGATCCTCGACGCGGTGGAGACGGGGGAGGTCCTGCCGCTCGCCCGGCTGATCCCGGCGCGGTTCGACGGTCTGGCCGCCGATGTGCTGGAAGCCGCGTCGCGCGCCTGCGACCTCTATTTCTGGGCGTCGCGCAAATTCCCCAATGCGCTGCCCGACCGCGATCGCGTGCGCAGTGCCCGCGACGCCATCGGCCAGCGCCTGTCCGAAGCGCTCGCCTCCCGCGCCCGCCGCCGCGAGCCGCCGCCCGCCGCCGGCTTCCGCGGCGCCCCGCGCAAGCGCTTCGGCCCGCGCCGGCGCTGAAGGCGGCTAATGGTTCCCGGCAAAATTCGCTCGCATGGCCCTGCTGCACTGCGAACGAAGTGACCATCCCGCTGTTCTGAACTGGACCTGCCTCGGCGGAGCGGCCACATTGATAGGCCATGTCTATCTCGATGTTAGAGCGCATCGATTGGACGCTATCGAAATGCCCTGCCATGTTGCATTGGCAGCCAAGCCTCTGGCCGCCATCGGACCGTTCAGGAGCAACCGGCGTGAAGACCGCATCCCCCACCACCGCCGAATCCGTCCGCACCGCCGCCCCCGCGGGCGGGCGCCGCTTATGGACCATGCTCGGCCCCGGCTTCGTGGTGGCGGTCGGCTATATGGACCCTGGGAACTGGGCGACCGACATCGCGGCGGGCTCCAGCTTCGGCTTCGCGCTGCTGTCGGCCGTGCTGATCGCCAGTCTGGCCGGCATCTTTCTGCAAGGGCTGATCGTCCGGCTGACGCTGGCGACCGGTACCGATCTGGCCCGGCTGATCCGTCAGCGCTTCCCGCGCCCGGTGGCGATGCTGGTGTGGGCGGTTTCGGAACTGGCGATGATCGCCACCGATCTGGCCGAGCTGCTGGGCAGCGCCATCGCGCTGAAGCTGCTGTTCGGCGTCCCGATCATGGCCGGCGTCGTGATCTCCGCCGTGCTGACCTTCGGCATCCTGGCCTTGCCCGGCGCCCGTGGCCGCACCCCCGAACTGGTCGTCGGCGCGCTGATGAGCGTGGTGGTGGTCTGCTTCGCCTGGGAACTGGTGATCGCCCGCCCCGACCCCGGCGCCCTGCTGGCCGGCCTGATGCCCAGCGTCGAATTGGCCCGCAATCCGGAGATGCTGTACCTGTCGCTGGGCATCATCGGCGCCACCGTCATGCCGCACAACCTGTTCCTGCACTCCGGTCTGGTGCGCTCGCGGCTGGCACAGGTGAAGACGGAGGAGGAGCGCCGGCAGGCCGCCCGTTGGCTGACCATCGACCTCTCGACCGCGCTGGCCCTGGCCGGTCTGGTCAACGGCGCCATCCTGGCTGTGGCCGCCGTCGCCTTCCAGGGGGCCGGAGCCGGCAGCGCCCCCGGCATCGAGGACGCGCACGCCCTGCTGGGCAGCAGCATCGGCGGCGGCGCCGCGCTGGTCTTCGCCATCGCCCTGCTGGCCGCCGGCCAAAGCTCCACCACCACCGGTACCATGGCCGGGCAGATGGTGACGGAAGGCTTCCTGAACCTGCGGCTGCGCCCGATCACCCGCGCGCTGATCACCCGCGGGGCCTCGCTGATCCCGGCGCTGGCGGTTCTGGGCAGTGCCGGCGACGGTGCCGTGGACGGGTTGCTGGTGCTGAGTCAGGTGGTGCTGGCGTTGACCCTGCCCTTCATCCTGATCCCGATGCTGTTGCTGCTGCGCAACGACAAGCTGATGGGCGGGCTGGCGATGGCGCCGCTGACCCTGCGGCTGGCCAGCCTGACGGTGCTGATACTGACCGGCCTGTCCGGCTGGCTGGCCGGCACCACCGCGATGGCGTGAGCGGAAAGGCACCTCGACCCGGATCGGGGAATGGTCCATCTTGCGGCCCGTTCCCCGTTTTCCCATTCCTTGACCGGTGCCCAATGGATCCCGCTCTCGAACAACGCCTCGCCGATCTGGAAAGCCGCCTCGCCCATCACGAGCGCATGGCGGAGGAGATGTCCGAGGTCATCTTCGCCCAGGGCCAGACCATCGACCGCCTGACCGCCCAACTGAGGCGCATGCGCGACCGGGTGGAGGCGGCGGAATATGCCATCGCCTCCCCGCAGGACGACCGGCCGCCGCCCCATTATTGAGTCGGGCTGGTCCTTTGACGGAATTTGACCCACGCCGCTTCCTCCCTCACCCGGTGAGTAGTCCGGGAGAGGGAGGGGAACTCTGAATCAATCCTCGGCGTAGGGGTTCTTGCCCTTGCGCAGCAGCAGGCGCACCGGCACGCCGGGCATGTCGAAGCTGTCGCGCAGGTGGGTGGTCAGGTAGCGCTGGTAGCTTTCCGGCAAATCCAGCGGCTTGTTGACGAACAGGGCGAAGGTCGGCGGGCGGGTCTTCACCTGGGTGACGTAGCGGATCTTGACCCGGCGGCCCTCGACCAGGGGCGGCGGGTGGTGTTCCAGAACGCCTTCGATCCAGCGGTTCAGCTGCGCCGTCGGGATGCGGCGGTTCCAGACGGTGTAGGTCTCCAGCACGCCATCCAGCAGGGTGTCGAGCTTGTGGCCCTTGAGCGCCGAGATGGTGACGACCTTCACGCCCTTGATGTAGCCGAGAGAGGCCTGCAGCTTGTCCTCGACCTGGCGCAGCGCCATTGCGCGGTCGTCGACCGTGTCCCACTTGTTGACGGCGATCACCAGGGCGCGGCCTTCCGAGATCACCAGACGGGCGATGGTCAGGTCCTGTTTGTCGAGGATGGCGGCGGCATCGACCACCAGCACCACGACATTGGCCATGCGGATGACGCGCAGGCTGTCGGCGACCGCGAGCTTCTCCACCTTCTCGTCCACACGGGCGCGGCGGCGCATGCCGGCGGTGTCGACCAGCTTGAACCGGCGGTCGCGCCATTCCCAATCCACCGCGATGGCGTCGCGGGTCATGCCGGCCTCGGGGCCGGTCAGCACGCGCTCCTCACCCAGCAGGCCGTTCAGCAGGGTCGATTTGCCGACATTCGGACGGCCGACGATGGCGATCTGGATCGGCTTGCTGCGGTCCTCCTCCGGCTCCGGCTGGTCGCCGACCGGGATGGAGGGGTCGAAGCCGTCGTCCTTCTCCTCGACCTCGCCGGTGTCTTCCGGCGGGGCGTAGGGCAGCAGCGCCTCGACCAGATCGGCCATGCCCTCGCCATGCTCGGCGGACAACGGGATCGGATCGCCGAGGCCCAACTCGTAGGATTCGAACATACCGGGCTGGCTGGCCTTGCCTTCGGTCTTGTTGGCAACCAGCAGGACCGGGGTCTTGCTCCGGCGCAGCAGGTTGGCGAAATGCCGGTCCAGCGGGGTGATGCCGGCGCGGGCATCGATGATGAACAGCGCCACGTCGGCGCGCTCGAGCGCCTGCTCGGTCTGGCGGCGCATCCGCGCCTCCAGGCTGTCGTCGGTCACGTCCTCCAGACCGGCGGTATCCACCACCGTGAAGGACAGACCGCCGACATGGGCCGGGGCCGAGCGCCAGTCACGGGTGACGCCCGGCGTATCGTCCACCAGGGCCAACTTCTTGCCGGCCAGACGGTTGAAGAGAGTCGATTTGCCGACATTCGGCCGACCGACGAGGACCACGGTGAACGACATGGGGCCAAAGGCCTTTCACAACAGACGGAGGAAATCCGCGATCAACGGAACGCGACCAGCGTTCCGTTGTCGCACAGCACATAGAGAGTGTTGTTGGCAACGACCGGCGGCAAGTAGGAACCGGTGGGGAGCGAACGGGTCACCTCCACCCGGCCGTCCGACGGCGACAGGCCGAGCAGCTGGCCGTTGGAGCCGGTGACCCACAGGCGGCTGCCCGCCATCACCGGACCGGACCAGACGATCGGTCCCGACTTGTCCTCCGGATCCTTGAAGCGGGCGAGCGGCGCCACCCAGCGGACCTTGCCGTTCTGGCGCGCCACCGCGACGACCTCCTGGTCGTTGGTGACGGTGAACAGATAGTCGCCGGCCAGCCAGGGGGTCTGGACGCCGCCGATCTCGGTTTCCCAGATGCGGGCGCCAATTCGTTCGTCGATGGCGACCATTCGGCCGGAGTGGCCGATGGCGTAGACGTTGCCGCGGTCGACCACCGGCAGGCCGCGGATGTCGGCCAGATTGCTCAGCTGGCCGGTGCGGCGAATGGCCGCGAGGCTGTCCTGCCAGGACACGCGGCCGTTTTCCGGACGCAGACCGAACAGCTCGCCCGACGAATAGGGGGAGACGACCAGCGTGCCGGTGGCGGCGGGGCTGGCGGCGCCGAGCAGGCCGGCGGTCTCCAGGATGCCCTGCTGCGACCACTGCACCGCGCCGTCGTCGGTGGAGAGCGCGATGGTCTGGTTGTCGAGCGTGATGACCAGCACGCGCCCACCGGCCACCGTGGGCGCGCCGCGGACCGGGCCGGCGATGCGCTTGCGCCACAGAATCTTGCCGGAAGCGGCGTCGAGCGACAGCACTTCGGCGAAGCCGGTGGCGGCATAGACGCGGCCGTCGGCATAGGCGACGCCGCCGCCGGTGGCACCGCCCCGCTCATTCTCCGGCCGGGTGTCGACGCGCCACAGCGACTGGCCGCTGCGCTCGTTCAGCGCGGAGACATGCGAGTCGGCGTCCATCGCGAAGATGCGGCCGTCGGCGATCACCGGCGTGCCGAGCAGCGCGCGCGAGCTGCTGGAGCCCGAACCGATGTCGGAACGCCAGGCGTCGGACGGGTTGGCCGACAGGGCGAGGTTGCCCAGCACATGGTCCGGCGTGCCGCCCGGCTGCGCCCAGGCCGCGTTGGCGACCGGCGGCGGCACGGTGACGGCGACGGCGGCGAGCTGGGCGTCCGGCTCCACCTTGCGCTCGCGCTGGAGCACGGCGACGCGCTTGCCCGGCAGGGGCGGATCGGGCGTCTTGCCGAACCAGCCGTCGATGGTGTCGCAACCGGCGAGGAAGACGGACAGCAGCGATGCGGACAGCAGCGCCGCGCGGCGGATGGAACCGGCCTTCATCTTGTTGTTCTTCATGGCCCTGGATCAGCCCTTGCCGTAGAGGGAGGCGAGATCGGCGGCACGGCCACGCACGCCCGACGGCGCTTGCTGGTCATCCGCCAGTTGCTTGTAGAGCGTGCGCGCCTTTTCGGTGTCGCCGGCGCGGGCGGCCAGCATCGCCGTCAGCTCGCGCGCCGTGAAGCGCCAGGGGCTGGTGTCGGCGGTCAGCGGCTGCAGCTTCGCCGTCAGTTGGGCCGGGTCGCCCTTCTCGGCACGCTGCGACACCGCCAGCAGGGTGGCGAGATCGCGGTATTCGGTGGGGACGGAGCCGTGGGCGGCGATGCCGTCATAGATGGTCGCGGCCTCGTCCGGCTTGTTCTGGCGGATCAGCAGGGCCGCGGCGTTGAACTGGGCGATGGCGGCGAGGTCGGGCTTGGCGGAGCCGGCGAAGGCCGACAGCGCCTCGATGCCCTTCTCCGGGCCTTGCGCGCTCTGCGAGATGGCGGCGACCAGGGCGGCGGTCTGCTCCTGCTTCTGCTGCGCCTGCCAATGGCGCCAGTAGCTGTAGCCGCCGGTGCCGGCGACGACCAGGACGGCCGCGGCGATCATGGCGCCGCCGTATTTCTTGAACAGGTGCTCCGCGCGGTCCCGGCGCAGATCCTCGTCGACTTCGCGGAAAATATCGCTCATGGCGCTGCGGTTGCGTCCCTGCGGTGGCGGCGTCGCGCACGGCCCGGATGGCGGCGCGGGTCAGGCGGAACCCTTCCGGCCGGAGAACCGGGCGGATGATTCCACAAGATCAAAGGGGCGGATAGCATCGGGCAACCCGCCGGGTCAAGTGCCTCCCTGCCATGGACGGGTGTCCGGCCGTTGCCGCCAAAAGAAAACGGGCCGCGGAGGGGTTCCTCCGGCGGCCCAGTTCCGCGACCCGTACGTGCCCCGGATCGGTCGATGCTCTGACTGTTAGGCCGGCAATTCCTTCGTCGGCTTATGCCGACATCAGATTCGTCGGCTTACGCCGACATCAGATTCGTCGGCTTACGCCGACATGGCGGCGGCGGCGATGACCGCCTGGGTGCGGTTCTTGACGCCCAGCGACTTGAAGATGGCGGTGACGTGGATCTTCACCGTGCCTTCCGATAGGCCCAGTTCATAGGCGATCTGCTTGTTCGACTTGCCGAGACGCAGGCATTCCAGCACTTCGCGCTGGCGCTGGGTCAGGCCGTAGCCGGCGCTGCGGTCGGACATGTCCACCGTGCGGCGGCGTGGCGCGGCCTCCATGCTGGCGGTGAGCGCGCCCGGCGGCAGGTAGATGCCGCCCGAGAACACCAGGTTCAGGGCGCCCATCATCACCTTCACGCTGCTCGATTTCGGGATGTAGCCGGTCGCGCCATGGTCGAGCGCGCCACGGATGTCGCCCAGAGCCTCCGACGCGGAGATCACCACCACCGGCACGCCCGGCTGCAGCGCCTGGATCTCGCGCAGACCGTCGAAGCCCGGCCAGTTCGGCATATGCAGGTCCATCAGGATGATGTCGAAGGTCGTGCCGGCCCGGCACTGGTCCAGCACCTCGTCGAAGGTCCCGGCCTCGACGAAGCTGGCCTCGCCCTGCAGTTGCTCCAGCAGACGCCGCAGGCCTTCGCGAAACAGCAGATGGTCGTCCCCGATCAGAATCTTCATGGTCCCCGTCATCCTCGCTCGCCGACCCTTGCCGGTGCCGTCCGCTTGCGAACGACCGCCCGTCAGGGCTGTTGTCTGTTGTCCGGCACGCCCCCGCGGCACCCGGATCACCACATTCGCGCCGAATACATGGCTTGGTGGCCGATTGGTCTGTACGCCTTCTTCGGACATCGGCCGGAAGACCGTCTGCCGTTGTGGGCTTGTTCTTCGCTGTGTTGGGTATCTGATACCACGATCGGTCGGGACCCTGTATCCCGACAAGGGCCATAGGTCATTCGAAGCCGACACGCCCCGCCGAGGCACCTTTGGTCATGGTACGGCCAAGAACTGCTTCTACCGAAGGTCATAGTTTCGTCTACGTGTGCGAATGGAGTTATCGCGCGAACGCATCGGATTAACTTGGCCCGATCGGGATCATTCGAAGAGAGACCTGTTGTCTCCATTAGCGACGGGAATTTTCCTGGAACCTTGCTATCTTTGCGGCGTTCCTGTGGCAGGGATTTGGTTAATCCCGATTCGAACGCGCAGAAGAGTAAGGAAAACCGGCGACCAAACCGAAAGGATAACCCTGATGGATGCCTGTACCAACGCGCATTCCCCTGTGACCCGCTCAGCACACATCATTCCATAGGTGTTACCGTTTCGAAACCTGGGGCGACCAACAAGGAGACGATAAGCGATCTTGGCTGATCATCCATCGCCTGATTTACGCGGAGCTCAGTTCATTTCTAAATCACGCGGTGCGAACAGGACGTCCCCGATCCCGACCAAGGGGGAGTTTGCAGTCCGCCTCGAAATACTTCGATGCCCACAATAATTTTCCGGATGACGTGAGTTTTATGATGACGTGCCTGGGCCGACCGGCCGGTTCTTCTTCAACCCTTAGATGCAGGCGGCAATGCCCTGAGCCGGGCCGGCCGTGGATGCCTCCTCCAGACAGAGCTGACCCATGCACACACACCATGAGTACGCCCATGAGAAAGCATCTCACCAGACCCGCAACGCGGTGACTCCCATGCATGTCTGCCTGATCCTCGACAACAACGCGCTGACCGAGAATGTGGTGCAGCAGTTGAACCGCGGTGGCCGCCACCGGGTCACGGTGCTGCACGACATCGGGGAGTTGACCCAGAGCGCGCTGACGCCGGATGCGATCCTGATCGGGCTGCAGCAGTTCACGGCACTGCGCGAAAACGAACCAATGGTCTACCTGCGGCTGTCCCGCCGCTCGCGGATCGTCGTCGTGCTGTCCTCGCGCGAGTTGCTGGACGCCGCCCACATCCTTGCCTTCGCCGATGCGTGGGTGTTCGAGGATCTGAACGTCGACCGCATCAACGAACTGCTGGATCTGGGGCTGGAAGGCCATTGCCTGATGCCCAAGCAGTTCCTGTCACGCCTTGGCGTCGACGAGATCCGGCTGACGCTGCTGCCGCGCCTGTCGGATCCGGAGTTCGAGACGCTGCGCCTGCTGGGCGAGGGCATGAACAACCGGACCATCGCCAACGCGCTGGACCTGTCGGAAGCGGTCATCAAGTCGATGGTCCGCAGCGTGCTGTCGAAGCTGCATTTCCGCAACCGCACGGAGGCCGGCGTCTTCGCCGCCCGGCAGCAGGGCGCCCTGGAACAGGCGCGAACCGGCATGACCCCGCCGCACGTCCACGCCGCGGTCCGCCGGGCCGGGGTTTAACGGGTCGGGGTCCGACGGACCCCAATCTGACGGGCGGCCCCCGCCCGCCTGCACATCGCGCGGTCCGGCACTGCCGCCCAGCCAGCCCGGCAACCGGGATCAGCCAGCCAGGCGGCGCCCGGCCATCGCCTCTTCGAATCGGTCGAAGCGGGCGTCGAAGGCCTGGCGGTCGATCTCGGCCAGCCGGAAGCGGACGCGCACCACCCCCTCCTCCCGATTGAAGGCGTCGAAGGGCAGCGCCACGCCCAGGCTGTCGAACAGCAGGGTGCCGCGGGCACCGACGGCGTCGGCCTCGCCCAGCGCCGCGCCATGGCGCGAGATATCCAGCAGCCGCACCGTCAGGCGGCCCTCCGCCCCCTCCACGATGCAGGGGGCCTCGACGCGATAGCGCGGCACGCTGCGGCGGTCGACGTCGTCGGTCGCCGTGCGCACGGCGCGCACCAGCACATGCATCAGTTCGTCGATGCTGTGGGTCACTTCCGACGCCCCGGCGCGCAGCATATCGGCGCGCTCCTCCGTCACCTTGGCCTCGCGCGACACCTCGTCGATCCGGGTTGAAACGTCGGTGGCCGCACCGGCGGTCTGGCCGACGTTGCGCGAGATCTCCTGGGTCGCCGACGCCTGCTGTTCCACCGCGGCGGCGACCGTGCCGGAAATGGCGTCGATCTCGCCGATGGTGCGGCTGATGTCGCGCACCTCCTCCACGCTGCGGGCTGTGACCGACTGGATTTCGGTGATCAGGCGCGAGATCTCCTCGGTCGAGCGCGAGGTCTGATTGGCGAGGTTCTTCACCTCGCCGGCGACGACGGCGAAGCCCTTGCCCGCCTCCCCTGCCCGCGCCGCCTCGATGGTGGCGTTCAGGGCAAGCAGGTTGGTCTGGGCGGCGATGCCCTGGATCAGTTCCGCCACGTCGCCGATGCGGCTGACCGCCGAGGACAGCGATTCAATGGTGCTCTCGGTCCGGTTGCTGGCGGCGACGGCGGCGCGGGTGACCCCGGCGGCATGGCCGACCTGATTGCCGATCTCCTCGATGGAAGCCGAGAGCTGCTCGGCGGCGGACGCCACCGCCTGGGCATTGCTGAGCGCCTGGGCCGCGGCGGCGGCGACGTTCTGGGCGTTGGAACCGACCAGTCCGGCCGATGTCGCCATGGCGCCGGCGTTGCGGTCCATCTCCTGCGTGCGGGCGGCGACGCGTTCGACGGCGCTGCGGCTTTCGTGCTCCACCGTGTCGGCCATCGACTGCAGTGCCTTGCGCTTCTGCGCCTCGCCCTGGATGCGCTGATGCTCCTGCTCGGCGCGCAGACGCTCCGCCTCGGCCATGCCGTCGCGGAAAACCAGGACGGAGCGCGACATCGCGCCGATCTCGTCCAGGCGGTTGACGCCGGCGACGCTGGCGGCCAGATCGCCGGAGGACAGCGCGGTCATCACCTGGCTGAGCTGGCCCAGCGGACGCAGCAACCGGCGCGACACCAGATAGCCGGGAACGGCCAGAACGACGGCGCAGAGCACCACCAGCATGGTGGCGAAGCGCATGCTGTCGTCGAAGGTCTTGAACACCTCCGCCTTCTTGATGCCGACATAGAGGATGCCGACCGGCTTGCCGGCCGCGTCCTTGATCGGGTCATAGGCGGCGTAATAGGAGTCGCCCAGGATATCGACCATGCCGCGGAAGGAAACGCCCTGACGCAGCACCGATTCATAGGCCGGCCCCTGCGCCAGCGTGGTGCCGACGGCGCGGCTGCCGTCGGGCTTGGTGACGTTGGTGGCGATGCGGCGGTCGCCCAGGAACAGGGTGGCGGTGCCCCCGGTGATGCGCTTGATCTTGTCGACCACGAGGTTGTTGTCGTTCATCACGACCCCGTCCAACAGCAGCTTGCCGTCGGCGACGGAGAACTGGCCGCCGCGTTCCTGCAGCGACGACCAGGCGATGTCCATGCTGAGCCGCTGCATGTCGATCGCCTGCCGTTCCAGGTCGCGGACGATCACCTGACCGATCGCGAACAAGATCGCCGTGCTGAGGACCAGCATGCCGAAGAGGTTCAACACCGTGACTTTCGTGGAGATCGAAAGCCGGCCGACGAAAGCGCGAAGGGCGTCCATGAGTGCCATCCACCAGGAAACATGTTGCAGGTGCGAAGTCGAGGTCGCGCCGCACTATGCCATCCCGGTTTAGACTGCATTCATTTAAAATACATACGAACCCTGCGGCAACTTGTCGCCTTATGAGGACCGCGCGAATTCAACCTCACAGTGATTTTTTCGTAGGTGCGGCATGATCGAATCTTTCACATCTCCACAAGAAGACGGTCGAAATCAGAACAGCCTCGCGCCGTCCGGCACCGCATGATCCGGGCCGACCAGCACCACGGCGCCCTCGGCGTCGGGCAGGCCCAGGCACAGCACCTCGCTGGTGAAGGGGCCGATGCGCTTGGGCGGGAAATTCACCACCGCCAGAACCTGACGGCCGACCAGCGCGTCGGCGGCGTAATGGCTGGTGATCTGGGCGGAGCTGCGCTTGGTGCCGATCTCGCCGCCGAAATCGATGGTCAGCTTGTAGGCCGGCTTGCGCGCCTCCGGAAAGACATCGGCGGCGCGGATGGTGCCGACGCGGACGTCGACCTTGGCGAAATCGTCGTAGGAGATGGTCATGACGGTCCCGATGCGGTTCTTGCGGTCGGCGCCAGGGTAGCGCGGCAACGCCCGCATCGGAACCGGGAAGGCAGGTCACGGCCGTCAGGCGCAAACGAAAAAAGGGGCCGCCGACGGCGACCCCTCTTCGCTGATTTCCGGCGGACCGGAGTGGATCAGGACTTCGCCTTGGCGATGGCGGCCTTGACCTCGTCCAGGCTGTCCGACACGCGCTTGGTCAGGATCTCGGCGGCCTCGGTGTTCGACTTGGCGATCATCTCGCTCAGTTCGCGGATGTTGGACAGCGACTTCTCGAAGGCGGCCTTGACCAGATCGGCCTGCTTGGCGGCCTTCTCTTCCGGGGTGCCGGCGGCGGTCAGTTCGCCGACGGCGCGATTCACGTCCTCGGCAACGGTGCGCAGCACCTCGGCCTGACGGCGGACGATGGCCTGGAAGCCTTCGAAGGCCAGCTGGTTGGCAGCAGTCACCGCCTCGATGTTGCGGCGCTGGCTGGCGATGATGGACTCGACGTCCACGCCCGGCACCTTCAGGTCGCCCATCAGCTTGGACGGATCGAATTCAAGGAAGGGGTTACCGCTGATCTTGGCCATGTTTCTCATCCCAGCATCGGTGTTTGCTGCCCGCATCCGAATACGGGCATGTTGCGTCGCAACATTACAGAAGCCGACTATGCAGATTGCCGAAAAGTTAGTCAATCCGTTATTTTGCGCCGCAGCATAACCTGGGCGGGAGAAAGCCCCCGCCGCGGATCGCCGGCACGTCGCTAAATGCCTGACGACATGGACTCTGTTCCCGACGACCGGCCCAGCGGGCCGCGCCGGCTGGTCCAGCGGCAGAAGGTCGCGCCCCAGCGCTCCGCCCCGCGCAGCGCGTTGTCGAGCGCCGCCATGGTGCGCGACAGGTCGGCGGTGTCGTCGTTCAGGAACACCCGCATCACCCGCGCATGGACGGCCCCGAGACCGGCGACCAGCGCCGCGCCACCGCGCTGATCCGGATCGATCGCGGCGGCGCGCAGCATCCAGGCCATGGAACGGCCGAAGGCGCAGGAGAAGGCCAGCGCGGTCGCCGGATCGGCCGGCAGGTCGCGCACCACCGACCGCAGCCCATCGCGGAAGGGGCGCAGTGCGTCGAAGCGGCGCATCATCACGTCGAACAGCCGGTCCCGCGCCGATTCGGTCGGATCTGCGGCAATATCGCCGGCAAGGACGGTTTCATCGGCGACCCGCGACACCGCCGCCAGCAGGTCGGCGCGCCCGCGATAGCGGTGATGGAAGCGTGACAGCGGGATACCGGCGGTGTGCGCGACCTCCAGCAGGCTGACGCGGCGCCAGCCCTTTTCGGCCGCCAGCCCCATCGCCGCCGATGCCACGGCACGGTCGAGGGAGTCGGGGTCCGTTGGACCGGAGCGGAAGCTGTTGTCTTCAGGCTTGTCGGACGACATGTCGGACATGGCACCACCTCCAGGCGACAGGGACTGCCTGATAAGGTGGTGTGCGGACGGGCGAACGTCACCCGTCCACCCCCTCAGTTATGCCTTTCGCACGGTCTCCACCAGGCCGCCGGTCATGCTGACCAGATCGGCGGGGGTCAGGCGGAAGACGGCGTTGGGGGTGCCGGCGGCGGCCCAGATGGTCTCCAGCCGCAGCAGATCGTCGTCGATCAGCACCAGAGGCGGAACGGCATGGCCGATGGGCGGAACACCGCCGATGGCGAAGCCGGTCGACTCACGCACGAACTCCGGGTCGGCGCGCTCGATCTTTTCGCCGATCAGCCGGCCGACGGCCTTCTCCTCCACCCGGTTCGCGCCGCTGGCGACGACCAGGACCGGGCGCGCGGTCTCCTTGGTGCGGAAAATCAGCGACTTGGCGATCTGCGCCACCTCGCAACCGACGGAATTGGCGGCGTCTTCGGAGGTGCGGGTGCTGCCTTCATGCTCGATCACGCGATGGCCGAGGCCGATGCTGTCCAGCAGTGCCTGGACACGGGCGGCGGAGGGGCTGAGGGTGGTCACTGCGGCATCTCCTCAACCGGCCAGCTCGCGCGACCGCCGGGTGGCGGCGGCGATGGCGGCGGTCATCACCGGCTGCACGCCGTCCTCGGCCATCAGCACCTCAAGCGCGGCCTGGGTGGTGCCATTCGGGCTGGTCACCGCCTTGCGCAGGTCGGCGGCCTCCTGCGGCGAGGCGTCGAGCAGGGCGCCGGCGCCGGATACAGTGGCGCGGGCCAGCCGCATCGCCAGATCGGCGGGCAGACCGGCGGCCTCGCCGGCCTTGGCCATCGCCTCGACCAGGAAGAAGACATAGGCCGGGCCGCTGCCCGACACGGCGGTGACGGGGTCGAGCAGCCCTTCGTCCTCCACCCAGGCGACGTCGCCGACGGCGCGCAGCAGGCGGTCGGACAGATCGCGTTGGGCGGCGCTGACGCGGGAGTTCGGAACGGCGACGGTCATGCCGCGGCCGATGGCGGCCGGCGTGTTGGGCATGGAGCGGACGACGACCGCCCCCTCCCCCAGCAGCCGTTCGAAATAGGCGATGGTCTTGCCGGCGGCGATCGACAGGAAGACGGTGCCGGGGCGGACCAGGGCACGGTAGGACGGCAGCGCGTCCTCCATCACCTGCGGCTTGACCGCCAGGACGATCACGTCGGGAACGAAGCCGTCCGGCAGGGAATCGGCGCCGGACGCCAGGGCGACGCGCGAATCGCCCACCACCGACTGCGGCAGACCGGCGCGGTCGACCACCACGACGCGCGACGCGGTCCCGGCGGCAAGCCAGCCGTCCAGCATCGCCCCGCCCATCTTCCCGCAACCGACCAGCAGCAGCGACGCACCCGAATCCGCCGTCATGACCGTGACCTTCCCCTTCGCTTCAGGTTTTTTGGCTTACGCTTCGCCCATGGTGTCGAGAATGGCGGCGGACACCGCCTCCGACGCCGATTTCCCGCCCCAGATCACGAACTGGAAGGCCGGGTAGAAGCGTTCGCACTCCGACAGGGCGATCTCCACCAGATCCTCCAACTGTTCCACCGCGGCGCCGCGCGAACCGCGCAGCAGCATGGTCTGGCGGAACATCGGCGTGTGCTCCTCCGAACAGACGTCGAAATGGCCGAGCCACATCCGGCCGTTGACCTCGGCCAGCAGTTCGGCGACGGCGGTGCGGCGGGCGGCCTGGACCTTCATGTCGAACTGGCAGGAGAACTGCATCGCGCTGACGTCCGGCTGCCAGACGAAATAAAGCCGGTAATCGCACCAGCGCCCGCCGATCTCGACGACCAACTCGTCCTCGGTGGCGCGGTCGAAGGGCCATTCGTTGGCGGTGACGATCTCCTCGACCACGTCGAGCGGATTGTGGGCGGAAGTGGTGGTCTCTACGGCGACTGCCGACATGTGCGCGTCCTCCTGTGAAGGCGCTATGGGCGGTACCGTTCACCCGAACCGCAGCGATGCGCCGGCGATGGCGCGCGGTCCGGGGCAATACCCCGAAGATGATGAAATGACGGGCTGGGCCGAGGGCCGGGCTAAGCGCTGCCGCGAACCGCCCCGGCCGCGGCACGCGGCGCGGGATGACGGCGCGTGACGACGGGAGGGAGCGTCCGGTGTGTGCGGCGGCGCTGCCGCTCAGGGAGCCGGGGAGTCCTTGGTCTCGGGCTTGCCCTCGCCTGCCGCGGCGGGCTTGGTCGGCTCGGATTCGGCCACGGCGGGGACGCCGGCCGCCTCGACCACGACAGGCAGCGGTGCCTTCGCGGCGCTCAGCGATGCGACGGTGGCCTCCAGCGCGGCAAGCCGCTCGGCCATCGCCTCCTGCTCCTCGCGGGCCTTGGCGGCCATGGCGCGGACAGCCTCGTACTCCTCGCGGCTGACAACGTCCATCCGTGACAGAACCCGTTCGAGCTGGGCCCGCAGTTGGCCTTCGGCCTCTTCGCGCAAGGACGAGAAGGCGCCGAGCGCGCCACCTGCCACACGGGCGAGGTCGTCCAAAATCCTGTTGTCCACCTGCATCGCTCTGACTTCCGGTTACCGTTCGTTCATTATGGACGCCACACGCCGCGACTTCAACGCCCTTGGAACGCCCATTGCCGTGGGGGCAGGTCGTCATTTGGTCCGGGCGTTACTTGCCGGGCGCGGCTGCGTTGAAGTGGTCACGCAGGGCCTTCAGGTCCAGCGTCTGGGTCGGCGCGGCCCAGGGACCTGCCATGCGCAGCGTCAGCGGCGGCAGATCGCCGTCCGCTTTCACCGCCAGCGCCAGCGCCAGATCAACCCGTTCATCGGGAAGGGAGACCGTGCCGGTCAGCGTGCCGTCGGCCGGCGCGGTGGTCAGGCGGGCGTCCTCGGTGCGGATCACCCCCTTGTCGATGGCGAAGCGGGCGTCAAGCCGGTCCAGCCTGGTCTCGCCGCCCTGCAGCGCGCCGGTGACGGCGCCCAGCACCTCCTGCGTGCGCTCCGCCCCGGCGAGGCGGCTGCGCAATGCCTCGAGGTCGACGCCGCGCAGCACGCCGCCCGACGCCACCGCCCGACCCCGGCCGGTCAGGCTGTTGAGCAGCGCGTCGCCGCGACCGCTGCCCGACAGCGTCACGTCGAGATCGACGGTGCCGCCGCTGAGGCCAAGCCCGGCGAAGCCGGACAGCGCGCCGCCCATGTCGGCCTTGATGACGGTGAGGTCGGCGTCGAGCTTCGGCGCCTGCCCCGGCGCGGCGATGAGCCGGCCGCTGAGGCCGATCTGCCCGCCCTGCCATTCGCCGTCCAGTTGCTCCAGCGTCGCGACGCCGTTGTCCAGGGTCGCGCGCAGCGCCGGCTGGACGATGCGCTGGCCCGCCACCGTCAGGGAGGTGGAGGTCAGGCCGAGACGCCCGTCCAGCGACCGCATCCAGCCGAGATCCGACAGCGGGTCTGAGGGCGGCAGGTCGGCGGCGGGATCTGAGGTGGTGGCCGTGGTGCGGCCGGCGCCATCGCCGACCAGCGGCGCGTTGCGCAGCCGGTCGAGATCGAGGTCGCCGGTCTGGATGTCGGCCTGGAAGGCGGTGCGTTCCGACTTGCGGTCGAGGGTCAGCTTGCCGCGCACGGGGATGCCGGCGACCAGCCCCTGGAGGTTCTTCAGGGCGGGGGATGCCGCATTGCCCGACAGCTCGCCATAGAGGTCCAGAGGGCCATAGGCGCGGGCAAGGCCGCTGTCGGTGAACAGGGCGGCGATCCGCCCCATCTCCGGATGGGTGAGGCGCAGCTTCAGGTCGGCTTCGGGCTTGCGGTCGAGGCCGAGCAGGGCGCCGCCCGCCTCGACCGTGCCGCCGAGCATGCCGGCCGAAGCCTCCACCGCCAGCCGCTCGCCGTCGCCGGCCAGCCGGGCCTTGACGCTGACCGCGCCCAGACGTTCCGGCACCGGCAGGCCGGGCGGCCAGGACACCGCGCTGGGCAGGCCGCCGAGCGACTGGGCCTGCGCCGCCAGGGCGAGGTTGACGCCGCGCAACGGGATCAGGCTGGCGACCTGCCCGTCGATCCGCGCCTGCAGGCCGGCGATGTCCTCCACCTTGGCCTCGCGCACCGTCAGCGCGCCGGACGCGACCGTGGCGTCGAGGTGAAGCCCCTGGACCGGCAGTCCGCCGACCGTCAGCTGGCCGACCCGCAGATCGAGGTTGGCGTCGGCAAGGCCGAGAAGCCGCTGCGGCGTCTGGCCGCCGTCGGATGCCGCGGTGCGCGGAGCCGGCCCTGGTTGTGGCTGGGATGCGGGCTGCGTCGGGGCAGCATCGGCCGGCAGGTAGCCATCCAGGTTCAGGCGGTCGAGCTCCAGCCGCGCGCCGAAGGCTGGCCGGCCACGGTCGACATAGGCGACGGCGCCGCTGAGCCGGCTGCTGTCGAAGCGGAAATCCAGGCCCGACAGCTCGAAGCGGTCGGCATGGCCCTGCAGCCGGGCCGACAGCGAGGCGCGGCGCAGCCGATCGGCCGGGACGCCGCGCGGATCGAGCTTCGCCCACTCCAGCAGGGCGCGCAGGTTGTCGGCATTCGCCTCCATCCGCAGGTCGAACGTCGGCTGCCCGCCCGGCGTCGTCACTTCGCCCGCCGCGACAAAGTCGGAACCGCCGGGCAGCAGCGCGCTGACCCGGTCGATGTTGAGCCGCCCGGCGGACAGGCTGGCCTCGATCCGGCCCTGGCGCACCACGCCGCGGTTGTAGCCGATGGCGTCGATGGCGACGTCCAGCTTCGCCTCCACGCCGGTCGGCAGCGCGAAGGACGGGAGCGGCGCCTTGTCGCCCGCGGCTCCGGCGGCGCCGGCGGCGGGAGCGGGCGTGCCCCGGCCGCTGCCGCCGCCGGCCGCTGTGCCGTTGCGCCCGCCCTGGGCCAGCCAGGCATCGAGGTCCAGCCGGTTGACGGCGAGGGTCAGTTCGGTACGCGGAATCTCTCGTTTGGCCGGGTCGCCGGCGCGGAGCGTGGCGTTGCCGGTGGCGCGCGTGTCGCCCAACTGCGCTTCCAGGCCGGAGAAGGTGGCGAGGCTGGTCCCCGCCTCCACCGTCGCACGCAGGCTGAAGGACTGGCTCAGCGCCGCGGGAGCCCAACCGGAGGCGGGGGCGTCCACCAGCTTGGCGAAGTCGCTGCCCTCGGCGCGAAGGTCGCCCTGCACCTTGGACCCGCCGCCGGCACCGCCACCGGTCAGGATGCCGGCGAAACGCAGGGTCGCGTCGGTGTGGGGCATCGACAGGGTGGCGCGCACCGGCACCGCCGCCCCTTCGGTGAAGCGGCCGGCGGTCGCCTCGCCATGCAGGGACAGGCCGCGCGCGCGGAAATCGCCCTGAAGCTGGAAGGGGCCATTCAGGCTTCCGGCGGCGATGCGGGCGTTCAGCTTGTCGACCGTTTCGGTCCGGCCGTTGCGGTCGTCGCGGTAGATGATGGTGCCGTTGTCGATCATCACCTGATCGAAGCTGACGGCGGAGACCAGCCCCTCGGCAGCCCCCAGACCGTCACCGGTGCGGGGGCCGGCGGTCGACAGGTCCCAGTTGATGCGGCCGTCCTTCAGCACCTCCACCACGAAGGTGGGCTCGACCAGCGCGATGCTCTCAACCTGGATGCGGCCGCCCAGCAAGGGACCGAGCGCCACCCGGGCGTCCAGCTTCTTCAGGCGCACCATGTCGGGTTCGGCGGCGCCGGCGGCATTGGCGAGCCGGGCGTCGCGCACGGTCAGGGCCGGTGACGGCAGCAGCGTGAAGCCGACGTCGCCATGCAACTCCACCTGCCGGCCGGTCGCCTGCGACACCCGCTCGGCGATGGCGCCCTTGTAGGCGTTCCAGTCGATAAGGCTAGGCGCCGCCAACAGCAGGCCGGCCAGAACCGCCAGTCCGGCCAGTGCAGCGATCAGGATCTTCTTCACCGGGTTTCCGCCTTCCCTGCGACCGGCCTTGTCGTCGGCCGCGCCCCTTTGCCACGTCGATACAAAGACTCGTTCCCCCACCCGCCGCACCGTCCGCTTCCGGTGCGCGCCGTCCTTCGGTAAGCTAGCGCCCGCAGAAGAAACAAGCAATTTGGGCAATCCCACGGCCAAGTCGGGGTCAGCCCGAATTTTTTCCGCGAAAATTCCCGTCCGCCGAGCGCCCCGACCGGCCGCGCGGCGCCAGAACCATTGAATTCAGCCACCGGAGACCGTGCCATGGGCGACGTGGTCAACCTTAACCGTTTCCGCAAGACCCGCGACAAGGCAGAGCGCGCCAAGGAAGCCGAAGCGAATCGGGCCCGATTCGGCCGCACCAAAGCGGAGAAGGAACGCGAGCGCAAGGAGGCCGAGCGGCGAACTCAGACTTTGGATGGACATAAGCTTGACGGTGAAGACTGAGGTCATCGGCCGAAAGGACGGAAAAGACCAAGCTTGGGAGTGGGTATAACCTCAGCCCATTTGTTACTATTGGGTATGCCGATAGTTCCCTATTGCGACTATCAGCGCGACTGTGTGAGAGTGCCCTCACAAGCGCCGGCGGGCGCTGTCCTTGGTTCTTGGGGAGGGCCGTCGATATGGTCGACATGACGTCGTTTCGCGGATCGGTTCAATCGCCACAGACGCACACCCCCGGCCACACTCCCGCTTGGCTGCCGCCGATCCGGACGGTCGAGATGGACCGTCCGTGGGTCTGGCTCTCGTCGGCGTGGAAGGACATGATGGCGGCACCGGGCATCAGCTTCGCCTATGGCGCGCTGGCGGTGATCTCCAGCCTGGTCCTGGTGTTCGGACTGGCATCGCTGGATATGGAATATCTCCTGCTGCCGATGGCGGCGGGCTTCATGCTGGTCGGTCCGCTGTTCGCGGTGGGGCTGTACGAATCCAGCCGGCTGCTGGAACTGGGGGAACGGCCGACCTTCGGCAAGGTGGTGGCCGCCTATCGCCGCAACGGCGTGCAGATCGCCGGGGTCGGTCTGGTCCTGATGCTGGCGATGCTGGCCTGGATCCGCGTCGCCTTCCTGATCTTCGCCCTGTTCTTCTCCGGCGAGCCACCGGCGCTGGACCAGTTGGTCGACCGCATCTTCTTCTCGGCGGAGACCATTCCGTTCCTGCTGACCGGGACGGTGTTCGGCGGAATCATCGCCACCGCCGTGTTCTCCATCGCCGTGGTGTCGGTGCCGATGCTGCTCGACCGCGAGACCGACGTCTTCACCGCCATGGCGACCAGCATCGCCGTGGTGCGCGCCAACATCAAGCCGATGATCGCCTGGGGCTTCCTGATCGCCCTGTTCATGAGCGCCGGGATGGTCACCGCCTTCCTCGGGCTGGCGATCGCCCTGCCGGTGATCGGCCATGCGTCCTGGCACTGCTACCGCGATCTGGTCGGCATCGGGCGGTAAGGGACTGTGCGTTTAGAGATGGGGCGATGAGAAACAGGCAGCGTGAAAAGCCCTCTCCCCGGCGGGAGAGGGCTTTTTTCATCCCTTCCTGAAAAACGCCTCGGCCACCGATTTCTGCGCCTGCTTGGCGGCGATGGCGGCGCGGGCGCGGTCGATTTCCGCTTCCAGCGTGGCGATGTAGGCCTCGATCTCGGCCACGCCCATCACGGTCAGGTCCTTGGGCGCCGGCTTGGCCTTGCGCGGTTCCAGATCCTCGAAACGGTCGTCGATGGCCATGCTGTGGGTCCCTCCCCTGCCGCGTGGTTCGCCTTGTCAGGCAGCTCGGGCAAATCTACCTTTCGCACCGGACAATGCCAACGGGCCGGTGCCGTCAGGCGCCGGAACGGACAGACAAAAATGGAAGGGACGACCGCCATGGGCTTGAGCCTGCCCGACAGCATGCGCTGCGTCGAGATCACCCAGCCCGGAGGGCCGGAGGTGCTGCGCCCGACGCGGCGCCCGGCGCCGGTGCCCGGCCCCGGCGAAATCCTGGTGGAGGTCGCCGCCGCCGGGGTGAACCGCCCCGACACGCTGCAGCGCCAGGGGCGCTACGACCCGCCGCCGGGCGCGTCCGACCTGCCGGGGCTGGAACTGTCCGGCACGGTGATCGCCATCGGCGAAGGCGTTGAGACCTGGGCCAGCGGCGACAAGGTCTGCGCGCTGGTGGCCGGCGGCGGTTATGCCGAATATTGCGTGGTGCCGGCGGTGCAGGCCCTGCCCGTCCCCGCCCCGCTGTCGATGGTCGAGGCGGCGGCGGTGCCGGAGACCTTCTTCACCGTCTGGACCAACGTGTTCGAGCGCGGCGCCCTGAAGCGCGGCGAGACGCTGCTGATCCATGGCGGGTCGAGCGGCATCGGCACCACGGCGATCCAGTTGGCCAAGGCCTTCGGCGCCACGGTGTTCACCACTGCGGGCAGCGACGACAAGTGCCGCGCCTGCGAGGATCTCGGCGCCGACCGCGCCATCAACTACAAGACCGAGGATTTCGTCACGGTGATCCGCGAGGCGACCGGCGGGCGCGGCGTCGACGTCGTGCTGGACATGGTCGGCGGCGATTACATCGCCCGCGACATCGACATCATGGCGGTGGACGGGCGCCACGTCTCCATCGCCTTCCTGCAGGGGTCGAAGGTATCGCTGAACATGGCGCCGGTGATGACCAAGCGGCTGACCCTGACCGGATCGACCCTGCGCGCCCGGCCGGTGACGGAGAAGGGCCGCATCGCCGCGGCGCTGCGCGAGCATGTCTGGCCGCTGCTGGAGTCCGGCGGCATCAAGCCGCAGATCCACTCCACCTTCCCGCTGGAACAGGCCGACGAGGCGCACCGGCTGATGGAAAGCAGCGCGCATATCGGCAAGATCGTGCTGACGGTGGGGCCGGAGGCGGCCTGATTTTGCGCTTTTCTTCGCCGCATCTGTGCCGTCGGGCTTGCCATCAACGGGCAAGACAGGTTAGCAGAGGCGAGCGGGCGGCCGGGATTTCCCGGTGCGCCTGCGCAAGCATGCTTACGCGGACCGGTATTCGCCCTATATCGTGGTGACGAGAATGGGGCGGCCGCCACTGGGGTCACCCTGGGGCCGCGAAGCCGCCCCCGCACCGCATAACCAGTTCGAACGACCGGCCGCACCACCCGCCAGCGGGTGCGACCGGTAGAAGAGTTTGTCAGGAGGGATGATGGCACTGCCCTTGATGCCGAAAGCGACAGCCGTCTGGCTGGTCGAGAACACGTCCTTGTCCTTCGAGCAGATCGCCGCCTTCTGCGGCATGCATTCGCTGGAAGTCCAGGCCATCGCCGACGGCGAGGTCGCTGTCGGCATGGTGGGGCTGGACCCCATCGCCAACGGCCAGCTGACCAAGCAGGAAATCGAACGCTGCGAGAAGAACCAGGACCTGCGCCTGAAGCTTCTGGTCGCCGACCTGCCGCAGGTCGCCTCCCGGTCCAAGGGCCCGCGCTACACCCCGATCACCAAGCGCGGCGACAAGCCCGACGCCATCGCCTGGCTGCTGAAGCACCATCCGGAGCTGTCGGACGCCCAGGTCTGCCGCCTGATCGGCACCACCAAGCCGACCATCGCCGCGGTGCGCGACCGCACCCACTGGAATGTCGCCAACATCAAGCCGCGCGGCCCGGTGATGCTGGGCCTCTGCTCGCAGCGTGAGCTGGAAGAGGCGCTGGCGCTGGCCATCCGCCGCGGCGGCGTGCCCCGCCCGCCGGAGGAAGCCGCCGCGGACCTCTATGGCGAGAATCGCGACGACGACCGCTATTCCGAACAGGAAGACGCGCACTGAGGGAACTCCCTCTCCCACCCCCGGGAGAGGGAAGGGGCCCATGCGCAGCATGGGAAGGGTGAGGGGTGAGGCAAGGATCGGAACTCCATGTCCGGAATGCCCCTCTCCCTCCCCACGCCTGTGGCACGGCCCCCCTCTCCCGGGGCGGGAGAGGGCATGTCGCGTGATGAGAGCGTAGATGCCCGCCATGACCGATCCCACCACCCCTCCGTCCCGGCTCGTCGTCGGCATCAGCGGCGCGTCGGGGGTGATCTACGGCATTCGCATGCTGCAGACGCTGCGGCGGATCGGCGTCGAATCGCATCTGGTCGTCAGCCGCTCCGCCGAGGTCACGCTGGCGCACGAAACCAGCATGAAGGTGGCGGAGCTGCGGGCGCTGGCCGATGTCAGCTATGCCGCCGCCGACATCGGCGCGGCCGTGTCCAGCGGCAGCTTCCGCACGCTGGGCATGGTGGTCGCCCCCTGCTCCGTCCGCACGATGAGCGAGATCGCCAGCGGCGTCACCTCCACCCTGCTGACGCGCGCGGCCGACGTGGCGCTGAAGGAGCGGCGGCGGCTGGTGCTGATGGTGCGGGAGACGCCGCTGCATCTGGGCCATCTGCGCACAATGACCGCGCTGGCCGAAATGGGCGCGGTGATCGCTCCGCCGGTCCCCGCCTTCTATGCCAGGCCGCAGAGCATCGACGATCTGGTCGACCATTCGGTGGGGCGGGTGCTGGACCTGTTCGGGTTGGACGCCGGCAACCTGCGGCGGTGGGGCGAACGGCCGGAGGAGGCCTGACCGGCCGCCGCGGATCGCTTGTTGCGGTATCGCCCAACAGGCGGCTTGGTGCGCGGGCGCAATGCCGCTATACCGCTGTCAATGAATCATGATGCGGAGCCGGCACAGCCGCCGGCCGGCAGCAACGGGAACAGGCCGACCATGCCCTTCAGCAGCAAACCGAGCGAGCCCATCCGCCAGCTACTGGCCGGCATCAAGTCCTTCCGCGCCCGCTATTACGAGCGGCGTCCCGACAGCATGCGGCAACTGGTGACCGAAGGGCAGCACCCGGAGGTGCTGGTGATCGGCTGCTCCGACAGCCGTGTCGATCCCGCCCTGCTGACCACGGCGGAGCCGGGCGAGCTGTTCGTCGTGCGCAACGTCGCCAACCTCGTCCCGCCCTACCAGCCCGACGGTGCCTATCACGGCACCTCGGCCGCCATCGAATATGCGGTCAAGTCGCTGAAAGTGTCGGAGATCATCGTGCTGGGCCATGCCCAGTGCGGCGGCATCCAGGGCCTGATCCGGCTGCGCGCCGGCCAGAAGTCGGCGGACGATTTCATTTCCCCCTGGGTGTCCATCGCCGGGTCTGCGCTCGACCCCTATGTCGGGCCGGAAGGCTCCGAACAGGCGCGGGCCGATGCGGAAAAGCTGCAGAGCACCCCGGCGGTGATCGAGCGGGCAGCGGTCCGCGCATCGGTCGACAATTTGATGACCTTCCCCTTCGTGCGCGAAGGTGTGGAAGCCGGCACGCTGAACATCCATGGCTGGTGGTTCGACATCCAGTCCGGCGAGATGTGGGCGATCAATCCCGCCACCAGCCTGTTCCAGCCGTTCGAGTAAAGATCGGCCGAAACACGAGCGCGGGAATTTCCCGGCGCCCTGCCCTGTTGAAGGCGAAGGAACGCTTTTTCTTCGCCATCACCAACCGGGAAGGGAATGCCATGAAGACCGCACTTCGAGTCCTTATTGTCGCCGCCGTGCCGCTGGCGCTCGCCGCCTGCAACCAGACCAGCAGCAGCGGTAGTAGCGGCGGCCTGTTCGGCGGCAGCGGCGGCGGGTTGTTCGGGTCGGGAAGTTCCGATTCGTCTTACGCCCGCAACGGCCGCTGCGACGACCCACGCTATAATACCTCCAACGGCGGCCGGGCCGAGGCCGGGACCGACGATTACGACTGCTCGCGCTACGGCAACGGGCTGAAGCGCTGAGCCAACGCCGCCAGTTCGGCGGCCATGCGCCCGGCGATCGACGACCAGTCGCCGGGCGCCGGCTGCCGGAACAGGCGGGCGGTCGGATACCAGGGGCTGTCGTCGCGGCCGGTCAGCCAGCGCCAGTCGGGCGAGAAGGGCAGCGCCAGCCACAGCGGCACGCCGAGCGCCCCGGCCAGATGGGCCGGCCCGGTGCAGGATGACACCACGAGGTCGAGGTTCGCCATGATCGCCGCGGTGTCGGCGAAGTCGGCGATCTCCGGCCCCAGGTCGGTGAAGCTGTCCGGCAGGACGGCGTTGGCAAGGTCGGCGCGCCCCGGCCCCATCTGCAGACCGTAGAAGCGGCAGCCCGGCACATTGAGCAGACCGCGCAGGCCGGCCAACTTGGGTGAGCGCTCCTCCTCGCCGGGAAAGCGCGGATTGCCGGCCCAGACCAGCCCGATACGCATCGCGCCATGCGGCCCCAGCCGGTCGCGCCAGCGGGCGACGCGCAGGGGATCGGGGCGCAGATAGGGGCTGTCGGCCGGCACGTCGTCCACGACGGTGGCGAAGGCGCGCGGCAGGCTCATCAGCGGGCATTCGAGATCGAAGGGCGGCAACGGGTCGCCGCGGGCGATGACCTGCGCCACGCCCTCCACGCCCGATACACGCTCCAGCAGGGGCAGCAGCGGGCGCTGCACCTCCAGCACCACCCGGCCGCCGCGGGCCGCCACCAGCGGGACATAACGCAGGAACTGCAGCGTGTCGCCCAGCCCCTGTTCGGCATAGAGCAGGATGGTCCGGCCGTTCAGCGGCTCGCCGCGCCATATCGGCTGATTGAGGCAGCGCCAGGGCGGTTCGGCGCGGTCGTCATTGCGGCGCCAGTCGAACTCCGGCCAGCCGCGCGCGTAATCGCCGGCCATCAGACAGGCAAAGCCGAGATTCCAGTGCAGGCCGGCATCCTGCGGCCGGTCGGCCAGAGCGCGGTCGAAGTCGGCAGTCGCCTCCGCCGGCCGGGCCATGGCGATCAGGGCGGTGCCGCGCGCCGCATACAGCGATGGACCGGGACGCAGCCGCTCGGCCGCCGTGAAAGCCTCCAGCGACTCCGGGAAGCGGCCGAGCTTGGCCAGGACGGCTCCCAGCACCTCCCACGCCTCGCCGGCATTCCGGTCGAGCACCAACGAAGCGCGGGCGGCGGTCTCCGCCGCCGCCCAGCGGCGTTGCGCGGCCAGCGCGGCGGCCAGAGTCGCATGTGCGACGGCGGAGCGGGCGTTCAGGTGGCGCGAGCGGCGGGCGCAGCGCTCGGCCGACGCCGCATCGCCGGACGACAGCAGGGCGGCGGCCCGGTTCGCCAGCGCGTCGGCATGGCCGGGCGCCAGGGCCAGCGCCTTGACGGTGGCGAGCAGCGCCGCCTCCGCCTGCCCCAGCCGGCGCAAGGCACCGGCACGGCTGGCATGGGCGTCGGCAAGGTCGGGCATGAGACGCAGCGCCCGGTCATAGAGCCGCACCGCGCCGTCAAGGGCGTCGGCCGACAGTTCCACCCCGGCGAGGTTGGACAGTCCGCCGGCCCCATCGGGACGCAATGCCACCGCCAGGCGCAGAATGCGGCCGGCCGCGCCGAACCGGCCGGTCTGGGCGGCGAGCACGCCCAGCAGTTCCATGGCGTCCGCATGTTCCGGATCGGCGTCGAGGATGCGGCGATAGATGTCCTCCGCCTCCGCCACCCGGCCCGCCTGATGGTGGTCGAGGGCGATCAGCAGGGCCTGCGACAAAGTAACCATCGGAACTCTTGCGGGTTTGCGGAAGTGCTGCCTGGATCCGGATCATGCCCCGGCGTCCCCTCCCCGGTCCAGCCGGGCACGGTCGAAAATCGTCGCAAACGGTCACAGAATCAGGATTTTCCCTGGATTGTCATAAGGCTGACGCATCGCTATTGTCCCCGCCGCATTCCTGAGGAGCGGACCATGACCTCCCGCCCAATCCGGGCACTTTACCAATCCGGCCTCCGCCGGGTCACTCTCGCCACCGCCCTGATGCTGGGATTCGGGATCGGTGCCGCGCAGGCCAACGAAGGCGCGAAGTCGAACGGCTGCCCTTGGGCGCAGGACGTGACGCTGGAGATCAACGGCAAGACCCTGACGCTGAAGCAGGATGTCTTCACCACCGTCAGCGCCGAGCCGATCGAGATCGAGTCCTTCAAGGTCGTCCCACTGGTCGACCAGCTGAAGCTGCGCATCATCGGCCCCAAGGGGCGCGAGTGGGAAGCGGCGCTGACCCGTCTGGTCAGCGGCAAGCGCTGCAGCGCCTTCTATGCGGGCAAGCCGGTGCTGGTGTCGAACGTCACCCGCAATCCGGACGAGCTGATTCTGAACAGGTAGGTGGGGCTAACTCAGCACCCCCACCAGTTCCTCCAGCGCCGGGTCGCCGCCGGGAACCAGCAACGCCATGTTGGCAGCGGCCAGTTCCACACTGCCGCCCGGCTGCGGCAGGAACCCGCCGGCGGCGAACAGGCGATCCTGCTGAACGCGCTCGGCCTCCAGTTCCGCGGCCTTCATGCGGCGATAGAAAGCGTCGTCCTCCGCCTTGGCGCGGCGGCGCAGGGCACGCAACGGGCGCACCATCTCCTCGCGCCAGCCGGACACCTCCCCGTCGATGCGGGCGATTTCCCCGGCGGACAGGCGGATGCCGCAATCCAGCCCGGCCCAGGCGGCGAACAGCAGAACATTGACGTCCACCCCGCGCCGGTCCTGCAGGGCCAGACAGCACGCGGGCACCCCCGGCCGGCCGTAAACGGCCAGGGAGAAGTCCCAGAACGGGTTCGCTGACATCGCGCCCGTCATCGCACGGGTCAGTCGCCGAAGCTGATGTTCAGGCCGCGGGCGGTCTTCACCAGCGCGCCGTCCAACTCGACGCAGGAGTAATGCTCGATCGCCTCGGTGATCGGCACGTCGATGACGCTGCGGTTGGACCAGGCGACCATGCGGTTGAACTTGCCCTCCGCGATCAGGTCGACGGCATGGACGCCGAAGGCCGATGCGATCAGGCGGTCGCGCGGGCTGGGCATGCTGCCGCGCTGGACATGGCCCAGCACGGTGACGCGGGTCTCGGCCCCGGTTGCGTCGGCGATCTTCTCGCCGATATAGTCGCCGATGCCGCCATAGCGCTTCTCGCCGCCCTGAAGGATCTTCTTGACGCCGGTGCCCTCCAGGGTCTTCACCGCCTCCGACACCACGACGAGGGCGAAGTTGCGGCCGGTTTCGCGGACGTCCTTGATCTTGGCGGCGATGCTTTCGATGGAATAGGGGATTTCCGGGATCAGGATCACGTCGGCCCCGCCGGCGATGCCGGCCGCCAGCGCGATGTGGCCGGCGTCGCGGCCCATCACCTCAAGAACCATCACACGGTGGTGGCTGGCGGCGGTGGGCTGCAGACGGTCCAGCGCCTCCACCGCCACGGCGACGGCGGTGTCGTAGCCGACCGACACCTCGGTCTTGCCCAGGTCGTTGTCGATGGTCTTGGGCACGCCGACCATCGGGAAGCCGCCCTTCTGCGCCAGCTTGTGCAGGATGGCAAAGCTGCCGTCGCCGCCGATGCCGATCAGCGCGTCCAGGCCGAGTTCGCGGTAGCCGCCGATGATCTCGTCGGACCGGTCCTTCAGCGTACCGTCGGGCATCGGATAGGCGAAGGGGTCGCCGCGGTTGGTCGTGCCCAGGATGGTGCCGCCCTGGCGCATCATGTGGCCGTCGACGCAGCCGAGGTCGAGCGTCTGGTACTGCACCGGACGCTGGAGCAGGCCCTGGGTGCCTTCCTTGATGCCCAGCACCTGCCAACCATAGCCGGTGGCGCGGTGGACCACCGCACGGATGACCGCGTTCAGCCCGGCGCAATCGCCGCCGCTGGTCAGAATGCCGATACGCTTGCCGGCTTTAATTGGGGCAGTCATTGAGGGTTTCCCGTCCCGTTCGCCTGTTCATTGAAATGGACCACCATGTTACCGGAACGGGCGTTTCCCGCAATCATTGCCGGTATCCGCAAAGGAGGCATCGGACCGATCCCCTCGCCGCCGCGATATCCCGGATGGCCAAAGGACCGAACCGGCGGTTTGCCGGTGCCGTGCCGCCGGATTTCTGGTATAGTCCGGCCCGCCCAGCCAACGGGTCACCCGCAAGAGCACCCCCGATCCACCCGGGGCAACGGCCATTCCTAACGGGCGCGATGAACGAGCAAGAGATTTTGAAGGAAAAGCTGGCGAGCTTGCGCAGCGAGCACCGCGACCTGGACGACGTCATCGCCCGGCTCGTCGAACGCGCGCCCTATGACCAGCTGCAGATGCAGCGGCTGAAAAAGCGCAAGCTGATGCTGAAGGACCAGATCATGGTCCTGGAAAGCCGGCTGCTGCCGGACATCATCGCTTAACCGGACGGGCTTTTGGACGTCATCCCCGCGAAGGCGGGGGTCCGGGCTTCCCGATCAAGCACCTGAAAAGACTGGATTCCCGCCTTCGCGGGAATGACGGCTTCCCTGATGGGAAAGAACCCTCACCCCTTCTTGGGCACGGTGAAGAACTGGATGCCCATCTGGAAGCTGCGGGCGATGTTCTCGGCCTTGCCGATCAGGAAATTGGCGCCCTCGGCCGGCAGGACCTCGTGGGCGGTCTCGCGGAACAGGCCGAGCCAGCGTTCGAAATGCGGCGGCTCCAGCCCCAGCGAGATGTGGACCGGCATCGGACGGCCGTCGTACCGCTGGGTCAGCAGGGCGATGGACGACCAGAAATCCATCATCTTGCGCAGATGCGGCTCCCAATCGGTGATGGCCCGGCCGAAGATCGGACCCAGTTCCTCGTCCTTCATGATCTTGCCGTAGAAGGTCCGCACCAGCGTCTCGATCGACGCCTCGTCGATGCCGACGGCGGTCATCCGTTCCTCCGCCATCGCGGCGCGGATGTCGCGGTGCTCTTTGCGCCGGTCGTCGTTGGGGTCTTCGTTGGGAGCGGCGTCGGTCATGCGATGGGTCCGGTTCCGGGAATGAGCAGGGTCTATCCAGTCCATATATGACGGCACCATAGGTGGAACCATGTTCCATCGGAAGGGCCGGAATGTCGCAGCCGCAGGCTCGGATTCGTCGCGACCGGAGGAAGAGACCCGGCGGCGCCTCTGGACAGGCGCCCGACTCTTCCTATAATGCGCCGCTTTCCGGACCTTGAGGAAAGCGCCAGGCCGTGACAGCCGACCACTCCCCGAACAGCACCCCTTCGGCTGCCGGCGCCCAGCCGCTGGTCGGCATCATCATGGGCAGCCAGTCCGATTGGACGACGATGAAGCATGCCGCCGACACGTTGGCGGCGCTGGGCGTCCCGCACGAGGTCCGCATCGTTTCCGCCCACCGCACGCCGCACCGGCTGGTGGAATACGCCACCACCGCCAAGGCGCGCGGGCTGAAGGTGGTGATCGCCGGCGCCGGCGGCGCCGCCCATCTGCCGGGCATGGCTGCGTCGATGACGCCGCTGCCGGTGTTCGGCGTTCCGGTCGAAAGCCACGCGCTGAAGGGCATGGACAGCCTGCTGTCCATCGTGCAGATGCCGGGCGGCGTCCCGGTCGGCACGCTGGCCATCGGCAAGGCCGGCGCCATCAACGCCGCGTTGCTGGCCGGTTCGGTCATCGCGCTGATGGATCCGGCGGTGGCCGAGGCGCTGGACGGCTGGCGCGCCCGCCAGACCGCCGCGGTGGCCGAGGCCCCCGTAGACGATCCCACCTGACGCGATCCCGCCTGACAAACAGAAAGCCCGACCGTCATGACCGGCACTCCCCTGCCCCGCCTCGCCCCCGGTTCCACCATCGGCATGCTGGGTGCCGGTCAGCTTGGCCGGATGACGGCGCTGGCCGCCGCGCGGCTGGGCTACAAGACCCATGTCTACGCCCCCGACGCGGCCGACAGCCCGGCGGCGCAGGTCAGCGCCGCGGCGACGGTCGCGGACTGGGACGACCTGGAGGCGCTGGAGCGCTTCGCCCGCTCGGTCGACGTGGTGACCCTGGAGTGGGAAAATGTGCCGGTCGCCACGGCCGAGCATCTGCGCCGCTTCACCAACCTGAACCCCGGCCCCAACGTGCTGTCGGTGGCGCAGGACCGCATCGCGGAAAAGAGCTTCGTCAACGGGCTCGGCATCGCGACGGCACCCTGGCGCGCCGCCAACAGCGCCGAGGAGGTCGCCAGCGCGGTGGCGGAGGTCGGTCCGCGCTGCGTTCTCAAATCGACCCGGCTCGGCTATGACGGCAAGGGGCAGGCGCGGCTGGACAGCGGCAGCGATCCGGTCGCCGCCTGGGCCAGCATCGGCGGCGGCAAGCCGGGGGTGGAGGGCATCGTCGAGGGCTTCGTCACCTTCGCCTGCGAAGTGTCGGTGATCGTCGCCCGCGGCGCCAACGGCGCGATGGTCGCCTATCCGGCTGTAGAGAACCGCCACAAGGACGGTATCCTCGACGTCACCATCGCTCCCGCCGCGGCGGACAAGGTGTCGGATGAGACCGCGGCGGAGGCCGACCGCATCGCGCGCCGCATCGCCGAGGCGCTGGATCTGGTCGGCGTGCTGGCGGTGGAGATGTTCGTCACCGCCGACGGCAGTGTGCTGGTCAACGAAATGGCGCCGCGCCCGCACAATTCCGGCCACTGGACCATGGACGCCTGCGCCACCTGCCAGTTCGAACAGCTGGTGCGCGCAGTCTGCGGCCTGCCGCTGGGCTCGGTGGAGCGGGTGGCCGATTCCGAGATGACCAACCTGATCGGTGACGACGTGCTGCGCTGGCCCGACCTGCTGGCAGAACCCGGCGCCCGGCTGCACCTGTATGGCAAGGCCGAAGCGCGGCCCGGCCGCAAGATGGGCCACGTCAACCGGCTGTTCGCGCGCCGCTGACGGTTCGGTTCCCCTAAAGACCTGAAGGCCCCGCCGACCGGATCGGTCGCGGGGCCTTTTTCATGCCTGGGTTTATGTCAGGGCGGAATTCGTTCCCGCCACGGCCGAACTGCAGCCACTGCACGCGCTGCGCCGGTGGATGGGCATCATCCGGTTCTTCGGCCGCGACGAGATGAATGAAGGATGCCGGGCGGAACGGCCAGGCACAATCGTGAGAAAGTTCAACCCATGGGCGCAGGAGGCGTACTGCCGCGGCGGCACCCAGCCGGTGGCAGGGAAGCCCAATCCGTGCGGCGGTTCGTGCCATCGGTACTATGGCCGTCGTACGATCCGGCAAATCCGCACTCCTCAGCAATTGCACTAGGCACGCAGGGAAGCTGACCGGGGTAACCGTCGGCCGTCATTCGAAATAAACCGCATTTCCGACTATTTGGTTGCGTCGCCGGCATTTACTTTCACCCGGCGGTAATCGAGTGCGCATTCTTTATCCATCGAAGGAATATACCGTCGCAACCATAGCATCGGTGATCGACATGACATGAATGATTCGACACGCCGATTAGGAGAGCCCAATGCGTTTCCCAGTGCTGGACGGTTGGCGCGGCTTATGCGCCTTGTTCGTGGCTTTGTTCCATTTCAGCGCTTCAGGAAGTTTTTATTCCAATCCATTCGTTCGCGGCAGCTATCTGTTTGTCGATTTCTTCTTCGTCCTCAGCGGTTTCGTCATCACCCATGCATATTTGGGGCGTCTGAACTCGGCCCCGGATGCCGGGATTTTCCTGGTCCGGCGGCTGGGCCGCGTCTGGCCCCTGCATGCGGCCACTCTGGTCGCCTTCATTCCGCTGGAAATCGTCAAGGCGCTGGCGATCCACGGCGAAGCCGCGGCCTTCACCGGTCGCTTCGCGCCGTCGTCCATCCTCAGCAACCTCTTCCTGATCCATTCGCTGGGCGTCGAGAGTGAGCTGACTTGGAACATGCCGAGTTGGTCAATCAGCGCGGAGGTCTTCGCCTATGTCACCTTCGCCCTGGTCTGCCTGCTGGCCCGCCGCACATGGCTGGTGACGGCGGCGACCGTGGCGCTGTCGGCCGCCGGCGCCTTCGTGGTCATGGGATGGTCGGACCAATACATCGACACCAGTTTCGACCTCGGCTATTTCCGCTGCCTTTACGGCTTCTTCGCTGGACATATCGTCTATCGGCTGTTCATCGCCGCCCGCGGCGCCGGGCTGGCAAGGCTGCCGATGGCGGGGCTGGTCGAGGCGGCCTGTCTGGTTGTGGTGATCGTTTTCGTGGCGGCGGCTCGCGGCAACGCCCTGTCCTTCGCCTCGCCGCTGCTGTTCGGTCTGGTGGTCTGGGTGTTCGCCTTCGAGGGGGGATCCCTCTCGCGGCTGCTGACGAAGGGACCCTTCCAGTGGCTGGGTGCCCGCTCCTACTCCATCTACATGGTGCATGCGCTGGTCATCGCCCTGTACCAAAAGGCCGCGGCCTTGATGCAGAAGCTGCTGGGCCTGCCGATGTTCGTCGGGTTGACGGTCGACGGCGGAGAGACCCGACTGATCTTCTTCGGCAGCACCTGGGTGATGGATGGGCTTGCGCTCGCCTATCTGGCGACGGTGAGCGCGCTATCCGCCCTGACCTACCGCTTCGTCGAGATGCCCGGTCAGGCGAGCTTCAACGCGGTGCTTCCGGGTCGGCGCAAACCCGCAGTCCAGCCGGCAACCGTGGAAGTCACCTGATCCGGCACACCGGGCGCGGGAACCCGGCGGCCCCCGACAATGCACTCGCGGGGGCTGCCGAGTCCCGGCCGCCACTTACGACTCCGATCATTGCGCTTCCGGAACAATCGCATCAAGTTTTCGGTAACGATAATTTCCAAAAAGACCGGCACAAGGCAAGGCGCCGCCGGATCGTGGGCATTCGCGGGATAGATGTCACAAATTGTCGCGTTCTGTTCGGCCGAGGGTCATTGGCAACAGACTCTCTTCTAACCTATGCGGATATTGGTTACTCTCTGTCACATTCATGCTGAAACTCTCTAAACTTTGAAGCAATTTGTAACCTCATGACGATGCCTTTGGCGCAGGACAGTGCAGGACGCTCCGCCCCGGTGATCGGCCCGGTGATGACGCCGGCTGCCGGTTCGGCGGCGCCACGCCGTCCAGCGTCAAGCCGCGACCGTGACCGCTTCGTCGGCTTCGCCTTCGCCGCTGCCGATCTGCTGATCGAAACGGACGCGCAGGGCAACATCCTGTTTTCCGCCGGGGCGCGCTGTCGCCTGACCAAGGGCGAGGTCGGCGGGCTGATCGGCACCAATTTGATGGAGGTGGTGGCCCCCGGCGACCGCAAATACGTTCATGTCCTGTTCGACCGCATCCGGGAGAAGGCGCGGATCAAGCCGTCGCGCGTGATGTTCCAGGCCTTTGACGGGCAGCAGTTCCCGGCCCTGCTGGGCGGGTGCCGCCTCGATTCCTGTCCGGGGTCGCTGTTCCTGACCGTGCTGCTGACCGCACCGCCGCGCCACGGCGCCGCCGCCGCCACGGCGCAGGGCGAATTGCTGGACCAGACCGGATTCGCCGGCATCCTGGGGGAGCGGATCCTCGCCGCCCGCGAGAAGGGGCTCGACCAGGGGCTGACCCTGTTGCTGGTAGAAGGGCTGCAGGCGATGGTGGAGACGATGCCGGAAGGGGCCGCGGCGGAGGTGCGCGAGGGCATCGACGCCTATCTGCGCGGCATCTCCGCCGACGGCGACAGCGCGGGGCAGCTGACCGGCGACCGGTACGGCATCGTCCATGCCGCTGACATCGACGGGGGCGAGGTGCAGGGCCACATCGCCCAGATCATCGAGGCGGCGGGCGGCGCCCTGCCCGGCGGCATCCGGTCCTGGACGCTGGACATGGCCGACGACCGGCTGGACACGGCGGATGCGGCCCGCGCGCTGGTCTATACGGTGCAGGCCTTCGCCTCGGCGCATGGCGGGGAATTCACCATCTCCAGCCTGGAGGATGGCGCCAACCGGCTGATGGCCGGCGCGGTGGAGCGGATCGGCCAATTGCGCGCGACCATCGCCAACCGCGACTTCATCGTCGTCTACCAGCCCATCGTCGACATCGGCACCGGCACCGTGCACCATCTGGAGGCGCTGACCCGTGTCGACGGGATGAGTTCGCCGGCCGACTTCATCACCTTCGCCGAGGATGTCGGGCTGATCTACGATTTCGACCTGCTGCTGACCCGCACGGTGCTGGACACGTTGCAGGAGTTCCGCAAGGAGCCCAAGCTGCCGGACGTGGCGATCAACCTGTCGGCCAAGACGCTGATGAGCCCGATCTTTCTCAAGCAGTTCCAGTCGGTCGTCGCCCCCTATGGCGATCTGGCCGCGAAGCTGCTGATCGAGGTGACGGAGACCGTCGTCGTCACCGACATCGCCAAGCTGAACCAGGTGCTGCAGAAGCTGCGCGAGAGCGGGTTCCGCATCTGCCTGGACGATGTCGGCGCCGGTTCGACCAGTTTCCAGTCGCTGTATGGCATCCAGGCCGATTACGCCAAGATCGACGGCAGTTTCGTCCGCGGCGCCGTCGGCAGCCCGCGCGACATGGCCATGCTGCGGTCGATGGTCGACGTCTGCCGTCAGCTGGGGCTGGACCTGATCGGCGAGCAGGTGGAGGAGACCGTTCACGCCGATCTGCTGACCGGGCTGGGGGTGTCCCTGGCCCAAGGCTTCCTGTTCAGTCGGCCGTCGCGGGACTTCGCCTATTTCGCCAAGGACTGGTCGAAGGTGCGCAGCGGCGCCAAGGTGCTGCGGAAGGGCTGAGGCGGGCCTGCCCCGGGGCCGGCCGGGTCAGGCGAGCGCCGTCGCACTATTGAATTGATCGCCGCCGAAGGCGCCCATTCCCTCGATGCTGTGGACCTGCTCCAGCCTGTGGCGGGCGGCGTCCAGCAGTTGCCGGTTGTGAGCCAGCGCGTTGGCGCCCGCACAGCCGTCGCGCAGGTGCATCCGGCGCAGCAGCGCTTCGGCCTGGTCCAGGGTTTCCATGATGCTCAGTGCGGTATCGGCGTCCATCGTCGCCCTCATATCCTCTGCGCCGCGCGGGAGGTTCGTCGCGCTGTCTTTTGATGCATCGACCTTAGACGTCGCAACTCGCCATCAGGTAGAGGATATTTGGTCGCACGCGCGGAAAACACGATAGCTTTTTAAATGTTATTTCATCTTGGTTGAACCGTTTTCCTCCAGCCATTGGGTCTGCGCGCGGATGACCTTCTCGGTGGCGGAAAATGCCTGACGGCGGGTAAGAACCAGAACGACGCCGCTGGAGGCCGCGATCAGGGGAATCGGGCCGATGACCCAGACCAGCGCCGCCAACGCGAAGTAATAGGCGCGGATCCCGCCGTTCAGCGCGTTGATCGCCAGGGTCAAGGCCTCGCCGATTGTCCAGGCGATGGCCTTGCGGTCGTCCGGCGGCACCGGCGGCATCGGGGCCGAGCCGATCAGGGCGCAGCAGTAATTGTACTGGCGCAGCGCCCAGGTGAACTTGAAGAAGCCGAAGGTGAAGATCACCACCATCAGCAGCATCTTGATTTCGAACAGCTGCGGCGAGGTCTGGATGGCGAAGGACAGGTTGGAGATGAACTGCTGCGCCCGCTCCGCCGCGCCGAAGGACCCGATCAGGCCGGCCAGGACCAGCATGTTGGTGGAGGCGAAGAAGGTGCAGCTGTGCATGGTGTGGCCGAACAGCTGCGAATCGAGAATGCGGTTGTCGCGCTCCAGCATCCGTTCGATCCAATGGCGGCGCACGATCCGCAGATGCTGGTTCAGCACGTTGCGGCCGGTCAGCAGATGGTCCTGGGTGACGGTGAAGCCGACCCAGGAGCCGACGAACCAAAAGAAGGCGATTATGTCGAGCGTGGTGAGGTCGGCGGGCATGGCGGCGGGAGGCATGGCGGCGGGGTCTCGTCGGAAGGCGGACGGCCAGCAAGCGTGTACGCCGGCCGTGGACAGCTGTCCATTGTGGCTGTCCGAGAGGACTTCGTCACCGTTCTCCCGCTTCGCGCTCCTGCACCGCCTTCAGGACGTGGACGCGGATGGCGCTGGAGAGGTTGCCGGTGCGGGTCTGGTCGATCTCCTCGATCAGGGCGTTCACCGACAGGGCACGGGACTGCGCCACCGATTTCAGGGCGTCCCAGAACTCCTCCTCGAGGGAGACGCTGGTGGGGTGGCCGGCGATCAGGACCGAACGCTTCTTCATGGTCACGCACGCATCTCAGTGGGGGATGGGGGTGGTCAGAGGAAGGCCGGAACGGCCGGGAACGACACACCCCCACCCTAACCCCAAGCTTAGCCTGGACCAACCATCCGTTCGGGTCGAACCCATTGATCGAATTGCTCATCCGTCAGGAGTCCGAGTTCGCGCCCGGCCTCCTTTAGGCTTGTCCCTTCCTTGTGGGCTTTCTTGGCGATCTTCGCCGCATTGTCATAGCCGATGTGGGGATTGAGCGCCGTCACCAGCATCAGGCTGTCCGACACCAGTTTGCCGATGCGGTCGCGGTTGGCCTCGATTCCCACCACGCAATTGTCGGTGAAGCTGTTCGCGGCGTCGGCCAGCAGGCGGATCGACTGCAGGACGTTGAAGGCGATCACCGGCTTGAACACGTTCAGTTCGAAATGGCCTGTTGCGCCGGCAATGGTCACGGTGGTTTGGTTGCCCATCACCTGGGCGCAGACCATCGTCATCGCCTCCGATTGGGTCGGATTGACCTTGCCCGGCATGATGGAGGATCCCGGCTCGTTCTCCGGCAGCGACAGTTCGCCGATGCCCGACCGCGGGCCGGAGCCGAGCAGGCGGATGTCGTTGGCGATCTTCATCAGCGACACCGCCAGCGTGTTCAGATGGCCGTGCACGTCGACCAGCGAATCATGGGTCGCCAGCGCCTCGAACTTGTTCTCCGCGGTGACGAAGGGAAGGCCGGTGAAGGCCGCCACCTCCTCCGCGAACGCCTCGGCGAAGCCCGGCTTGGCGTTCAGGCCGGTGCCGACCGCAGTGCCGCCCTGGGCCAGCCGGTAGAGCTGCGGCAGCGCGCCCTTCACCCGCGCGATGCCGTAGGAGACCTGCGCCGCATAGCCGGAGAACTCCTGCCCCAGTGTCAGCGGGGTGGCGTCCTGCAGATGGGTGCGGCCGATCTTGACGATCTCCTGGAAGGCGTCGGTCTTGGCGTCGAGCGCCGTACGCAGATGCTCCAGCGCCGGAATTAGGCTGCGCACGATCTCGTCGGCTGCGGCGATGTGCATGGCGGTGGGGAAACTGTCGTTGGACGACTGCCCCATGTTGACATGGTCGTTGGGATGGATCGGCATCTTCGATCCCATGCTGCCGCCCAGCTTCTCGATGGCACGGTTGGCGATCACCTCGTTGGCGTTCATGTTTGATTGAGTGCCGGAGCCGGTCTGCCAGACCACCAGCGGGAAATGGTCGGCCAGCCGGCCGTCGATCACCTCGTCGGCCGCCTCCATGATGGCAGCGGCAAGCTTCGGGTCGAGCACGCCCAGCTTCATGTTGGCGGCGGCGGCGGCGCGCTTCTGGATGCCCAGCGCACGCACCAGCGGCACCGGCATGCGCTCTCCGCCGATGCGGAAATTCTGGAGCGAGCGCTGGGTCTGCGCGCCCCAGTAACGGTCGGCCGGAACGTCTATGGGGCCGAAGCTGTCGGTTTCGGTGCGGACACCGCTCATGGTCGGACCTTTCCTGATCGCCGCTTTTGGTCACGGATGGGGCGGGTTGCAAATGCTCCCGCCCCGCCTGATCTTTGCGGTGAAGGCTCGGACGGCAAGGGGCGGTCTGACGGGGCATCTTGGGCTGCACCAAGCGGGAGCTTGGGCGACTCGGCAGGAATCCTCACTTCACCCCCGAATTTGTTCTTGTTGCGTTCGCAGTTCTTCCGTACCCTTTTCCGAGTGACCGATTAAGCCGCCGCAAGTCCGGTGGTCATCGACGGTTTGTGGCGACAGCATTGGGCGACAGCGACAGGGGGAACAGAATGGACGATCTGGCACACGACCATATCCGCGCCTTCATTGCCCGGACGCGCGTTTCGGAAATGAAGAGCCGCGGCTGGCGCGTTCTCGGCCCGGGGGAGGAAGGATCCTTCCTGATGGAAGGCCCGATGCTGGCCGGGCGGGCCGCGGTGCTGGATGCGCCCATCGGCGGGATATTCGACGATCTTGTCGCCCGTGCGTTGGAACGCGCCGATGCCCGCGACCGCATGACCGCCCGCCGCGCCGCCTGATACGTCGAGCCGCGGGCATTTCCAGGGAGGTCATGATCTCAAACGGGGTTGACGGGACCACACCCTTTGGTAGTCCCTCCCCCCAATTCCCTCAGGCGCTCTGAGCAACCTGACATAGCGGTGCGTGTTGTCATAGTGCATGGCACCCGCCGGGACATCCGACAGTGACCCAGTGCAGCAGAGTATCGAGCGTCGCCCAAGACGTTCGGGGTAACCCTTCGGAGTGATCATAGGCAACGCGACCATAGATCAGAAGTACCCCCGAAGATACCACCTGCCGCATAGTCCCGTTAGGAAGTCTTTAACTGGCCCGGTGGCCTTATTGGGTCATCGGGAACGCTCAGGCCAAGGGAGATTTACATGATCGGCGCCGTCAACACCAAGAAGATCAACGCGTCCTCTGCGGCCCATATCGCGCTTCTCGATCAATTCATTCGATTGACCCAAGACACCATCGTCGAACAGGATGACGCTTTCGTTCGCGATAGTCTGGTCGATCTTCTGGCCAATCTGCGCACCGAACGCGCCGACTATGCCGAGATCATCGGCGCGGCCGCGTTGAACCGCGCCGTGTGATCCCACGCCTTATTTCTCCCCGGCCAAACCCTCGGCCGCGAGATTGGCCAGCGCTTCGCCGGTCAGGCGGTAGGGAAGCCATTCCTTCATCTGGCCGAACCCGATCCGGTCGTAGAAGCCGCGCGCCGGGTTCCAATCCAGGACACTCAGATCGACACGACGGTAGCCGCGCTCCACCGCGCGCTGCGCCACCGCGGCCAGCAGTTTGCGGCCGACGCCGTAGCGCCGCGCGTCCGGCGTGACGTAGAGATCCTCGACATACAGGCCGGGCCGCCCTTCCCAGGTGGAGAAGTTGCGGAAGGTCAGGGCGAAGCCGACCGGCGCGCCGTCCAACTCGGCGATCAGCGCCTCGAACACCGGATGCGGCCCCCAACCGTCGCGGCGGAAATCCTCCTCGGTCGCCTTGACCGCATCGGATTCGCGCTCGAACTCCGCCAGTTCGCGGACGAAACGCAGGATGGTGGCGCAATCCTCCTCGACGGCGGGGCGGATGGTGACGGTCGGCATCGGCGGCAGGCTCCCTGATTTGGGGCAAACGAAACGGGGAGCGGACCATAGCCCGCTCCCCGCTCTTGTGCACTCCCGTTGAGCATGACGCCGTCAGTCGTCGCCGCCGCCCTTCAGGTCGAGGATGCCGCGCAGTTCCTGCACGCGGCGTTCGGCGCTGTGTTCGGCCAGCACCCGCTTGCGCGCCCGGCGGCCGAGGTCGGTCAGGTGGTTGCGCGGCAGCATCATCGCGGTGGTGACGTCGTCGGTCTGGGCCGCCACCAGAATCTCGCGGCCGGGCTCGAAGAAGCTGTCCAGCCCCTCCCACTGGTCGGCGACGATGGCCGAGCCGCAGGCGGCGGCCAGGAACAGCCGGTCGGACGGGCACCAGCCGATCTTGCGCTCGTCGTCACGGGCCAGCGTCAGGGCGAGGCTGGCCGAAGCGAGCACGTCGGCATGCTGCGCCGGGTCGAGGTCGGGGAAGGTCAGGATGTTGGAGGCGCGCGGCACGCCGTCCGGCAGGTCGGCGCCGACCAGAACGAATCGACGGCGGGTCAGCCGCTGGGCGGGGTTGATGAAGAAGTTGTCCAGCCCCTCGCGGATGCCGTCCGGCCCGCCGACGATGCAGCAGAGGTCGCCCAGATACTCCCGCTTGAAGTCGCCGGGCTTGTCCGCCTCCGGCACGATCCAGGGATAGAGCGGGGCCACCGACTCCGCCCCCGCCTTGGCGCGGTAGCGGTCCAGCGCCGGCCCGCCGCAGGAGGCGAGCACCATGTCGAAGCCGCCCAGCCCGTCGGCAGGCAGATGGGCCACACTCTCCCCCGCCTCCAGCGCGGTCAGGCTGACCGCCGCTTCGGGATCGTAGAGCACGCGGCGCGGCGCCTTGGAGTGGCGGACGAGGTCGGCGGCAAGGCGGGCGTCCGGCCCCTGCGCCACCACCAGTGCCACCCCGGCGTCGTCGGCCTGCGCCGCCGCCTCCACCGCGACATCGTCCCAGGCGCCGTAGGACAGCACGTCGCCGCCGGGGATCGTCCAGGGCGTCGGCGCATCCGGGCCGCCACGTTCGACCGCGACGACGCGATGGCCGCGGATCGCCAGCGCCTGGATCAGCGCATGCCAGCGCGATCTGTGCCCGCCATCCTGGCGATACCCGTTGGTCAAGCCGAAGATCACGATTTTCATGGCGTCGGCACCCTTGGCGTTCCGTGGCAGGAGGCGGCCTCTTCGTCGAAGCGGCACCCGATCGATGCGGTTTCCGGATCGCAGCGCCTCCAGATCAACGCGATTGAGGAAGGCGGAGTTCCGGCTTTTGTTCCCGTCCCGGCAGCCCCGTCGGGGACCGCTCTTGCCGGGGTCGGCGCCGAAGGGCGGACACCCGCCGGACGGGGGTTGCGAAAGCGTTGCGTTGGATTTTGATATGGACCGGTCGGCCGGCCCTGCAAGCGTGTCGGCGCCGCAATCGGGGGTTCCTCCCCGACGGCGGCCATTTGTCGGTTGAGCCTTGCGGTCGGGGGCCTTAGGGTCACGCCCCGGTTCCCCCTCCGATCACGGTCGAGCGCATGCGAGTCCCGTTCCGTCATCCCGCCCGCCTCCTTCTCGCCACCCTGCTGATGGCCGGCTGCCAGAGCACCGGGGCCACCGCCCCGGTCGCCTCCGGCGCCGCGACGACCGGCATCGCGGCTGCCGCCACGCCGGCCCAGACAGCGCAGCAGTCCGTCTCCTTCGCCGAATGGCTGGCGGCGTTGCGTGCCGAGGCGCTGGGCCAGGGCATCCGCCCGCAGACCTTCGACCGCGCCTTCCAGCGGGTGAAGCTGTCCGACCGCGTGGTGGAGCTGGATTCGGCGCAGCCCGAGTTCACCCGCCAAGTGTGGCAGTATTTGGACAGCGCCGTGAATGAAAAGCGCGTCCAGGACGGCCGGCAAAAGCTGCAGGAGCATGCGGCGTTGCTTTCCCGCATCACCCGCCGCAGCGGCGTGCCGGGAGAGATCCTGGTCGCCTTCTGGGGGGTGGAATCCGATTTCGGCAAGTCCACCGGCAACTTCTCGGTCATCGACGCGCTGACGACGCTGGCATTCGAGGGCCGCCGCGCCGCCTATTTCCGCTCGGAACTGCTGGCGGCCCTGCGCATCCTCGACTCCGGCGACATCGCGCCGGAACGGATGAGCGGCTCGTGGGCCGGCGCCATGGGCCAGACCCAATTCATGCCGACCGTCTTCCTGCGCAACGCGGTGGACGAGGACGGCGACGGCCATCGCGACATCTGGGGCAGCATGCCCGACGTGCTGGCCTCCACCGCCAAGTTCGTGCTCGCCAACGGCTGGCGGCCGGGCGAACCGTGGGGGCAGGAGGTGCGGCTGCCCGACGGCTTCCCCTACGACCAGGCCGAACTGAGCATCACCAAGCCGCTGTCGGAATGGCGCCATCTGGGCGTGCGTCCGCTGGACGGCAGCGAGCTGGACGGCGACGGCTCGGCGGCGATCCTGGTGCTGGCCGGGCATCGCGGGCCTGCCTTCCTGGTGCGCGACAATTTCCGCGCAATCATGCGCTACAACCCGTCGACCAGCTATTCGCTGGCCGTCGCCCTGCTGGCCGACCGCATGACCGGCAAGCCCGGCATCCGCGGCAGCTGGCCGCGCGAGGAACAGGCGCTGAGCCGCAACGAGCGCATCGATCTGCAGCAGCGTCTGGCGGCGCTGGGCATGGAGCCGGGCGCGGCCGACGGCATCGTCGGGGCGAACACGCGCAACGCGGTGCGGCGGTTCCAGGCATCCATCGGGGAAATTCCGGACGGCTTCGCCACCAAGGGGCTGCTGGAGCGGTTGCGGCAGCGGTCGTAAGGGGGGCCGGGGGTAAGGTGGGAGCCTAACGCAGCGGCGCGGACTTCCCCTCCCCCACCATCCCGCCGCGCAGCAGCCCCCAGGCGCCCGCCAGCAGAACCGCCGCCACGCCGGCGCCGACCAGCGCATCCGGCGCGCCGTCCAGCAGAAGCCAGCTTGCCGCCAGACCGACCAACCCGGCGGCAAGCGGCAGAACATCCTTGCGTGAGCAGAGCCAGATCGCCCGCAGGGTCAGGGTACCGCGCCGGTTGGCGAACAGCAGGGTTGCGGTCGCCACCGTGACGCCGATGGCCAGCAGAAGGGCAAGGCTGGCGAGCGGCACGTCGGGGATCGCCATGCCGGCGATGCTGCGCCCCGCAGTCACCACCAGAGCCACGGCGGCGACGGCCAGCGCCACCCCCTGCAGCAGCGACAGCCGGGCGCGCAGGTCGGGTCGCCGCCCCGTGCCGGCCAGGGTCACCGCATGGCCGGCGGCGTGGTTCAGCACCAGCAGCGCCGCCGCCCACAGCGACACCGCCTGCGTCGCGTTGGCGGCGGCGAGCAGCAGGGCGCCGAGAAGCCCGTTCACCACCATCGCCATCCGCATCGTGTGCTTCAGGTCGTCCGGCCCGCCGGACGGACGGCCTGAGCCGCCGCAGGATCCGCCACCGCAACCGCCATCCATCGCACCGCCCTTTCCCATAGGAGATATGGTGGGAATCATAGGGGCATGGGGGCGGCGCGTCCATCACCATCAGGATTTTCTGATGTGCACCGCGTCCATGGCTGCGCGCCGAAAGGGGTGGCGACGCCGGCCGGCTACCCTTTCGAACGGCTGAGGGGATAACCCGGTCCACCCAACGGTGCAGGGGACGTCTCATTGGTCGCTTACCCGTCCCCCTCCCATGAAAAGAAGCAGGGCGAGGCGGATATGGGGACGGACACAGCCGCATCATCGGAACCACTCCATGACGAAGCGACCCGCCTCCCCCGTCAAGATCCTGATTGTCGACGACAATCCGTTGCTGCAGCGGGCGTTGAAGGACATGCTGGGGCTTTGGGGCGTCGGCCAGATCACCGCGGTCGCCAACGGGCAGGAGGCCAAGGACGCCCTGCGGCGAGAGGTGTTCGACCTGATGGTGACCGACTGGGTGATGGAGCCGGTGGGCGGCGGGCAGCTGATTCAATGGATCCGCCAGTCGCCGGGCAGCCTGCGGCCCAACATGCCGATCATCGTGCTGACCGCCAACGCCGACCTCGCCACCGTGCGCAGCGCCTGGGATGCCGGCGCCGATTCCGTCCTGGCCAAGCCGGTGCCGGCCGCCACGCTGGCCCGGCGCATCGACGCGGTGCTGAACCGCCGCGACGGAACGCCTCGTACGACCGGCAGCGGGGCGAACGGTGGGGCCAGCGACGGAACGGCGACCCGTAGCGAAAGCCGCCCGGACCCCGCACGCCCGGCCGACCGGGGCGGCATCTTCCCCGCCGGCCTGCCCTCCCCCCGACCGACGGCTCCGCGCCCGCTGACCGGTGACGCGGCGCAGTTGCCGCCTCCCCTGCCGCCGGCATCCGTTCCCGCATCCGTGACGCCGGCGGACCGCGGTGCCGCCACCATACGCAGCGACGATCCGAAGCGGGTGCGGCTGCTGCTGGCGCTCGACAAGCTGGAGGCGGCCATCGACCGGCCGGACCCGATCGGCAGCCGGCTGCGCCATTCGCTGTCCGACCTGCAGATCGCCGCCGTCGGCGATTCCGCGGCGTCCTCCATCGTCGCATCGCTGTCCACCTGCGTCACCTGGGTGGAGCCGGATGTCGAAGGCTATATCGATGCCCTGCAGGCCCATGCCGCCGCCTTGCGCTGGCTGGTGGGGTCGGACGGCGGCACCCAGTCGATGGCGGTGGCGCTGTGCCTGATCCGCACGCTGCGCGCCAGCGTCCGCACCCTTGCCGCCCGCGGCCACGGCGACTTCGGCAGCTGGCCCGAAGGCGGCAGCCCGACACCTCCGGGCAAGTCCCCCCTCACCGGCCGCTGAGTCCGTCCCCATATCGCTTGGATGGGCTCTGGGCGAGAAGGAAGCGGAGCGGGAATTTCCGCAAGGCAGGGCATTCCATACGCTCCGTTACGGAAGACCGCCGGTTGCCGGCCGATCCTTGCTTTTTGCGATCCGGCCGGTCGCAGGCGTTGCGATATAAGACAGCCTTCATTACCTTTTTGCCCAGCGAACAAATCGACGCCCCAGCACTCCGTCCAGGAGTTTGCCAGGCTGCCGACCGATGGGAGGAAATGAAGAATGGCGCTCGCAACTGTCTCACTCGAAGACAAGTACGCGCTCGAAGAGGGGCGTGTGTATCTCACCGGCACCCAGGCGCTGGTGCGCCTGCCGATGATGCAGCGCCAGCGCGATCTCGCCGCCGGGCTGAACACCGGCTGCTTCATTTCCGGCTATCGCGGCTCGCCGCTGGGCGGCTTCGACCAGAATCTGTGGAACGCCCGCAAGTTCCTGGAAAAGAACCACATCCAGTTCCAGCCCGGCGTGAACGAGGAGCTTGGCGCCACCGCCGTCTGGGGCAGCCAGCAGGTCGGCATGTTCAAGGGCGCCAAGTATGACGGCGTCTTCGCCATGTGGTACGGCAAGGGCCCCGGCGTCGACCGCTCCGGCGACGTGTTCAAGCATGCCAACGCGGCCGGCACCTCCAAGAATGGCGGCGTGCTGGTGCTGACCGGCGACGACCACAACTGCAAATCCTCCACCTTCCCGCACCAGTCCGAACACGCCTACATGCACGCCATGATCCCGGTGCTGAACCCGTCGGGGGTGCAGGAGATCCTGGATTACGGCCTGATCGGCTGGCAGATGAGCCGCTTTTCCGGCTGCTGGATCGCCATGAAGACGATCGCGGAGACGGTGGACACCTCGGCGTCGGTCTATATCGACCCGCACCGCGTGTCGCCGATCATCCCCGCCGACTTCCCGATGCCGCCGGGCGGCCTGAACATCCGCTGGCCCGATCCGCCGCTGGAACAGGAACACCGGCTGATGAAGCACAAGCTGTACGCCGCCCTGGCGTTCGCGCGTGCCAACAAGCTGGACCGGGTGGTGATGGAAAGCCCGCGCCCGCGCTTCGGCATCGTCACCGCCGGCAAGAGCTATCTCGACGTCCGTCAGGCCTTCGACGAGCTGGGCATCACCGAGGAGATGGCGGCCGATTGGGGCATCACCGTCTACAAGGTCGGCATGCCCTGGCCGCTGGAGCGTGACGGCATCCGCCACTTCGCCGAGGGTCTGGAAGAGATCGTCGTGGTCGAGGAGAAGCGCGCGGTCATCGAGAACCAGCTGAAGGAACAGCTGTACAACTGGAACCCCGACGTCCGCCCGAAGGTGGTCGGCAAGTTCGACGAACAGGGCGAGTGGATCCTGCCGAGCGCCGGCGAGCTGACGCCGGCACAGATCGCCGTGGTGATCGGCCGCCGCCTGCAGCGATTCATCGACAACGAGAACCTCGTCCGCCGCATCGCCTTCCTCGACGCGCAGGAGAAGCAGAAGGCCCATGTGGCGCGCGTGGTGCGCAAGCCGACTTTCTGCTCCGGCTGCCCGCACAACACCTCCACCGTCGTGCCGGAGGGAAGCCGGGCGCTGGGCGGCATCGGCTGCCATTACATGGCGACGTGGCTGGACCGCTCGACCGACACCTTCACCCAGATGGGCGGCGAAGGCGTGCCGTGGGTCGGTCAGGCCGCCTTCACCGACGAAAAGCACATCTTCGCCAACCTGGGCGACGGCACCTATTTCCATTCCGGCATCCTGGCGATCCGTCAGGCCATCGCCGCCAAGGTGAACATCACCTACAAGATCCTGTTCAACGACGCGGTCGCCATGACCGGCGGCCAGCCCTTCGACGGCACGCTGACCGTGCAGTCCATCGCCAACGTCCTGCGGGCGGAGGGCGTGCAGCGCATCACCGTCGTCTCCGACGAGCCGGAGAAGTACGGCATCAACAACGGCCTGCCGCAGTACAGCAACGTCGAGCACCGCGATGACCTCGACCGCGTGCAGAAGGAAATGCGCGAGGTCCCCGGCGTCAGCGTCCTGATCTATGACCAGACCTGCGCCACCGAGAAACGCCGCCGCCGCAAGCGCGGCAAGATGGTGGACCCGGCCAAGCGCGTCGTCATCAACGAGCTGGTCTGCGAAGGCTGCGGCGACTGCTCCGCCAAGTCGTCCTGCGTGTCGGTGATCCCGCAGGAGACCGAGTTCGGCCGCAAGCGCCAGATCGACCAGTCCAGCTGCAACAAGGACTATTCCTGCACCAAGGGCTTCTGCCCCAGCTTCGTGACCGTGGAAGGCGGGCAGCTGCGCAAGCCGAAGCCGGCCGCCGCAAAGTCGGCCGACGCCACTCCCCTGCCCGCCCCCGCCATCCCGGCTTTCGACAAGACCTGGAACCTGTATGTCACCGGCGTCGGCGGCACCGGCGTCGTCACCATCGGTGCGCTGCTGGGCATGGCCGCCCACATCGAGGGCAAGGGCGTCGGCGTGCTCGACATGACCGGCCTCGCCCAGAAGGGCGGCGCCGTCACCAGCCACATCCGCATCGCCAACACGCCGGAGGACATCCACTCCGTCCGCATCGCCGCCGGCGGCGCCGACGCGGTGCTGGGCTGCGACCTGATCGTCGCGGCGGCCGGCGACGGCCTGTCGAAGATGACCGCCGGCCGCACCCGCGCCGTCATCAACACCCATGACAGCATCACCGCCGACTTCATCAAGAAGCCGGACATGGTGATCCCGGTGCGCGATCTGGTCAGCGACATCCGCAAGGCCTGCGGCGGCGACGCCAATGTCGACGCCTTCGACGCGACGAAGCTGGCCACCGCTCTCTTGGGCGACAGCATCTACGCCAACCCGTTCCTGATGGGCTATGCGTGGCAGAAGGGGTTGATCCCGCTGACCGAGGAGTCGATCGTGAAGGCGATCGAGCTGAACGGCGTATCGGTGAAGCTGAACCTCGACGCCTTCCAGTGGGGCCGCCGCGCCGCCGTCGATCTGGCGTCGGTCGAGGCCGCCGCCAAGCCTCAGGAGGAGGTGGTGCAGGCCGCGCAATCGCTGCTGCTCGACCAGCGCCGCCAGTCCGGCAGCCTGGAGGAGGTGATCGACCGTCGCCACCGCTTCCTGGTCGATTACCAGGACGCCGCCTATGCCGCGCGCTTCCACGCGCTGATCGACTGGACCCGCCGGACGGAACAGCAGAAGGTCCCCGGCTCCACCGCGCTGACCGAGGCGGTCGCCCGCGCCCACTTCAAGCTGATGGCCTACAAGGACGAGTATGAGGTGGCGCGCCTCTACACCGACAGCGGCTTCGTCGAAAATGTGCAGCGCATGTTCGAAGGCGACTGGAAGCTGACCTTCCACATGGCGCCGCCGGTGATGGGCGAGACCGCCGAAGAGGGCGGCGAGCCGAAGAAGAAGACCTTCGGCCCGTGGATGCTGCATGCCCTGCGCCTGCTGGCCAAGGGCAAGCGCCTGCGCGGCACCCGGCTGGACCCGTTCGGCCGCACCGCCGAGCGTCGGCAGGAACGCCAACTGATCGCCGATTACGAGGCGGTTGTGGGCGAGCTGCTGAACGGCCTGACCCGCGAAAAGCTGGCTCTGGCGGTGGAGATCGCCTCGCTGCCGATGGAGATGCGCGGCTACGGCCCGGTGAAGGCCCGCAACGTGGCGGCGGCGAAGGCGAAGGAAGCCAAGCTGCTGGAGACGTTCCGCGCCCCGGTCGCCGCCCCGCAGCCGCTGGCGGCGGAGTGAGACGGTTCGGGTGGTTCAGTGAGGTAATGTGAGGCGAAGGCGCCCTCCCCGGTGAAGCTGGGGAGGGCGCCTTCTTTTGCGGCATGGCTCCGAAAACTACTACACCGCCACCACGGCCGACCCGCCCGGGGGCAGCCCGTAGGAGCCGGCAAGCCGGGTCACTTCGCCGCTGCCGGTGTCGAGGTGGAATATGGCATCGACCTGCGACTGGTCCTTGGCGCTGAAATAGAGGTCGCCGCCCACCGCACTGAGGTTGGTGACGGAGGACCAGCTGTCGTTGCCACCGGCATCGACGACCTTGCGGGTGTCCCAGCTGTGGCCGCCGCTCTGCCACAGGGTGGTGGTGGTGCCGTCATCCGCGGCGAAGTACATCGTATCGCCGATGGCCGTCAAATCATGGGGCCTGCTGCTGGCCGTCCCGGGGTTGAGGTCGCCGAGGAAGAGCCCGCTCGCGCCGCTGTCGTCGGTCGCCATCAGCTCGTAGCCGGAATGGCGGTCGTAATTGACGTAGTACAGCGTGTCGCCAGCTGCAGTGAAACCCTGGGGGGCGGCGTAGGTGTCGGGGAAATTCTGCCGGACCCGCCGAGTCCCTTCCACCGTGCCGTCGCTGGTCCAGAGATCGACGACGTTGTTGAAGTAAAGCTGCGTGCCGACGGCGCCCATGTGGAGGTCGATGCCGAATTGCGGCAGATCGGTCAGGTCGTCGCGCAGTTTGGTCGTTCCCGCCTCGGTCCCGTCCGTCACCCACAACTGGGTGAAGCCGCCAGTGCCGTCCCAGGCGGTCAGGTACAGCCGATCCTCCGCCGCGGTCAGGTGCGACGGCTGGATGATCGCCATCACCGGCGGGTCCTGGTTTCCAGGCAGGAAGTCCTTGACCATCATCGTGCCGGCCGTCGTCCCGTCGGTCTTCCACAGGGCAGCGCCATGCTCCGCGTCGCGGGCGGAGAAATAGACGTCGTCGCCGACCTGTGTGAAGGAGCCGGGGTTGGAGGATGCGGCGCCGGCGTCGATGTCCTTCAGCAGACGGGTTCCGGCCGCCGTACCGTCGCTCACCCAGAGTTCGGTGCCGTGCACGCCATCATTGGCCTGGAACAGCAGGCGGTCGCCGAAGGCGGTCAGCGCCAGCGGGTTGGATCCGCCACTGCCCGGCACGATGTCGGACACCATGCGGGTGCCGGCCGCCGTCCCGTCGCTGACCCACAGTTCACGGCCATGGACTCCGTCATCGGCGGTGAAGAAGGCCCGCCCGCCGGCGCTCACCGGCCCGATGATGCCGGAGTCGGCGGTGCCGGAGGCAATGTCGCGCAGCAGGAAAGCGTTGGTGCCGTCGCTTCCCCAAAGCTCACTGCCATGCTGCGCGTCGCTGGCCACGAACACGGCGGTTGTCTTGGCCGGTACATCGCTGCCGAGCAGAAAATTCTCCGCGGTCAACATGTTGCGGGTGACGCCCATCAGCTTGACGCTGTCGTTCGGCCCGAAGGTCAGCACCAGCCCGTCGGCATCCTGATGCGATCCGGCAAGCAGCTTCCCGAAGCCGCCAATGCCGTTCCAGCCGCGCAGGTCCAGCACGTCGCCGCCGCTTCCGGCCTGGAAATCACCGATGCAGTCCCAACCGTCGCCGGGATTGAGGACGAAGCGGTCGCGGCCGGCGCGGCCTTCCATATAGTCGTTGCCGCCATTGCCGGTGATGGTGTCGTCACCCGCGCCGCCGAACAGCAGGTCACGCGCGGCACCGCCCGCGATCTGCCGCCCGGCGGCACCGGCGAACAGCACGTTGTCGGCGGTCAGCATGCCGGCGGTCACGCCCATCAGCTTGACCGAATCAGTCGCGCTGAACTCAAGGACGAGCCCATCGCTGTCCTGGTGGGACGAGGCAAGGAGTTTGGAAAGGCCGCCTATCGCCTTCCAGTTGCCGAGGTCCAGCACGTCGCCGCCGCTTCCGGGCCGGAAATCACCGATGCAGTCCCAACCATCGCCGGGACTGAGGACGAAACGGTCGCGGCCCGCTCCGCCCTCCATGTAGTCGTTGCCACCGTTGCCGCTGATTGTATCGTCACCTGCCCCGCCGAACAGCAGGTCGCGACCGTTTCCTCCCGTCAGGTTCCGTCCGGACTGGGAGAAACCATTTTCTCTTGCAGACACCCCTCCCATGACCACGCCTTCCTTGTGGGTTGCTGAAGCATGGCCAATGTCCGATGATTGCTGCACCGGAGTTAGTGCGCGTCCGGCAATCACCAATTGCACCTACCACCGCATCCGGCCGGGTTCCGCAACTCACAACCGCTCGGCCGGCTACACCGATCAGGAAGAAACGTTCACGCGCTGAGTACCTCTCGCTTCCTTGGAGCTTGGACCCTGTCCGTTCTGTTTGGGTCAGGTCCGTTTGGATCCGGCGGTCATCTTCCAAATGGCAACGAAGAACAGCGTGGTGCCGAGCAGGGCCGCATAGAGGATGATGCTCGGGTGAAAGATGAAGCCGATCGGCAGGATCAGCAGCATCAACGCCGCAGCCAGCAGCCCAATCAGGAAGATGGCGGGGTTGAAGTGCTCATAGATCGGGGCGTTCAAGTCGGTGTGGGTCGCCATGGCATGTGCTCCATTCCGGTGCCGCGATGCGCGGCTTTGATAGGGAATATGAGTACAGGCTAATGGGATGGTGAGCGGGTGGCATTGCGAATTCGCAAGGGAACGGTCAATCCTCGTCGATTAACCCTGGGTCGATTCACCCCAGGCACGGTCCTGGGCACGGTGGCCCCTACCCCACCGGAAACCGCAGCACAAAGCGCGCGCCCTTCCCCTCGCCATCCTCCAGCGCGATGCTGCCACGCATCGTGCCGGTCATGATGTTTGCGCAGATGCTGAGGCCCAGGCCACTGGCGCCCAAGCCACGCTTGGTGGTGAAGAAGGGGTCGAAGATGCGGGAGCGGATGTCGGCGGGGATGCCCTTGCCGTCGTCGGCGTAGTGCATCTCGATCCAGCCGGGCGGCTGCTCGCGGGCGGACAGCAGGATGCGGCCGGGCTCGCCCTCGTCAAAGGCGTGGACCAGGGCGTTGATGATGAGGTTCGACAGCACCTGCGCGAAGGAGCCGGGATAGCCGTCGACGATCAGGCCGGTGGGAATGTCCAACTCAACCGTCACGCGGGTGCGGCGCAGGCGGGGGCGCAGGCTCAGCAGCACTTCGTCGACATACGCGGCGAGGTCGAAGGCGCGGCGCTCGCCGCTGGCCTGGTCGGAGGCGACCTGCTTGAAGCTCTGGATCAGGCCGGTGGCGCGCTCCACGTTCGACAGGATCATCCGCGTCGATTCCCACGCGACGTCCAGGAATTCCTGAAAATCGCTGCGACGGATGCGGTTCTCCTCGAACAAGGTGCGGATGCGGCCGACCTCCTCCGCCAGATGGGAGATCGCGGTCAGGGTGACGCCGATGGGGGTGTTCACCTCATGCGCCACGCCGGCGACCAGTTGGGCCAGCGAGGACAGCTTCTCCGCCTGGATCAGGCTGGCCTGGGCGTCGCGCAGTTCGGCCTCCGCCCGCTTTCTCGCGGTGATGTCCAGCGCCACGGTGACGATGTGGGTGACCTCGCCGTCATCGTCGGTCAGCGGCATCTTGGTGGTCAGCCAGTCGCGCATCGCGCCGTCGCCGTCGGGGGCGCGGTCCTCGTGGAAGGGGACGCCCTGGCTGCTGTCCACCACCAGCCGGTCGAGAGCGATGGCGCGGTCCGTGGATGGGCCGGGCGGCGGGGCGGCGGCGGGACCATAGGTCTCGCGGTAGTAGCGGTTGGTCAGGCGCACCGTGCCGTCGCGGTCCTTCACGTCGATCAGCGCCGGAATGGCGTCGATCACCCCGGTCAGGATCTCGCGGCTCTGGCGCAGCGCCTCGTCGGCGATCAGGCGGTCGGTGATGTCGGTGAAGGTCCGCACCTGCCCGCCGTCCGGGAGCGGCACCACCCGCACCTCGATGAAGCGGCCGTCGCCCTGGGGCCGGGCATAGACGAACTCCCGCTCCGGCCGGCCGATGCGGTCCATCAGATAAACGGTCTTGGCGTCGAGGTCTTCGCCGAAGTCGGGGGCGCCGGAGGGCAGGTCGACCATGCCGCTGGCGATCTGGTGCCGCACCACGTCGGGCAGCGCCGGGTTGGCGCGCATCACCTCCTCCGACACGCCGAGTATGTCCAGCGCGTTGCTGTTCCAGGCGATGTAATGCAGGTCGCGGTCGAGCAGGACGATGCCCTGCCCCACATTCTCCAGCGTCAGGCGCAGCAGGTGGCGCTGGGTGGCAAGCTCGTCCTCCGCCCGCCGCCGCTCGGTCACGTCGGAGTAGGTGCGGACGAAGCCACCACCGGAGGTCGGGCGGGTCCGCACCTCCAGCACCCGGCCATTGGGGCGGCGGTGCTCGTACAGGGGCGGGTCGGCGCGGCGCGCACGGTCCAGATGCCGGGCGGCAGTGGCCTCGGGGTCGCCGGGGCCGTATTCGCCGCGGTGGGCGAGGTAGTGGACGATGCGGGCATAGTCGGCGCCGGGCATGTAGCCGCGCGGCACCTCGAACATCTCGTAAAGCCGGCTGTTGATGACGCGCACCGTCAGGTCGGCATCGACCAGCATCACGCCCTGGTCCATCTGCTCCAGAGCCAGCGCGGCGAGATCGTCGCCGGTCGCCGGCTCCGGCCCAGGTCCGTCACCCGGAAGGGGGCCGGTCGTCGGGAGGTCGGGAATCTGGGCCGGCAAGGTCTGCGCGCCATCCATCGTTTTGCTGGTCCGCTATCGAACGGGCTACTGTAACAGCCCCACTCTCTCCTGCCGAGTTATCCTCTGCGCCATGGAGTCGCAATCCGGAGACATTTGTGAGGCATTTTAAGTATTTCGGAACCATTGCCGCACTACCCTGTTTCGAAACGCAGGTGGTTTGTGCAAGATCGCCGGATGAGCGATACTGCATCAACGATGCTGCGCTTACCCCATGTTCCACTGGCAGTTCTGAGGTAACCGCCCCTTGTCCGGACTGGCCGCCCTTCCCGCACCGACCGGCGCGTCGCCCAACGCGGGCCTCGCGAAGCTGCGTCAGATGCTGGCGAGCGACGCCGCGGCGGTGCAGCCTATCCGCCGCATCCCGGGCGAGGAGGAACGCAAGCGCGGCAAGGACGGCACCGAGGCGACCGGCGACGCCCTGCAGAGCAGCGGGCGTGCCGATGCCGACTCGACGGCGACGCGGGCGAAGTCCACTCGCGGCTCGGCCGGCGGATTTACCATCGGCGGTGCGGCGGAAGACGCCGGTCCGGTCAATGGCGGGCCCGTGCCGCTGAATGCCCTTCCGAACGCCGGCTATGTCGCGCAGAGCATCCATCAGGAAGCCATGGGCAGCGGCCTGACCATCGAACCCTGGTCGGAGGCCATCGACGCCTACCGCCGCGCTGACGCCGGGGTGAACACGCCGATGGTCACGCAGATCGCGGTTTAAGCTTCCCCCTGTTGCCGCCTCAATCGTCGCCGCTGGCCGGCATCGGGCCGTGAGGCACGTCCGCCTTGCGGCCGCGGAACAGGGTGCCGACGAAGTGGCCGAAATCCTCCATGTAGAGGTAGAGCGACGGCGTGATGTAGAGCGTCAGCACCTGCGACACGCACAGCCCGCCGACCACCGCGAGCCCCAGAGGCTGGCGCAGTTCGGCGGCGGCACCGTGGGCGATGGCGATGGGCAGGGTACCCATGATCGCCGCCATGGTGGTCATCATGATCGGGCGGAAGCGCCGCAGGCAGGCCTGCTCGATGGCGTCGCGCGCCGCCATGCCGTTGCGCCGCGCCTCCACCGCGAAGTCGATCATCATGATCGCGTTCTTCTTCACGATGCCGATCAGCATCAGGATGCCGATGATGGCGATGACGCTGAGTTCGGTGTCGAACAGGATCAGCGTCGCCAGCGCCCCGATGGCCGCCGAGGGCAGGCCGGACAGGATGGTCAGCGGGTGGATGAAGCTCTCGTACAGCACGCCCAGCACGATGTAGATCACCAGCACCGCCGCCGCCAGCAGCAGGGCCTGCCCCGACTGGGCATCCTGAAACACCTGCGCGGTGCCGGCAAAGCCGGTGGTGATGGTGGCGGGCAGCCCCATCTCGCGCTCCGCTCCGCGGATCAGGTCGACCGCCTGGCCCAGCGAGGCGCCGGGGGCCAGGTTGAAGGACAGGGTGACGGCGGGAAGCTGCCCCTGGTGCGCCACCGCCAGCGGGCCTGCCGTGCGCTCCACCCGCGCGAAGGCGTCGAGCGGCACCAGCTTGCCGCTGGTGGCGGAGCGGACATAGATGCGCGACAGCGAACTGTCGTCGCCCTGGTATTTCGGCTCCAGCTCGATCAGCACCTGATAGTCGTTGCTGGGGGTGTAGATGGTCGAGACTTGCCGCTGGCCGAAGGCGCTGTAGAGGGTGGAGCGCACCTGATCGACGCCGATGCCCAGCGTCGCCGCCTTCTCACGGTCGATGTGGACATAGGCCTGCGGGTTGTTGAGCTGCAGGTCGCTGGTCACATCCTGCAGGATCGGGATGCCGCGCAGCGCCTGCTCCAGACGGTCGGACCACTGGTACAGCTCGTCCAGATCCAGGCCCTGGATGGTGTATTGGTACAGGCTCTTGGACGAACGGCCGCCAATGCGCAGGTTCTGCACCGGCTGCATGTAGACCGCCATGCCGGGGATGCCGGCGACCTGACGGCGAAGCTGCTGGATCACCTCGGTCGCCGAAGGACGCTCGTCGCGCGGCTTCAGGGTGATGAACATACGGCCCATGTTGCCGGTGTTGCCGCCGGTCCCGACGGAGGAGATGACGTCCACCACCGCCGGGTTGGCCTTGACGATGGCGGCGACCTGCTGCTGCCGTTCCGCCATCGCCGGGAAGGCGATGTCGGCCCGCGCCTCCGTCGTCACGAAGATCTGGCCGATGTCCTCGGTCGGGAAGAAGCCCTTGGGGATCGCCTGATAGAGCAGGACGGTGCCGATGATGGTGCCGATCATCACCAGCCCCATCAGCGGCCGGTGGCGCAGGGTCCAGCGCAGCGTGCGGCCATAGCCGTTCAGCAGAGCGGAGAATCCCCCCTCCAGCATGCGGCCGAACCAGTTCTCCTTCTGGTCATGGGCGTGGGTGAGGAAGCGCGAGCACATCATCGGCGTCAGCGTCAGCGACACGAAGGCCGAGGCTGCGATCGCCATCGTCACGACCAGGGCGAATTCGTGGAACAGCCGCCCGACCACGCCGCCCATCAGCAGGATCGGGATGAAGACCGCGACCAGCGACAGCGTGATCGACAGGATGGTGAAGCCGATCTCGCGCGAGCCCTTGATCGCCGCCTCGAACGGCTTCATCCCCTCTTCGACGTAGCGGACGATGTTCTCCATCATGACGATGGCGTCGTCCACCACGAGTCCGACCGCCAGCGTCAGCGCCATCAGCGAGATGTTGTCGACGGAAAAGCCCAGCAGATGCATGCCGCCCGCCGTCGCGATCAGCGAGATCGGCACGGCCAGCGCCGGGATCAGCGTCGCCGACAGCCGGCGCAGGAACAGGAAGATCACCAGAACGACCAGCACGATGGTGAGGGCCAGCGTGAACTGCACGTCCTCCACCGCCTGGCGGATCGATTGCGAGCGGTCGTTGACCACCTGGATGGCGGCGGCGGCCGGAAGCTGGGCCTGGAACACCGGCACCAGCTCGCGCACGCGGTCCACCACGTCGACCGTGTTGGCGTCGGGCTGGCGCTGGACCGCCAGCATGATGCTGCGGGTGCCGTTCAGCCAGCTGGCGGTGCGGTCGTTCTCGACGCTGTCCAGCACCTTGGCCACGTCGCCCAGCCGCACAGGCGCGCTGTTGCGATAGGCAACGATCAGCTGGCGGAAGGCGTCGGCATCGGGAAGCTGCGGGTTGGCGGCGATCACCAGCTGCTGCTGCTGGCCGGTCAGGGTGCCGACGGGGGTATTGGCGTTGGCGGCGGCCAGCGCCTTCTGCAGCTCGTCGATGCCGATGCCGCGCAGGGCCAGCGCGTTGGGGTTGACCTGAACCCGCACCGCGTATTTCTGCGAGCCGTAGATCTGCACCTGGGCCACGCCCGGAAGAGTTGCGACCTTGGGCTGGATCAGCGTCTCGGCAATGTCGTTCAGTCGCGCCAGCGGCAGGGTCGGCGAGTTCAGCGACAGGAACAGGATCGGCTGGTCGGCCGGGTTGACCTTGCGGTAGCTGGGCGGGGTCGTCATCTCCGCCGGCAGCCGGCGCTGGGTGCGGGCGATGGCCGCCTGCACGTCGGCCGCCGCCGCGTCGATGTCGCGTTCCAGCACGAACTGGATGGTGATGCTGGTGCTGCCAAGCGTGCTGTTGGACGTGATGGTGTCGATGCCGGCGATGGTGGAGAATTCGCGTTCCAGCGGACTGGCGATCGACGCCGCCATCGTCTCCGGCGCGGCGCCCGGCAGACTGGCGCTGACGCTGATGACCGGGAAATCCACCCGCGGCAGCGCCGCGGTGGGCAGTTGGCGGTAGGCCGCCAGACCGCTCAGCACCAGGGCCGCCGTCAGGAGAATGGTCATCACCGGACGGCGGATGCAAAGCTCGGAGAGGTTCACGTCGCACCCCCGCCAGACTGCGTCCGGGTGCCGGCGGTCTCCTCGACAGCGGATCCCTTGGCCGCGGAGCCCTGCCGCCGGCCGCCCTCGGCGGTCTCGCCGGGCGGGGGCGCGGCCGGCTTGCCGGCGCGCTCGCTGATCCTGGCGCCGGGGAACAGGCGCGATTGGCCGTCGACCACCACCCGCTCCCCGGCCTGCAGGCCGGAGGCGACGATGCTGAGGCCACCGTGGCTGCGCTCGATGGTGACCGGGCGGACCTCCGCCGTCTCGTCGGGCTTGACGACATAGACGAAGCGGCCCTTCTGGCCGGTCTGCACCGCCAGATCGGGGATGGTCAGCGCGTCCTGCTCGACCCGCAGGGTCAGGACGGTGTCGACGAACTGGCCCGGCCACAGCCGGGTGTCGGTGTTCGGGAACTCGCCCTTCACCAGGATGGTGCCGGTCTGCTGATCGACCTGGCTGTCGATGAAGGACAGCTTGCCCTCGGCCTTCTCTCCATGCCCGCCGGCGATGCTGGCGGTGACCGGAAGCGAGCCAGCGGCCATCGCGGCGCGGATCGCCGGAAGATGCTTTTCCGGGACGTTAAAGGAAACGTTGATCGGGCGCAGTTGGGTCAGGGTGACCAGCGGGTTGGCGTCGGCGGCGCGCACCATGGTGCCGACCTTGGCGGTGATGGTGCCGGTGCGGGCGTCCATCGGCGCGATGATGCGGGTGAAGCTGAGCGACACCTTCGCCGCCTCGATCGCCGCGAGGTCGGCCTTCACCGTGCCTTCCAGCGCGTCGGCGGTGGCGACGGCGGCGTCGTAGGTGGTGCGGGAGATGGCGCTGGTGCGGACCAGCTCGCCATAGCGCTTCACGTCGCCCTTGGCCTTGTCCAGATTGGCGCGGTCGCGTTCCAGATTGGCCTGGGCCTGACGCAGCTGGGCATCGAGCGACCGGCTGTCGAGCGTGAACAGCGTGTCGCCGGCCTTCACCTCCTGCCCCTCGGTGAAGTCGACCGTCTCGACCACGCTGTCGACGCGGGCCTTGATGGCGATGGCGGCGATGGGCTGGACGCTGCCGATGGTGGCGATCTGTTCCGGCACCGCCTGCACCGCGACCTTTTGGGTCACCACCGGCACGGTGCGGGCGGATGCCTGCGCCTGTGTCTTCTTCACCCCATCCGCCGCGGTTCGGCTGTCTGCCCCGCCATTGTGGAAGGCATACCAGTAGTACCCGCCGCCGCCGATCAGCGCGGCGATCAGCAGGACCAGGAAGAACCGTCTCATCGAATGGGACTCCAGACGCCGGAGCCAGTGGCCGGCAAACGCTTAAATGAAGGGGGGCAGGTTGGTTATACCGGACATCAGAAGATCGATGACGGAGCGCTCCAGCGCCTCGCGCGGGCGGTCGCCCACCTGCATGATTCCGCCACGCACCATGCCGATGATCAGCAGAGGCACGATTTCCAGGTCGATCTTGCGGAATTCGCCAGATTCCATCCCGTCGGCCAGGACCTGCTGCAGGGCCGTCGCGCTGCGCTGGCTGCGGCGGCGCAGGATACGGCGGGTGCGGTCGGCCAGATCGGACTGATCGCCGCCGAGAAGCTTCAACGTCTGCAGCTGCTCGCTGAGCGTATCGACCAGGGCGGAGACCATCGCCGACAGACGGACGGAGGCGGGAACCTGCTGCGGCGCCAGCTCGGCGTTCAGTTTGTGCTCCAGCCCGCCCAGCGCCCGTTCGAGCGACTCTAGATACAGTTCCTCCTTGGAGGGGAAGTAGCGGTAGAGCGTGGCCTTGCCCACGCCGGCCCGCTTCGCCACCTCCTCAACCTGGACGGAGGCGTAGTCGCGGCCGGCAAACAGCTCCGCCGCGGCGTTGAGGATGACCTCGCGCCGGCGAGCGCGCCAGTCAGGTATCTCTTCCGCATCAAGAGGCATGAATGGAACTCACGGGTTTCAAAAACTGACGATAGTCGAGATCCCTAGAGTGTCAAGGAACCAGTCTCCAAGAAAAATGAATTCCACGTCATCTGCGGAAAACCCTTGCCCGGCAAGGGGCTGACAGCGTCACCGCGGCAGGCGCCGCTCCCCCATGAAAAAGGCGCGAAGCCCGACCCTCCCAGGCGGAGATGCCTGGGAGGCCGCGCTTCGCGCCCTTGCGGCGGCATGCGTTGTCTGCCGATCAGCTCCGCGTGGTGGGGGAGCGGCCGATGCCGGTGGAGCCGGTCACGCCGGTGGTGGAGCCGGCCATCGACCCGGTCCCCGCCGAGGCGCCGGCCGGACCGCCGCTTGTGCCGGCGCCGGTCCCTGTGCCGGTCGGCGAGGCCGAACCGGTGTTGGTGCCGGTGCCCGCCCCGAGCCCGGCGGCGCTGCCGGTGGTGGTGTCGGAGCCCTGATGCCCGCCGGTCGTCCCGGACATCGACGCGGAGGTCGTGCCGCTGCCCACGGTTGCCATGGCGGAGGCGCCGGCGCCGGTGGAACTGCCCCAGCCGGTGGCGCTCTGGTTACCGGTCTGGCTGCGCACGCGCAGGTTGTTCTGCACGTGCGACACGCCGGACACCGATTCGGCGACATCCTCGGCCCGACGCTTGGTGTGGCGGTCGGGGACCATGCCGGTCAGTGTCACCTCGCCGCCGCTGACCGTCACCTCGATGTCGGAGGCGTCGACATAGGCGTCGTCGGTCAGGCGGTCGCTGACGTCCTCGCGCATCCGCTCGTCGGAGCGGCTGTAGCCGCGTGGGCCTCGACCTCTATGCTGGGCGGCACGGCGTTCGTCCTCGTGGCGGCGCCGCTCGGCGTCGTCGTCGCCGAACCAGGAGGCGATCTCGTCGCCGGCCTGTTCCCAGAAGCCCCGATCACGGTTCCGGCCACGATCGTCGCCCCGGCGGTCGTACCGGTCGTCGGCATAGCCGCCGCCATAGTCGCCGCGGCTTTCCTGGCTGCGGTACATGCTGCCGCGGTCTTCGCCCCAGGAGCGATTGCGGTCGTCACGCTCGTAGCTGCCGCCACGGCCTCCGCCGGAACCGCCCTGGGTACCATAGCCGCGCGAGCCGTAATCGCGGTCGCGATAGTCGCGCTCGCCATACTCCCGGCCGCCATAGCCGAGCGAGCCGCGGCCACGCACGCCACGGTCGTCCTCGCCATAGGAACGCACGCCGTAATCGCGGTCGCGATAATCGGCGTTGCCGATGTCGCGGTTGGTATAATTGCCCTCGGTCCCGGCATTGCCGGCGCCGGCATAGCCGCCATAACCACTGCCGCCTGAGCGCCCGCCATAGCCGGCGCCGTAGCCGCCGCGGCTCATGTCTCGGCCGCCGCCGAAGCTGCGGTCATAGACCCGTTCCATCTCGCGGGAGGTATCGCCGCGGCGGTCGTCGCTGTCATACGTGGACTCGCGGCCATAGCCGCCGGATTCGTTGCCGACGCGTCCGCCATAACCGGCGTCGCGGTAGCTGCGGCCCTGGTCGTCCTGGTGGCGGTGGGCCTGCGGGCGATACATGCTTTTATGACGGTGGTCGTCGTCCTGGCCATAGACGCCGGTGCGCTGCGGCCCCTCGCCCCAGTCGCGATGCCGGTTCGGCTCCCGGTCGTCGTCGCGCCAGTCGCGGCCTTCGCCCCGCCACCGATTCTCGTACTGCGCCATCGTGGTCGGCTCCCTCTTTTCCGGATTCTTGGAGTGCGGGCTTCGCGCCACGAAAGGCGTGGGCGCGCCCGTCCTTCCCCGAACAACAGGAGCGGTCAAACGGCGTTCCGGATTTTCAGCAGCCGGCCCCCGGCGTTCCCGAGAGTTCTGGCATGGCGCTTGCGTAGGGGAGAGCGGTTGGTTCCACGCATCACTTGCGGCTTCGGCGCTTCATGCACCGAAGCCGTTTTCTTTTGCGCCCCATTATTGGGCAGACGCTTCGATCTGCTTAATTTTGCAGCGACTGGTCGAGCAGACGGGTAACCGCGGCCCCCAACTCTTCATTGAGGAAGGGCTTGTAGATGATCTCATCCGCATTGAACATGCGCGTCATCTTCAGCAGATAGCCCGCCGGCATGTTGGGCGCCCCGCCGGACATGGCGAGGATCTTCACGTCGGGCTGGGCGTTGCGCGCGGCCTTGATGAGTTCGATCCCGTCGACCTCGGGCATCAGCACGTCGGTGACGATCAGGTCGAAGCTGCGTCGGTCGAGCGCGCGGATGGCCGCGCGTCCGTTTTCCGCCTCCGTCACCTCGAAGCCGCGCCCTTCCAGATAGCCGGCGACGGACAGGCGGACGGCCGGAGAATCCTCCACGACCAGGATGTTGGGCCGAATGGCACTTCCCATCATGCACCCGGTTCCTTTTGGGAACCGCCTTATCGAAAAGCCGGCAACGGCCGGCGGAAGCCCGCCCCCTTATCCCCTCACCCGCCGAGAGCCGCGACCGCCGCAGCCGCGTCGGCGTGGATCTCGAACAGGGACGAGAAGCCACTGACGTCGAACACCTCGCGGATGTGCGGCGCCATGGCGGACAGGGCAATCGAGCCGCGCTTCGTCCGTGCCGCCTTGGCGGCGACCAGCAGGCAACGAAGCCCGGCTGAACTGATGTAGGAAAGCTGGGCCATATCGACAACAAGCCGCGTGCCCTCGGCGCCGATTGCCGACAGCAGAGCCGCTTCGAATTCGCCGGCATTGCCGCTGTCGATCCGACCCTCCGCCCGCAGAACGGTGACGCCGTTGACCGACTGTTCGGTGATGTTCATACCCTACCCTCGCCTCGTCTTACCACGTTGGTGCTTATACCATGTCGGCGGACGTCCGACGACGCATTCGCGGTGCGACGAACGATTCCTCGCGAACGCCGCCGTCAGGCGACCGGATCGGCCAGCGCCGCCAGGGCGGACACCGGAGCGTCCGCCGCCCCGCGCCAGCGCAGGACGAGACAGGTGATGTCGTCGGACTGCGGCGCGCCGGCGGTGAAGCGGGCCACGTCGGTCAGCACCCCGTCCAGCCCGTCGCGGGCGGTGGCGCTGGACTGGCCGGCGACCGCGGCGGCAAGGCGGGGGTCGCCGTACATCACATCCTCGCCGTTGAAGGCCTCGGTGACGCCGTCGGTGAACAGAAAGACCATGTCTCCGGTGTCGAGCATGAGGCTCTTCTCGCCGAAGGGCATGTCGGGCATGGCGGCCAGCGCGATGCCGGGGGTGCGATCCAGTTCCTTCACCGCGCCGGACGCGGTCATGCGCAGCGGCGGGTTATGGCCGCCGTTGGAATAGGCTAGCACACCGGTGCGCAGGTCCAGTTCGCCATAGAAGACGGTGACGAACATCATCTGCTCGTTCTCCGCCGCCAGCAGGTTGTTGACCCGGCGCATCGTTTCCGCCGGGCCGACACCCGATTCGGCGATGGCGCGCAGCATCGTGCGGGTGATCAGCATGAAGAAGGCGGCCGGAATGCCCTTGCCCGACACGTCGGCGATGACCAGCGCCACCTTGTGCTCGGAAATCGGGAAGAAATCATAGAAATCGCCGCCGACCTCCTTGGCCGGTATCATGCGCGCCGCGATGTCCAGCTCGGCCAGATCGGGGAAGACCTGGGGCAGGATGGTCAGCTGCATGGTCCGGGCGATCTCCAGCTCCTGCTGCAGGCTGATGAGGCGGCGCTTGTCGTCCAAAGCCTCGCGCAGGTCGCGCACCATCTGGGTCAGCTGCACCTGCTGGGTGCTGACCCGTGTCGCCAGACGGGAGAAGCCCAGGGCCAGCAGGCCAAGTTCGTCGCCCACCCCCTTGGATTGCGAGGATTGGGCGTCGTGGGTCTCCGCCTCGATCTGGCGAAGCTCCTCCAGCAGGGTCTGTCGGGCATCCTCCTCCAGCGTGACGGCCAGCGCCTCCATCTGTCGGCGGATGAAGCGCTGCTGGCGGCGCAGGCGGCGTTCGCGCTGGCCGGCGCTGCGCTCGATCTCGCGCATCACGCCGCGGAAGACCTCCACCGCGCCGGCGATGCGGCCGATTTCGTCATTGCCGGCCGGCAGCTCGACATAGCCCATGGAACGGCCGTGGGACAGGTCCTGAAGCGCCTTCACCGCCCCGTCGAGCGTGGAGAAGTTCCGCCGCAGGAAGCCGTAGAGCAACCCCAGCGCGCCCAGCAGCACCAGCCCGACCGCCGCGACATAGGCGACCGACCACAGCGCCTGCTCCTCCACCGCCTGGGTGACGTCGGTGGCGATCAGCACGGTGGCCACGCGCCCGCCGGCGAGATCGGCCACCGGCAGGCTGGCCAGCGCGTAGCGGCGCCCGCCATCGGCGACATGGGTGATGCTGCGCTCCGCCGGGCGGACCAGCGGCTTGACCGCCGGCCAGAGCGGATCGGTCTCGCCATCCAGTGCGGCACCGCTGCGGGTGACGGCGAAGACGCGCCCGCCGGTGGTCCGCCGCAGCACGTCCAGCGCCGCGACGAAATCCAGCCCGGCCACCGCGGCGCCGGTGACGCCGGCCCCGCTGCCCGCACCGCCGCCGGCCCCGGTCCCGGCATAGATCGGCACGCCGGCCACCACCACCAGACGCTCGCCATCGACCAGGCGGACGCCGCGCGCCAGCTTCTGACCGGACAGGATGGCGTCCAGCGCGCCGCGATTCAGCAGCGGCGCCGGATCGAAGGCCGGATCGCTGCTGTAGAGCAAGTCGCCCGTCTTCGACAGCAGGTTGATGTCGGTGATGCCGCCGGTGGCGGGGGCGGCGAGAATCCCCAGCGCGGCAACCCGGCGGTCGAGCGCGCCGCGCTCCTCCACCTCCACCGCGCGGGCGATCTCGGCGTCGCCGGCCAGCCGGCCGAGGCCCTGGTCGATGCGGCCGACGGCGCCCGAAACGGCGAGCTGCCAGGAGGTTTCGAGCCGTGCCAGTTCCAGTTCGCGCGCGCGCCCGTCGGCGGCGTCCTCGCGCAGGGCGGCGAAACCGAGAAGCAGGCCAGCCACAATGGTGACGGTGGCGAGCACGAACAGGATGATGCGGGTCTGGAGCAGCATGGGGGCCTCTCAGCTCCGCGGAACGACGATGGGCCGGGCCAGCAGCAGGGCCAGCCCGGCGGGAAGCAGGGCCGACGCGGCAAGCAACCCGCCGTCCCAATCGACCGCCACCGCCCACAGCAGCGAGGCCAGGACACCGACCGCAAGCGCGCGCAGGATCGATGGAAGGCCACCGTCCCCGGTCTGCCGCCGCACATAGGACAGCGCCAGCCCGACGGCGAAGCCTCCCGACACCGCGCCGAGGATGCCGGACGGCAGAGCGGACGCCGACGGAGCCGCGATCGCCGCGACGGCCGCCCCCAGCAGAAGCAGCGCGGCCATATGGCCGGCGACCCGGCGCAGGCGGGCGGAAACCGCGTAACCGGCAGCCAGACCGGCCAGTGCCACCGCCGGCAGGGCGGCGAGCATGCCGCCGGACAGCTCCCCGGCGCCCGGCGCCAGCATCGCCGCGGCGGACACGGCCAACAGGGCGAAGGAATGGATGTCGTCGGCGCGGGAATCGACCTCGCGCCGGGGAGTGGCCTCGAGGCCGGAGCCCAGCGCCTCCAACGCGGAGCGGCGGGTGCGGTCGACGGCCTCGGCGACCTCCGGGTCGAAGACGGCGGCGCGAACCTCCTCGGCATGGGCGGCGAAGCGCTGGCGGCGCTCGTGCAGGCCGAAGACCAGAGCGTTGAAGGAGAAGAGCAGACGGCCGACCTGATCGCGCGGACGGCGGCCCAGCAGCGTGGCGAAACGGCCGGCCGCGGCCTCCTCCATCGCGCGGGCCAGCCGGCGCAGCGGCGCGCGGAAGCTGGCGCGGGCCAGCACGCCGGCCAGCTCGGCCAGCAGCAGCAGGACCGCCAGACCGCCCAACGTCACCGTCGCCAGCTCTCCGGCGATCTGGCCGCGCACCTGGCCGGGCTGCACCCCCACCAGCACATGACCGGTGGGCGGCTGCCCCACCCCGCCGCCGCCGCCGCCGCCTTCCGAGGACAGGCGGCCGATGCGCACCGGCAGGCGCAGGATCAGGAAGCCGTCGCGCTCGATCGGCTGGAGGGTCGCGGCGCGGGTCTCGGGCGTCGGCAGGCTGCGCAGCGAGGCGGCCAGCGTCTCCATCTGCCTGCGGTCGGGAAGCGAGCCGCCGGTGGCCGCCGACTGGAGAAGCGCGCCGTCGGCGCCGGTCAGCGCCAGGAAGCCGATGTCCGGATTGCGGTCGGCGATGCCCTGGAGAAAGGCGCCGACCCCCTCGATGCGCGGAAGCGGAATGCCGTAGCCGATGGCGCGTTCCAGATCGTGCTGCACCGCCTCCGCCACCGCGGCGGCCTTGGCGGCGCGCGCCTCGCCCAGTTGGTCCTGCGCCAGCCAGGTGCCGAGAAGCCCGACCCCAGCCATCGCCAAAGCCGCGGCCAGCAGGATGGCGGCCGGAATGCCGAGCATGAAGGAGCGGTGGGTGCGCGATGTCATGCGAGTTCGTCCAGACGGGCGACTTCGCGCTCCGCCTCGTCGAGGATGGTCAGGCGCCGCCGCACCGCTTCGGTGAAGGCGGGTGCCGGCAGGCCGAGGGCCTGAGCGGTGGATTGGGCAGCGGATGGGACTGGAAGTGCGGGCGAGCCGTCCCCCAACCCTTCCAGGGCGGCGGCGAGGTCGGCCAGCGACCGGCGCGTCCCGGCGGCGATCCCCAGCCCGGCCAACCAGCCGACCAGAGCCAGCGGCAGCACGATCAGTACCGCGCCGATGGACAGGGTCAGGGCATAGTGGCGCATCGGCTCCGCCATCGCGCCGGACGGCATGCGCACCAGCACGCTGCCGGCCGCGGTATCGAAGCTGGTGGCGAGCCCGACGCCATAGACCCGCTCGGTCCCGCGCACCTCCGACCAGAAGCCGCTGACGTCACCGTCGGGGCGATTGGGACCGCCAGGGTCGTCGGACCCCGATGCCGGGCGGGGCGGCAGCGCCTCCCCCACCTCCACCGCGTTGGTGGAGAACAGGATGGTGCCGGCCTCGTCCAGGACGGCGACGGACTGGATGCCGGGAAGGGCGGCGCGGGAGCGGGCCAGCAGCACATCGACCTGCGGCAGGTCGCCGAGCGCCAGCCCCAGGTTCAGCTGGGTCTCGAGAGACGTCTTCGCCTCGCTCAGCACGAAGCCGACCTGGGAGGACACGGCCTCGTCCAGGCGGCGCGCCTGTTCGCGCGTCCACAGCACGACAGCGGACAGGCCGGCGATGAAAACCGCCACCGCCACGAACGCCGCCAGCCGCGCCCCGAAACTGCCCGATCCCATCCCGATCCTCTCCCTCCGGCCACACGCCGATCCGTATTGGCGCGAACAGCGCCACCCAATCAGCGCGGCCCAATCAGCGCGGATCGCGCTCCCGGCCGCACAGCGCGTACCAGCGTTGCGACGCTCCCTCGCCAGCCGCGACCCGGCCCCAGACATGGCCGCGATCGAACACGTCCCAGCGGGAGGCCAGTTCCTCCACCGCGACCAGTTCGGCGCTGGCGGTGTCGAAGACCGGGTCGACGGTAAAATCGCGGTGGACCAGCAACCGCACCAGATCGCCGCCGACGCGGACCAGCCGCTTGGGATAGATGCCGTGCCGCGCCAGATGGCCCCAGCTCCGGTGGTTGCGCGTGCTGACGGTGGTGACGAGATGCCGGCGGCCAAGCGCCTCCGCCACCTCGATCCGCCAGTCGATCAGGCGGTGATGCAGGCCGCGCCCGCGTTCGCCAGGGTCGACCATCGCCGACGACATGTGCGCGACCCAGGGCAGCTCCGCTTCCGGCAGGTCGATGTCGCGGCCCCGATTGTGATCGGCGGCCGACGGCAGGCCCAGCGCGCCGTAGGCGACCAGCGCGCCCTTGCGGAAGATACCGGCGGTCAGGCCGCGGTCGCCCAGATGGTCGGTGACGAAGTTCCCGACCTCACCCGCCATGCGGTAATGGTCGGGATCCTCCAGCGTCGCCACCACGCGGACGCGGAAGTCGGCGAGCAGGTTGGAGTCGTCCAGGTCCATCATGCGGACGGTCAGCCCGTCCGGCAGGTCGGCGGCCAGCGCCCGCAGGCGGACGGCAGCAACCGCACGCGCGGCGTCGCCGCGCAGGGGGATCGCGCCGAACGGCAGGGGGGCGGGGGGCAGGACGCTCATAATTCGCCACTCACGATTCAATGATTTCCGCGAAGTTGAGGAGGCCGATGGGCGGGTAATATTCCAGCGCCCGAACCGTGGCCATGTTGATGATGACGGAGAAGCGCTTCAGTGTTTCCACCGGGATGTCGGCCGGCTTGGCGCCGTCGAGCAGGATTTGCGCCGCCTTGAAGGCGGTGAATCGGCCGATGCCGTAGGCGCTGCTGGCCAGCGCCAGCATCGCCTTGTCGGTGCGGACGATCAGTTCGGTGACGGAGAAGGTCGGCAGATGCAGCCGCAACGCCTCCGCCGCCACGACACTGCGATTGTGGAAGGCGATGAAGGTGTCGGGGCCGATATACAGCATCTCCGCCCCGCGCTGCGCCGCGCGGGCGATGGCGTCGGGAACCGCGGCGGAAATCGGCTCGCCCCGGTCGTTCAGCGGCACCGGCTCCTCGATCAGCTCCAGCCCGCGCAGTGCCGTCTCCGCCCGCAGCCCCTCGATGGTGAGGACCGAGTTGCGCTCCTTCGGGTTGTAGACGACGCCCAGCTTCTTGACCGGGCGGTAGGCCTGGATGGTGTTCAGCTGCACCGCGATCGGCGCGATGTGGATGGTGCCGGTGACGTTGCGCCTGGAATGAGCGAGATCGGGCACGATCTTCGCGTCCACCGGGGCGGCGACGAAGGTGAAGACGACGGGGATGTCGGTGACGTATTTGCGCGGGTCCGGCTCGTCGAAGGGACCGACGAGGCCACGGGTCTGCGGCGTGCCCCAGCTGTAGATCAGATCGGGGCGGGTGTCCTTGATCTCTTCGATGATGCCCGGCAGCTTTGCGGTGTCGCCGCCGGTGTTGCGGATGGTGTAGTCCACCTTCAGGCCGCGTCGCGCCAGATAGTCCTTGAAGCCGTATTCGTTGTCGCTCTCGCCGCGGCCCAGCACCATGGTGATGCGGAAGGTCTTGTCCGGCACCGTGGCGGCGAGCGCCGACCCGATCAGCGCGTTGCCGGCCAACGGCAGGCCCGGCAGCGCCAGCCCGCCGGCGGCGGCCAGCCGTAGCAGAGAGCGGCGGCGGATGCGGAGGAGGTCGTCCTCGTCGAAGAAGTTCGCGCTCATCGCGGTCATGCCTCCTGCGGCCGGGTCGCGGGGGTGGCCGGCCGGCCGGTGCGGAAGAGGATCCAGAACAGCAGGGCGCTGGCCCCGCACAGAAGGCCGATGCCCAGCATCGCCTCCCGGTAGGAGGTGGCGACCGCCACCGCCATCGCGGTGACGGGGCCGAGCGCGCCGCCCAGCCGCTCGATCAGCCGGTACCAGCCGATGGCCGCGGTCTCCTGCAGGCCGCCCTCGCGGGCGATCTGCGAGACCAGCGTCAGCTGCGGCGCGCCGACCAGCGCCTGGGACAGCCCGAACAGGGCGATGGCCAGCGGCGGCCCCCACAGCGCCTGGGTGGCGACGATGGGCAGGCAGCTGGCCAGCGTGCCGATGCCGCCGGCGGCGATGAAGCCGCGCCGCGCCTGCCAGCGGTCGGATAGGCTGGCGGCCAGCGGCGACACCAGGATGAAGGCGACGAAATACATCATCTGCACCCGGCCGATCTCCGCCTTGGTGGCGCCATCGGCGGTCAGCAGAAGCGGGACGAGGCAGAAGAGGAAGGCGGTGGAGGCGATCTTGGTCGGGATCGCGCTCAGCACCATCAGGGCGGAGAAGCGGAAATCGCGGAACAGCGGCAGCGCGCTGCCCATCGCCGGACGCGGGGCCGCGCCGGCCGGACGCGCCGCGGAGCGCCCGCGCAGAAGCAGTAGGCTGACCGACAGGCCGGAGCCCAGCGCCAGGACCGCGCCCAGCAGGAAGGTGGCGCGGAAGCCCGCCTGATCGGCGATGATGCCGCCGCCGACCGGGCCGCAGACGCCGGCCGCCAGCAGGGCGCCGATGAACATCGCCATGCCCGCCGCCCGGTTGCGCGGCGTGGTGTGGTCCACCACGATGCCCTGCGCGGTGATGAGCACCAGCCCATAGCCGAGCGCGGTCAGGCAGCGCCACAGCATCAGTTCGAACAGCGAGCCGGCATAGGCGGTCAGCGCCAGGCTGACGGAGCCCAGCAGCGCCCCGATGGTGAAGGAGCGCGCCCGGCCCCAGCGTTCGGAGAAGCGCGCCCCGCCCGGCTGCGACAGCGCCCAGATCAGCATGAACAGCGTGATCGGCAGGCTGACCACCATGTCCGGCGTCAGCCATGGCACCTCGCCGGCGAAGGATTTGGCATAGGCCGGCAGGAAGGGGCGCGACAGCTCTTCCGACAGGCAGAACAGGAAGACCGGCAGACGCAGGAAGACGAGGTTCAGCGGTGTCGGCGGCGGCGTCGCGGACTGCGGATCGCGGAAGCGGAAACGGCTGGCGAGCGCGGCCAGCCCGGCCTCGGCCCGGTCGACCCGCGGATCGTCGTTGCCCAACCGGTGCCGCAGCTCCGCCACCCGCGCGGCGAGGCCGGCATGGCGGGCGTTGACGCTGTCGAGCGCCGCACGAACGCCGCCTTCCAGCGCGCGGTCGTCATTGGCCCCGGCGGCCTGCGTTCCGGCAGGTTCGGCGATCACCGGCAGGGTGGCGCGGAAATCGCCCTCTTCCGCCCGGTCGGCCAGCAGCCGCAGGGTCAGAACCCGTCGCATGGCGAGATTCACCACCAACTGCAGCACTTCGAAGATCAGCAGGACGGAGACGATGACCACCGACAGCACGTCGAGCGCCAGATCGGTGGAGGCCTTCGCCAGGAAGGCGCTGTCGATGCCGACATGCAGAGTGCCGGCAGCGGCGTCGGTCCCGCCCAGCGGGTTCTCGACATCGACGAAGCCGCTCACCAGCCGTCCGTCGGCGGGGCCGGAAAGCCGGCCGGCCGGCACGGACGACAGTCCGGCGAGCGGCTTGCCCGCCGTCGCCACGATGTGTCCGGCTGGGTCGGTCACCGCGATATAGGCGATGTCGTCGTGGCGGTCGACCTCCGCCGCCAGCAGGGCGTCGAGGCCGGCCATGCGGTCCAGCGGAATGCGCACGCCGAGGCCGCGGTCGATCTGCGCCGCCAGCAGGCCGCCGACCGTCTGCGCCTTGCGCGCGAGTTCCGGCTGGAACAGCGGGTCGAAGCTGCGCAGCGACAGCCAGGATGCCGCCCCCGCCGCCACGAGCAGGACCGCCACCGTGACGATGGTCAGCCGCAGCACCAGCGCGCTGATCGGGTCGCGCTGCCGGGCCGGCGCAGCCTTCGCGGCACCGGATTGTCCTTTTCCGGTCATGGCACGGCCCCTTTCGGCATCGGCGATGCCATGTTCACCGATGAAATGCCGAGGGGAGCCATCGCATCCAGCTCCCGCTCCAGGTCCTCGATGGCGCGGTCGGCGTCGGCGATGCCATGGTTCAGACGGTCACGCACCACACCCAGGGGTGCCGCGCCGGCGGCCAGTCCGCGGCGACCGCCGCCCTGGCGCACGACGACGAACACGGCGGCGAAGGTCGCAAGCGCGGCGATCAGGACCAGGACCAGGGTTCCGAAGCGCAGCCCTCCTTCGACCGCGGCGACCCGCGCCTTCAGGCCGGTGAGGGAGGAGCGCAGGATCACCTCGCCCACCGTCTGGCCGAAGCTGTTGCGCACGCCGGTGCCGATCACCAGCACGTCGCCGTCGACGCGCTGGCGCAGCGTGCTTCCGGGATCCTCGTTCCAATGGATCGGGCTGGGACGGCCGACGCTGTTGCGGTCGGACGCGAACAGCACGATGCCGCGATCGTCCACCACCTCCACCCCGAGGATCTCCTCGCCGGAGGCGGCGCGTTCGGCCTGCGCCTGCAGATCGACCAGTTCGGACAGATCGAGCCCCAGCGTCAGCCCGTATTCGACCCGTCGCCTCATCTCGTCCGCCACCACCGTCAGGCGGGACGTCGTGACCTCGCGCAGCTTCTGCTCGAATTTCAGCCCGGACAGGGCGACGGACAGCAGAACGGCCGTCGCCACCGTCGCGGCGATGACGGCACCCGTGCGCAGGGCGAGCACGCCGCCGAGCCTCATTGCAACCCTACACGATGAATTGGTGATACATCAGCCACGGATCGCCCAAAGCTCCATCGCCACTTGGGGGAAGTCACCCGCTAGATGAACCGCGATTCCGCCCGATGTTGCAAGCTGTTTCCAAATCGGACTACCGCGTTCGAGTTCGAAATACACGGCCCCGGCATGATAGGGCAGCTGCCGGGGTGCGACGGGCAGCGGTCTTACTCGGATGCCGGGCAACTGCACATTGACCAGCTCGCGGATTTGCTCGACCGGACCGATCTTGACGAGCGCCGGGAAGTTGCGGCGCAGCGCCTCGCCCGGCATGTCCGCCCGAACCGCCAGCACGAAGGTCGCGGTGGTGATGAGCGAGCGGTCGGCGATGGTGCCGACGCGGATGCCGTATTTGCGTTCCAGCAGGTCGATGGGGATGGCGGTCTGTTCCAGCACCGCGCTGAGCGAGCGGCGGATCTCCGCCATCACCGGCTCCATCGTGCCCTGCAGGTCATCGTGCCGATAGGGCGGGAACGTGGGCGGCCGCTTGTTGACCGCGGTGAAGGTGGCCAGTTCGCCGGCCAGCGACAGCATCATGCCGTGCAGCCGTTCCGGATGGATGTCGGGCATGCGGGCAATGTTGGCGAACAGCGGTTCGGAGCGGTTGGCGACCTGAAGCATCAGGAAATCGGCCATCTCGCCGGCACCGCGCCCGTTAGACCCGGCGACGCGGGCGGCCAGCGCCTCCGACCGGCTGTTCAGCAGTCCCTGGATCTCGGTGACGTAGCCGGCCAGCGGGGCCAGCGCCTGGACGTTCAGGGTCGGCGGGATATAGCGGTCGTCCAGCGTGGCCCGGCGGTCCGACCGCACCTCCTGGATGCGGGCGAGGCCGAGGCAATGGTAGCCGGCCCGCTCCTGCCGTTCCAGCCGGTAGCGCAGGCGCAGCCGCCCGGTGCGGATGCGCGATACGCTGGCCGACCCGGCGATGGCGTCGACGGTCTCCGTCTCCTCGCCGACATAGCGGGTGGCGGCGTCGGCGCTTTCGCCCACCTCGAACTCCACGCCGCCGCGCTGGCGCACCGGCAGGGCCAGATAGACGATGCTGTTCGCCAACGTCTCCGGCAGGTCGAGCGGCGGCGGCGGATCGTCGTCGTCGGGGATGTTGATCGGCGTCCCATCCTCCAGGATGCCCTTGCAGCGCAGCACGGCGAACTTGCCGACGGCCAGAAGCTCGCGGTTGATCGTCAGTTCGCTGATGCCCCAGGCGAAGGGACGCAAGCCCGCCACCCGGCCGCGCACCAGCCGTTCGACATAGCGGTCCTGCTGCTGGAAATGCTGCGCCCGCAGGAACATGCCTTCGGACCAGATGACCTTGTCGTCCCAACTCATGGGCGCTTTCCCTCTTGCAGGCTGGTGGTCGTCGTCATGGGTCGTCCTCCGCCGTCAGCCGCCGAGCGCGTGGCGGTGGATGGGCAAGAGCCGGCGGTAGAGCGCCGCCAGCCGGGTGCCGCCGTCGGCCGTCTCCCCCGTCAGCTCGCGCACCGCCGCCAGAAGGGCCGACTGATGGGCGGCGCCGTCGGCAGCGGCCGACTGCAGCAGCGCCTCCGCCTCGCCCGGTGGCAAGGCGCGCAGCCGGGCCAGCGCATCGTCGGCGTCCGCCGCACGGAGCAGGGGCGAGATCCCCTGCGCCAGCGTGTCCTCCGGATCGAGACCAAGCAGCGATTCCAGCGCCGCCTGCCGCCGCGTCAGCGACAGCACGACGTCGGCCAGCGCGCGGGCCAGAGGATCGGAACCGGGGCCGGATGCGAAGCCGGATTCAAAGCCCGTGTCAGCGGCCGGTGGCGCGGAGGGCGCCGGGCGCGCGCCGAAGGCGGGCGGCACCAACGGGTCGTCCGCCCAGTCCTCGGGCGGAAGGCCATCCGCCAGAGGTTGCGTGGGCGTTACAAGGGGGGATAGCGGGGGCTGTGCCGCCGTTGCCGGAGGCGAGGGCCGGGCCGGCGGCAGATCGACCGGATCGTCCAGCCAGTCGTCGGGGATCGACAGTCCGCCGCTGCCGCTTCCCTGGTCGAAGACCGGCTGTTCGGGCGCCACGCGGATGGTGCCGAGGCTGTCCGGCGAGAAATCGCGCTGGGCCGCACCGGCCCAATCCGCATCGCGACCGTAGGCATCGGGCTGTGCCGCTGCAGCCGTCGGCTGCCAGCCGCCGGACGGCTTGTCGCTCCATCGGTCGTCGGCGCGCGGCAGGTCGCCAAACAGATCCTCATCCTCCGGGATCGGCATCACCGGCACCGCGCCGCTGTTGAAGGCCGACACGGCGAAGGGGTCGTCGTCCGCCGCCGGCCCGGCCGCCTGGGCCTGGGTGTCGGAGCCGCGCAGCACCGCCAGGAAGGGATCGTTGGCGGCCGGCGCCTCCTCCGCGGCGAAGCCGGCGCGCATGACGAAGCCGCCCAGGCGCAACCGGTCGCCCTCCCCCACCACGGCGGAATTTCCGCGGCCGATCGGAGCCGGCGCGTCGTTGAGGAAGACGCCGTTGGTCGAACTGTCGATGACGATGTAGACGCCGCCCTTGAACTCCACCATGCAGTGGATTTTGGACAGCGTACGTTCCGGGTCGTTCAGTATCCAGTCGCAATCGGGACCGCGGCCGATCACCAGCCGGCCCGTGCCGAGGTCGCGTGCGATGTCGGCGCCTTGCGACGGCGGACATTGGATCAGGGTCAGGCGCAGCTTCATCGGATCATGCCCCCACCTTGCCGCTGCCGCCGTTGGCGATGTCCAGCGCCTGCGCCAGCGACGCGCGATGGCGGGCCTTGATCTCCTTCGGCACCGCGGCGGCGGCGAGCAGCACCGCGGCGGCGGCGGCGGTGCCGGTCAGCCCGTCGCCCGGCGGCACCACCACCGCCGCGTCGGGCGGGGCGAGGCTGCCGCCGGACCAGAAGGCGGCCATGGCGGCATTGGCGCAGGCCGTCTCGAAATTCATCGCCTCGGCCGGGGCGAAGCAGGCGCGGCGGTTCTCCTCCGTCGGACGGAAGACCCAGGCCTCCGCCGCCTCCAGCGCGGCCCCGTCGGCAGGCGCCGGTTCGGGAGGAAGCGCGTTTCGGGCGGCCAGACAGCCCCACCACACCGCCTCGCGCCGCGGCAGCGCCATGCCCAGCAGGCGGATGGCGTCCGCATACAGCTCGGCGTCGATCAGCGCCTTCAGGTAGGCGGATGTCGGGGCGTTCGGCGCGAACAGCGCCTTCGCCTCCGCCGACAGGTCCAGCCCCGCGACCGCTTCGGCCGCGCGGGCGAAGCGCAACTTCGGCAACAACCCGATGTCCACCGTCCCAAACCCCGCTTGTGAAGACCGCCCCACTTTGGACGGTGTTTCGTCAATTGATGGTTACCACGCCGCCCTTGACCTGGACCATCGCGTCGCCGTTCACCTGGGTCATCGCACCCTTGATCTGCACCTGGCTGTCGCCGGTGACCTTGACCATCAGGCCTTTGACGGTGATGCCGGTCTGGTCGATCTTGACGCTGTTGCCGCCGACCTTCAGCTCGATGGAGGTCGTGGCCTCCATGGTGATCTTGCCGGCGCTGGCCTTCACCGACACGTCGCCCAGCCCGAGCTTCAGCGCATAGTCGCCCTGCTTCACGTCGATCGCCATGTTGCCTTGGCCGACGGTGAGGCTGTCGTTGCCCTGCCCGACCTCCACCGTCCGGTTGCCCTTGCTGACCGTGTGGGTATCGTTGCCCTTGCTGACGGTGACGGTCCGGTTGCCCTCCCCCACCGTCAGAGACTGATTGCCTTTGGTCACATCATGGCTGTCGTTGCCTTCCGACACGGTGACGCTGCGGTTGCCCTTGGCGATGGTGACCGACTCGTTGCCTTCCGACACCGTTTCGGTGCGGTTGTTCTTGATGGTGATGGTCTGGTCGTGATCGACGGTCAGCGTGTCGTCGTTCTCCACCATCCGGGTGAAGTCCTTCTGGGCGTGGAAGTAGATCTCCTCCGCGTCCTTCTTGTCCTCGAAACGCAGCTCGTTGAAGGTGGCCGTGTCACCGCCCTTGCTGGAGCGCGTCTTGATGCCGCTCTGCGTCTTGTTGTCCGGCAGCGTGTAGGGCGGCATGTTCTCCGCGTTGTAGACGCAGCCGACGATCAAGGGCCGGTCGGGATCGCCGCCGATGTAGTCGACCAGCACCTCCATGCCGACGCGCGGGGTGAAGATGGTGCCCCAGTTCTTGCCGGCCATGGTCTGGGCGACGCGCAGCCAGACGAAGCTCTTCTCGTCGTTGGTGCCCTTGCGATCCCAATGGAACTGCACCCGCACCCGGCCATACTTGTCGCAGTAGATTTCCTCGCCGCTGGGGCCGACCACGGTGGCGGTGTCCGGCCCATGGGTGCGTGGGCGCGGCACCGGCGGCGGACGGAACACGGTGGCGTCGGGGATCGCGGCGAAGCGGCAGGAGAAGGAGGGCGGAACGCCGCCGTTGCCCAGATGGCTCTGGTCCTGGGCGCTCAATGCCAGTTCGGTGAGGACATAGCCCTTGCCGACCTCGGCCGTCACCGCATGGCCGGTCATCGAGATCTTGCCGCCGGCGAACAGGCCGCGGTAGGTGGCGCTGCCCTCCACCCGCTCGTATCCGGTCTCCGTCTCCTCCATGCGCAGGCGCGACAGCGTGGTGCCGTCGGCCTTCACCATATGGCCACCGGGATAGCCGAACATCTCGTGCGACTTGAAGGCGGGAACGCCGAGCACCGTCGTGGTGCTGGCGGTCAGGTCGGTGCTGGGCGTTTCGAAATTATAGTCCTTCAGCGTCCATTTGCCGGACACGTAGGATTGTGAATGCGCCCAGCCGTCGATGGCCAGCGTGTTGCCCTGCACCGAGGTGGCGTGGATGACGTCCTTGTCCAGGCAGTCGGTGTAGCCGGACGCGCTGTCGCTCAGCACCAGCGTGTGCTTGCCGGCCTCATGCTGGAAATAGAAATAGATGCCCTCGTCCTGCAGCAGGCGGGCGATGAAGTCGTAATGGGTCTCGCGGTACTGGACGCAGACCGGCCGGGCGTTGTGGGTGCCGGACAGCCCCTGCTTCTTCACCTCGGTGACGCCGCAGTCGGACAGCATGGCGTCGACGATCTGCACGACGGTCTTCTCCTGGAAGACCTGGCAGTCGGAGCGCAGCGTGGCCAGCCACAGGGTCGGCACGATCTCGGCGGTGTATTGACGATAGCCGCGCAGGGCCAGCGGCCCGGCGGAAAAGCTGCTGACGATGCCGTTGACGATGCGGGGATCGCCGCCCTTGCGCGCGATGGACAGCGTCAGCGACTTCCCCAGGATGTCGGCCGGCGCGATCGTCATCCGCGGAGAGATCATCGTGATGGTGTAGCGGAACAGGCGCGACAGCCCTTCCTCCCCCTCGACGGCCACCGGGATCAGCACGTCCGCGCCCAACGGCGAGGTCAGCGACAGAAGCCGGCCGGTCTGCGAGATGGTGGGCGCATCCGACATGCGGGCTTGGTCCTATTTTTGAAGATATTGATCTGAAAAGGCTTTGCCCCCACCCTAACCCTCCCCCGCTGGGCGGGGGAGGGAATGTCCCCCTCCCTCTGCAACGAGGGAGGAGCGTAGGGGTGGAGGCAAGCGCAGCCGAACTTAGGCGCTCTTGGTCGTCGACAGGTCGTAGGAGACCGAGATCGGCGTGCCGGCCTTGTTCTTGTCGTCGTAGGGGATGAACTTGTACTCCATCTTGGTGAAGCTGATGGAGATCGACTCCGACGGACGGTCACCGCCCGACGACATCGAGTAGGCCGAGACCAGGGCGTTGGTCAGGGTGTACTCGGCATAGGTGTTGCCCGGGCTGCCGGTGGTGACGAGGTGGATCTGCACCTTCTTGCCGATGGCGCCGGTGCAGGATTCGACGAAGAACTTCGGCGAGGAGCTGTCCATCAGCTTGGTGATGGTCACTTCCGACACCGACGGCTCCGACGCCTCGCGGTTGGCGGTCGAGCCCGACGGGGTGCTGATGGCGCGGCCGACGCCCCACTGCAGCGAACCGACGTCCAGCCACTTCTTGTGGGTCTCGTGGGTGGCCTCGCCGTCGATGCCTTCGTACTTGATGTAGATCGCCATGTTGGTCTCCTCGCTCTCAAAAGGTCGGTCTTAACGGGTAAGCTTGATCTGTGCAGTATGGTTACGAAAGAATTGAGGCGGTTGCTGTGACGGGCGTCACCGCCCGCTCTTTTTTCACGCTCCCGCCCCGGCCCTTCCGCTTCCCGGCGTATCAGGCGATGTCGTAGACGAAGCGGTCTTCGCCATCGACCGAGACGTGGACGCGGGTGATCGGTTCGCCGTCGCCCATGCGGGCGAGGATGCGGGACGAGATCTCCGGCAGCAGCGTGCGGCTCAGGATGGTCTCGATGTTGCGGGCGCCGCTCGACACCTCCTGGCAGCGGTTGACGATGCTCTGCACCAGATCGTCGGAGTAGGAGAAGGCCGCCTTGTAGTTCTGCACCACCCGCTTGGAGATGCGGTTCAACTGCAGGACCACGATCTTCGCCAGATTCTCGTCGGACAGCTGGAAGTAGGGGATGACCGTGCAGCGGCCGAGGAAGGCCGGCTTGAAGCTCTTCTGCAATTCCGGATGCAGCGCCTCCAGCAAGCCCTCGGCGTCCGGCGCGGTCTCCGGATCGGCGCACAGCTTGTGGATCAGGTCGGTGCCGGCGTTCGACGTCATGATGATGACGGTGTTCTTGAAGTCGATGTCGCGGCCTTCGCCGTCCTTGATCGTGCCCTTGTCGAACACCTGGAAGAAGATGTCCTGCACGCCGGGATGGGCCTTCTCCAGCTCGTCCAGCAGGACGACGCTGTAGGGCCGGCGGCGCACCGCTTCGGTCAGGACGCCGCCCTCGCCGAAGCCGACATAGCCGGGAGGCGAACCGAGCAGCAGGGAGACCTTATGCTCCTCCTTGTACTCGGTCATGTTGATGGTGGTGACGTTCTGCTCGCCGCCATAGATCAGGTCGGCCAGGGTCAGCGCCGTCTCGGTCTTGCCGACGCCCGAGGTGCCGACCATCAGGAAGACGCCGATCGGCTTGCGCGGGTCGGTCAGCTTGGCCCGGCTGGTCCACATCGCCTGGGCGATGGCGTCCAGCGCGTGATCCTGGCCGATGATCCGATCCTTCATGCGGTCGGCGAGCGACAGGATCGTCTTGATTTCGTTGGAAACCATGCGGCCGACCGGCACGCCGGTCCAGTTGGCGACCACCTCGGCCACCGCCTGCCCGTCCACCGCGACCTTGACCAGCGGATCCTCGCCCTGCAGCGCGGTCAGCTCGGCGGTCAGCACGCTCAGCTTGGCGTTCAGCGCCTCGGCGTCGAGCGGCTCGACGGGAGCTGCGCCTTCGGCCGCGGGCATCTTGGCCTGCTCGTGCGCGGCGACCAGTTGGTCGCGCGTCTCGTTGATCGCCTTGACCAGTTCCAATTCCTTGGTCCAGCGCGCCTCCAGCGTCTCCAGGTCGGCCTGGGTGGCGGCGATCTTGTCCTTCAGCGCGGCGAGCAGCTCGGCATGGTCGATGCCGATGGCCTCCTCGCGCTCCAGGATCGCGACCTCGGTCTCGGTCAGCTGGATGGTGCGGCGGCGGTCCTCGATGGCCGGCGGGGTCGCGGTCTGGCTCATCGCCACGCGGGCGCAGGCGGTGTCGAGCAGGCTGACCGCCTTGTCGGGCAGCTGGCGCGCCGGGATGTAGCGGCTCGACAGGCGGACCGATTCGATCAGCCCCTCGGTCACGATGCGGACCTTGTGGTGCTTCTCCAGCGTGGCGGTCAGGCCGCGCATCATGTCGACGGCGACCGGCTCCGCCGGCTCCTCCACCTTCACCACCTGGAAACGGCGGGTCAGCGCCGGGTCCTTCTCGAAATACTTCTTGTATTCGGCCCAGGTGGTGGCGGCGACGGTGCGCATCTCGCCGCGCGCGAGCGCGGGCTTCAGCAGGTTGGCGGCGTCGTTCTGGCCGGCCTGCCCGCCGGCGCCGATCAGGGTGTGCGCCTCGTCGATGAACATGACGATGGGCTGGCTGGAGCCCTTCACCTCGTCGATGACGCCCTTCAGCCGGTTCTCGAACTCGCCCTTCATGCCGGCGCCGGCCTGCAGCAGGCCGAGGTCGAGCGACAGCAGGCGGACGTTGCGCAGATCCGGCGGCACATCACCGGCAGCGATGCGCAGCGCGAAGCCCTCCACCACCGCCGTCTTGCCGACTCCGGCCTCGCCGGTCAGGATCGGGTTGTTCTGGCGGCGGCGGGTCAGCACGTCGATGATCTGGCGGATCTCGGCGTCGCGGCCCAGCACCGGATCGATCTTGCCGTTTTTGGCGCGGTCGGTCAGGTCGATGGTATACTGGTCGAGGTTGGGTGTCGCCCCGCCCACCTTCGGCGCGCCGCCGGCCGACGCGGCGGCGGCACCGCCACCGGCCGCCGCGACCGGGCCGCTGGTCCGCGCCTCCGCCGTGTCGGCGACGATCTTGGGCAGGTCGCGGCGCAGCGCCTCGGCGGTGATCTTCGCAAACTGGCCGGACATGTCGCGCGCCTGGGCCGACAGCGATTCGTCGGACAGCAGGGCCGCCAGCAGATGGCCGGAGCGCACCGCCCCCTCGCCATATTGCAGGGAGGCCAGCACCCACGCCTCGCGCATCAGCTGGACGAGGTTGGGCGACAGCGCGGGGGCGCGGCTGTTGCCGGTCTTCAGCTTGTCCAGCACCCGCGTCAGGTCGGCCGACAGCCGGCCGGCGTCGATCTCGTAGACGCGCAGGATGGCGGAGATGTCGCCGTCCGCGGCACCGATCAGCTGGAGAAGCCAGTGCTCGATCTCGCAATTGTAATGCGTACGCGACAGCGTCTGTCCGGCCGCAGCCTCCAGCGCCCGCCGGCACAGAGGATTCAGCCGGGAAATCATGCTCTGCAGATCGACCGCCACCATAGCTCCACCCCCTTCGTGTGACCCTTATCGTTCCGACCGAAGGCCCTTCGGACCTTCTGCGGCCGGTCCCGCCGGACGGCGCCGCGCGGCGCGCATCGGGAACCGGAACCGCTCGACCTCAAATATCCGGCTGGCTCCCGTCCGGGTGGTTCATCCTGCGGCTGCAAGTCGAACTGTGGCCAAGCCATTTCGAAAAATCCACTGCGATACCTCGCAACAGACGGATTGCCGCTCCGCAACTTGCCCGCATCACGCCCGCAACATGACGATATGCGCACGATATTGCATGCATGCGCGGTCATGCATGCGAACGGTCCATGGCATGTCCAGGGCCTCTCCTTGGGCGTGCAGCCTCTCGACCGATTGTGGATGGGCACCCGGCGTCAGCAGCCGGGCCAGCACCGCTTCGCAGCGGCCGGCATCGTCGCCGCGCTGGGAATGGCCGCCGAGCCAGGCCTCCACCGGCGTCGCCTGGGTCGACCAGTCGAAGGGCGTCGCCAGCAGCGCACCGCCGCCGTCCGCCACCGCCCCGTCGATGGCGCGCAGAAGCGTCGGCGGCGAGGCCACGCAGTCCAGCACGTTCATCGCCGCGACCAGGGCGAATCGCCGTGGCGCGAAGGGTGGGAACATCGCATCGCCGATCCAGAAATCGACCCGCTCCGCCCCGGCGAACCGGGCCTCGATCCGTCGGCGGTCATAGGCGATGCCGGAGCGGCGCAGCGGAAAGACCGCCTCCCCCCGTTCCATCACCCGCCGTGCCAGCATCAGCAGCGGCCAGTGCAGGTCGAGCCCGACCACGAGACCGCCGGTTCGTTCCGCCAGTTCGAAGCTGGTCCGTCCGGCGCCGCAACCAAGATCCAGCACCGGCCCCGAAGGCAGCACCCCCAGCCGCTGCAGCCCGGCGTCGAGACAGCGCACGACCGACCCCGCCTCGCCCGGCGGCGTCTCGGGGTCGAAGTCGCCGTAATGGTCCCAGCCATAGCTGGACAGGTGCTGTCGCGTGGCGTTGAAGGCGCTGTCGGGGCCGAAGCCGTCGCCCAGCACGCCCTCCATCGCCGCCGGCAGGTCGGTGCGCGTGGTCAGCAGATGGCCGTTGGCCGCCATCCAGCCGCGCAGGTCGGGAACCAGGATCGGAACGCCGTCGACGATGGGATATTCCATGGCGCAGGCACCGTCGCCGCACACCAGCGTGCCCCAGCGCACATCCTCCGCCGTCGCCTCCTCCACCATGCCCAGCGCCAACGGCACCGCGGCTCCGCTGGTGGCGAGGCAGCGCGGGCAGACCGGGCGCAGACTCTCGAAATGGCCGATGCGCATGCGGTCAGCCGCCGATGATGACGGTGGGGCAGCCGGGCGGCAGCACCTTGCCGACCGGTGCCGGGATCGGGGCGACGCAGCTGGTGTGTGCGGTCATGTCGTTGATCCGGGCAGCCGGCAGGCTGTTGATGAGAACGGTGCCCGACCCTTGCGAGATCATGCCGGGACCGGCGGGAACGCAGCCGGGCAGCACGCAGGGGGCGGAGATGTCGGTCAGCCGCGCCGCCGGCATCTTGCCGATCAGCACCGTCGGACTGCCCAGGATGATCGCCAGCGGCAGGCCCGGATGGGGCGCCGGGGCCGGCACCGGGGCCGGCGGGTGGATCGGTGCGTGGCAGTGCGGCGTGTCCTGCTTGATCAGGTCGCCGAGGCGGGCGGCGGGCGGCATCCTAGTGACTCCGGCCGGTCAGAACAGCGATTCGCCGGCAGCCACCGGGCTGCCGGACAGGAAGGGCGACGGATCGCCCGGCGATTGCGGAAGAATCGGACGGCCGGCGCGGAAGGTCATCCGCGACACCACCGTCTCGCCATCCTCCGCGAAGAAGAGGCACGGTCCCTCCAGCACCCCCGCGGCGACGCCGACCCGTGCCAGCAGCCGGCCGGCGGCATCGCGCTTTTCCACCACCACGGGCATGCCGGTCTCCACGGGCACGGGCACGTCGGCCGGGGCACCGGCGGCTATGCCATGCGGGTTGTACGGGTTGGCGCCAGGAGTCATCGCAAAAGGCATCCCGAGGGGCTTCGTTCCGACGTCAGACCGGCAGCATTCATCCGCAATTGCGTTTCGTCAAGCTTGTCAGGCTAACCCACCGGCTAATTTGTTACGCATCTGCAATATTTCGTTCGTCCAGGCCTGCCATGACGAATAGCCTTGTCGAACCGTTGTAAGTAACGCTATCAATTTTGCGGCCCGAACGCTTACTCCCGAACTCGCGGGAGCGCCGGCGGTCGGCTATCGCTTCCTTCATATGAATGCGGAAAGGGTGTTCTCCTTACATGGCGTCACCGCAAATTTTCGACATTGAAGAGCTTCTGCAGCCGATCGAGGGTGATTCCGAAGCCGGCATCGACCTGCGCGAGAATGCCTCGGCCGACTACTACACGGTGAAGGATGCGCGCAGCGCCGCCCGCGCCGCGGAACGCTCCATGGATGTGGAGGACGACGCCGGCGGGCTGCTGCCGGAATGGCGTACCATCCTGGAGGTCAGCCCCAGAATCCTGCGCACCCAGGCGAAGGATCTGGAGGTCACCGCCTGGTTCATCGAGGCGCTGCTGCGGGCGGAGGGCTATGCCGGCCTGCGTGACGGCTTCGCGCTGGCCCGTGGCCTGGCGGAGCGTTTCTGGGACGGGCTGTATCCCGCCCCGGACGAGGACGGCATCGCCACCCGCGTCGGCCCGCTGACCGGACTGAACGGCGAATCGGCGGACGGCACGCTGATCCAGCCGATCCGCAAGGTGCCGCTGACGATGGGGGACATCCCCTATTCGCTCTGGCAGTACGAGCAGGCGGTGGAACTGGCGAAGATCACCGACGAGGCGCGCCGGCAGGCACGGATCGACAACGGCGCCGTCACCTGGGAACAGTTCGAGCAGAGCGTGCGCGAGACTCCGGCGTCGGAGTTCAAGACGCTGGTCGAGGACATCCAGGGCGCCATCGACGAGTTCGAGGCGCTGGGCAAGACTCTGTACGACAAGGCCGGCTACGACTCGCCGCCCGCCGGCAACATCCGCAATGTGCTGACGGCGGCGCTGGACGCGGTGAACTACGCGGCGCGCGACCGTTTGGCGACCCTGTCCGGCGATGAGCCGGCGGCGGCGGCCGACAGCCCCTCGGGATCGACCGAACCGGTAGCTGCCGGCGGCGCGGCGGTGGCCGCGACGGCGAAGGTCCAGGCCAGCGGCGCTGTGGCAACGCGCGAGGAGGGCTTCAAGGTCCTCTTGCAGGTCGCCGATTTCTTCCGCAAGACGGAACCCCATTCCCCCATCTCCTACACGCTGGAGGAGGTGGTGCGCCGCGGCCGCATGCCGTTGCAGGAGCTTTTGCAGGAACTCATCACCGACGAGGAAACGCGGCGGCAGTTCTTCGTCGCCTCCGGCGCCAAGGCGCCGCCGCCGGCAGAGCAATCCGGGTATTGACGATCATCGCCTATCCTACGGCGTGAGCAGGGAGGTCCGATCACATGGCGAGTATCCACCAGAAGCTGGATCGCGTGCGCAAGCCCCGCGTCCACATCACCTACGACGTCGAGACCGAAGGCGCGACCGTCGTCAAGGAGCTGCCCTTCGTCGTGGGCGTCCTCGGCGACTTCTCGGGCGATCCGACCGAGCCGCTGAAGCCGCTGAAGGACCGCAAGTTCATTCAGATCGACCGCGACAACTTCAACGACGTCATGGCCCGCATGACGCCCGGCCTGAAGATGAAGGTCGACAACACCCTGGCCGACGACGGCACCCAGCTGTCGGTCGATCTCGCCTTCAAGTCGATGGAGGATTTCGAGCCGGGCCGCGTCGTGCAGCAGGTCGAGCCGCTGCGCAAGCTGCTGGAGACCCGCAACCAGCTGCGCGACCTGCTGAGCAAGGCCGACCGCTCTGAAGAGCTGGAAGGTCTGCTGGAGCGCGTGCTGCAGAACACCGACGAGCTGAAGACGCTGAGCGGCGAGCTCGGCACCGAGACGAAGGAGGGCTGATCCCATGAGCGACGCTCAGACCCAGGGCGCAGGCGCTACCGGCGCCGTTGCCGAAGGTACCGGCCTCTCGATCCTCGACCAGGCCATCGCCGCCACCAAGCAGACCGAGCCGGATCGTGCGCAGGAGCTGCTGCGCACCCTGACCCAGGAAGCGCTGGCCGGCACGGTCACCTTCAACAAGAACCTGGGCCAGACGATCAACAAGGCGATCGCCGCGATCGACGCCAAGATCAGCAAGCAGCTCAACGCCATCATGCACCACGAGAAGTTCCAGAAGCTGGAAGGCTCGTGGCGCGGCCTGAACTATCTGATCATGAACTCGGAAACGGGCTCCACGCTCAAGGTCCGGGTCATGAACTGCCCGAAGAAGGACCTGTACAAGGACATTTCGAAGGCGGTCGAGTTCGACCAGAGCAACCTGTTCAAGAAGATCTACGAGAACGAGTTCGGCATCGCCGGCGGCGAACCCTACGGCGCCCTGATCGGCGACTACGAGTTCACCAACCACCCCGACGACATGGAGCTGCTGACCGGCGTCTCCAACGTCGCGGCGGCCGCCTTCGCGCCGTTCATCTCGGCCGCCAGCCCCAAGCTGTTCGGCTTCGAGGACATGACCGAGCTGTCGAAGCCGCGCGACCTCGAGAAGATCTTCGACAGCGTCGAATACACCAAGTGGCGCAGCTTCCGTGAAAGCGACGACAGCCGCTTCGTCACGCTGACCATGCCGCGCGTGCTGGCCCGCATGCCCTACGGCGCCAACACCAAGCCGGTCGAGGAGTTCGAGTACGAGGAGGCCCCGTACGAGGGCGGCATCGCCCGGCCGATGGCCCACAACGACTATTGCTGGATGAACGCCTCCTACGCGATGGGCCAGCGCCTGACCAACGCCTTCTCGCAGTATGGCTGGTGCACTGCCATCCGCGGCGCCGAGGGCGGCGGCAAGGTGGAGAACCTGCCCTTCCACACCTTCACCTCCGACGACGGCGACAGCGACGCCAAGTGCCCGACCGAAATCGGCATCACCGACCGTCGCGAGGCCGAGCTGTCGAAGCTGGGCTTCCTGCCGCTCTGCCACTACAAGAACCAGGACTACGCCGTCTTCTTCGGCGCCCAGACCACGCAGAAGCCCAAGAAGTACGACCGGCCCGAGGCGACCGCGAACGCCGCGATCTCCGCCCGCCTGCCCTACATCATGGCGACCTCGCGTTTCGCCCATTACCTGAAGATCATGGCGCGCGACAAGATCGGCTCCTTCATGGAGGCGAGCGACTGCGAGGCGTGGCTGAACCGCTGGATCCTGAACTACGTCAACGGCAACGAAGCCGCCGGCCAGGAGATGAAGGCGAAGTACCCGCTGGCGGAGGCCAAGGTGCAGGTGAAGGAGATTCCGGGCAAGCCCGGCTCCTACAACGCCGTCGCCTGGATGCGCCCGTGGCTGCAGATGGAGGAACTGACCACCTCCATGCGCATGGTCGCCCGCATCCCGCAGGCCGGCTGATAGCCGCATGAGCGAGGCAGCGGTCGAAATTCATGCCGACGACGCGGAGGCGACGGTCCTTGAACGGCCGTTGCGTCTGCGGGCGGTCGACATGGCGATCGGCCGCGACGACCCCGGCCTGCTCGACGCCTTTCTGGCGGCGGATGGGCCGGGCGAGGCGCTTCGCCTGTGGTTCGGGATTACCCTCCCCGTCTATGACAGCCTGGACACGTTGCGCGCCGCGCTCGACCGCGACATCGCGGCCATCGACACGCTGCTGTCCGAGCAGGTCAACGCCATCCTGCACCATAAGCGCTTCCAATCGCTGGAGGGGTCGTGGCGCGGGGTGCGCACGCTGGTGAAGCAGGCGCAGACCGCCGAGACGGTGGTGCTGCGGCTGCTGAACCTGACCTGGGCCGAACTGTGCCGCGACCAGGAACGCGCCATCGAGTTCGACCAGAGCCAGCTGTTCAACAAGGTCTACAGCGACGAATTCGGCATGCCCGGCGGCCGTCCGTTCGGCGTGCTGCTGTGCGACTATGCGGTGCAGCACCGTCCTACCAAGGAGCGGCCGACCGACGACGTGTCCGGCCTGAAGGGGCTGGCCCAGGTCGCCGCGGCGGCTTTCGCCCCGGCCATCGTCGGGGCCGCGCCGGAATTGTTCGGGCTGGAGACCTTCCACGAGCTTGGCCTGCCGCTGGACCTGAAATCGGTGCTGCGGCAGACGGAATACCAGCGCTGGCAGCGCTTCCAGGAGACCGAGGATTCGCGCTTCATCGGCATCGCGTTGCCGCGCGTCCTGATGCGCGAGCCCTATGGCGACGATCCGCAGGCCCGCCACGGCTTCCGCTACCGCGAGGAATCGCTGGGCGGTGAAGGTGGAATGCGGCTGGAGGACCATTGCTGGGGCAACGCGGTCTACGCCTTCGGCACCGTGCTGATCCGCTCCTTCCTGCATCACGGCTGGTTCGCCGACATCCGCGGCGCCCAGCGCGACGTGGTCGGCGGCGGGCTGGTGACCGAACTGGTAGTGCCGGATTTCGCCACCGACGCCACGAAGGTGGCCCAGAAATTCTCGGTCGAGGTGTCGATCTCCGACCAGCTGGAACGGGACCTGGACGATCTGGGCTTCATCCCGGTCAGCCGCTGCAAGGACACGCCTTATCTGGTTTTCTACGGCAACCAGTCGGTCCAGCGGGTCGGGCAGTACACCAACACGACGGCGACCGCCAACGCGCGGCTGTCGGCCATGATGCGCTACATGTTCTGCGTGGCGCGCTTCGCCCATTTCCTGAAGGTGATGGTGCGCGATCGCGTCGGCGCCTTCGTCACGCCTGAGGAATGCGAGCGCGACCTGCAGAGTTGGCTGCACGGCTATTGCCTGGGCAATGACGACGCCAGCCTGGACCAGAAGGCACGCTATCCCTTGCGCGAGGGCAGCATCCAGGTCCGCGCCATTCCGGGCAAGCCCGGCAACTATCAATGCGTCATCCATCTACGGCCGCACTTCCAGCTCGATCAGGTCTTCTCGACCTTCAAGCTGGTGACGGAGCTGGCCCAAACCGGCGGAGCGGCGTGACCCGGCGATACTGGCGAGGTCAGGCGTTCCATCCAGGGGAGAAACCGATCATGAGCGAAACCGCAGCCCAGCTCTTCCAGGCGGGCCGTCTCGACGAGGCGATCACCGCGCTGAACGGCGAGATCAAGAAGAAGCCGACCGACCTCGACCGTCGCGTCTTCCTGGCCGAACTGCTGAGCTTCGCCGGCAACCTGGAGCGCGCCGACCTGCAGCTCGACACCATCGGCACGCAGGAGCCGCAGGTCGCCGTCACCATGGCGCTGTTCCGCCAACTGGTGCGCGCCGAGCAGGCGCGGGGCCAGCTGTTCGCCGACGGCCGGGTGCCCGAGTTCATCGACCAGCCGGCCGACCATCTGCGCCTGCATCTGGAGGCGCTTGTCGCCTTGCGGGCCGGCGACACCGCCGACGCGGTGGCGAAGCTGGCCCAGGCGGAGGAGATGCGCCCGCCGGTGTCCGGCAGCCATGACGGCACGCCGTTCGAAGATTTCCGCGACCTGGACGATCTGGCCGGCGGCTTCTTCGAGGTCTTCACCAGCACCGGCAAGTATTTCTGGATCGCCACCGAGACGGTGGAGCAGATCGAGTTCCGCGCGCCCGAACGGCCGCGCGACCTGCTGTGGCGCCCGGCCCACATGACGGTGCGCGGCGGCCCGGACGGCGAGGTCTATCTGCCGGCGCTGTATGGCGGCGCCCCCGCCGATGCCGACGCCGCGGTGAAGCTGGGCCGGGTGACGGAATGGTCGGAGGACGCGCCGGTGCGCGGGCAAGGCCAGCGCTGCTTCCTGGTCGGCGACGAGGCGGTGCCGATGATGCAGCTGGGCACGTTGGAGTTCTCCGGGGCGGTTTGAGGAAGCTCTTGCCCGTGCCCCCTCCCTAACCCTCCCCCGCTTTGCGGGAGAGGGAACTGCCGCCGCACCTCGCAAAGTTCCTACCCCCTCTCCCGCGAAGCGGGGGAGGGATGGGGTGGGGGCACCTGCCTAAGCACCTGCGAAGGTCACCATGGATCGCAACCAATCCATCACCCTGTCCGTCCTGGACCGTCTGCTCGACGACACGCCGGAGCATATGGCGCCGCGGCCGCACACCGTGGCGGATTTGCGGGCGGCGATCCGGCGCGATCTGGAAAACCTGCTGAACACCCGGCGGCGGGTGCTGGGCTGGCCGGATGACCTGACGGAACTGGCGGACTCGATCCTCGGCTATGGCTGCCACGACCTGCTGGTCGAGAATGTCGGCACCGAATCCCGCCGGCGCGAGGTGGTGGCGCAGATCGAGGCGGCGATCCGGCGGTGGGAGCCGCGCTTCGCCCAGCTGGCGGTGAGCATGGTCGAGAACAGCGACCCGGCCGACCGCACGCTGCGCTTCCGGATCGAGGCGCTGATCCACGCCGATCCGGCGCCCGAGCCGATGGTCTTCGATTCGGTGGTCGATCCCACCTCCAACATGGTCACCGTGACGAGCAAGGCCCGTGGCTGACGAACTCCTCCCATATTACAACCGCGAGCTGACCTATCTGCGCCGCATGGCGGCGGAGTTCTCGGAGGCGCATCCGAAGATCGCCGGCCGGCTGCGGCTCAGCGCCGACGCGGTGGAGGACCCGCATGTCGCCCGGCTGCTGGAGGGCGTCGCCTTCCTCAACGCCCGCATCAGCCGCAAGCTGGACGATGAATATCCGGAGCTGGTCGACACGCTGCTCGACGTGCTCTATCCGCATTATCTGGCGCCGATCCCGTCGATGGCGGTGGTGCAGATGCGGAGCAGCCCCGACCTGACCGGCGCCCACACCGTGCCGAAGGGGACGGAGCTGGAGACCGAGGCGTTGCGCGGCGAGACCTGCCGCTTCCGCACCGTCTATCCGGCGACGCTGTGGCCGGTCGATCTGGATCAGGCGGTGCTGAGCGGCCGGCCGCTGGTTGCGCCGCCCAACCCGCGGGCGGGCGACGCGGTGGCGGCGCTGCGGCTGACCCTGCGCTGCCGCGTGCCGGAGATGACGTTCACCGAGCTGGGTCCGGAAACCCTGCGCTTCTTCCTGCGCGGCCAGCCGCAGCAGGTCTATGCGCTGCACGAGCTGATCTTCAACAACGCCGTCTCGGTGGCCCTGGCCGACGATCCGCACGACCCGAACGCGGTTATCCTCGGCCCCGACGCCATCCGCCCGGTCGGATTCGGCGACGATGAGGGCATGCTGCCCTACCCCGCCCGCTCCCATGGCGGTTACCGGCTGCTGACCGAATATTTCGCCTTCCCCGAGAAATTCCTGTTCTTCGACCTGAACATCTCGCCGAAGGTGCTGCGCCGTGCCGGCAACACGCTGGAGATCTTCATCTATCTGAACAGCACCGACGGCGACCTGGAACGCGCGGTGTCGAAGGACAATTTCGCGCTCGGCTGCACCCCGGTGGTCAACCTGTTCCGCCAGCGGGCGGAGCCGGTGGCACTGACCCAGACCCAACACGAGCATCGCGTGGTCCCCGATGCCCGCCGCCCCGGCGCGCTGGAGGTCTATTCGGTCGACGGCGTGCTGGCCACCGATCCCGACGGCAAGCAGCGGCGCTTCCTGCCCTTCTACGGCCTGCGCCATGGCGGGGTGGAGGCGGTCAGCCGCACCTATTTCACCGCCAGCCGCCGCCCGGCCGGCGGGCGCGATCCGGGGACCGAGGTGCATCTGGCGCTGGTCGATCTCGATTTCGATCCGTCCAGCCCGGCGGAGTCGGTGCTGTCGGTCGAGACGACCTGCCTGAACCGCGACCTGCCGTCGCAACTGCCCTATGGCGGCGGACATCCGCACCTGAAGCTGATGGAGGGGATGGCGGCAGTGGCCGGCGTCGCCTGCCTGACGCCGCCGACGCCGACCCTGCGCATCGCCGAGCGCAAGGGCCATCGGTGGCGCCTGGTTTCCCACCTGTTGCTGAACCATCTGTCGATCTCCGGCGGAGCGGAGGGGACCGAGGCGCTGCGCGAGATCCTGCGGCTCTACGACTTCCGCGATTCGGCCGAGACTCGCGGCATCGCCGACGGCCTCGTCAAGGTGACGACCAAGCGCGGCACCGCGCGGGCGCCGTCGCGGCCGGGCGATGTCGCCTGGGGCGACGCCATCTGCCGCGGCATCGATGTCGGCATCGAATTCGACCCGCAGCGCTTCAGCGGCAGCGGCATGTTCCTGCTGGCGATGATCCTCGACCATTTCCTGGGGCTGTACTGCTCGATCAATTCCTTCACGCGGCTGACCGCTACGGTCAAGGGCCGCACCGGAGTGCTCCGCACATGGCCCGCCCGCGCCGGCAACCGCCCGCTTCTGTGATCGACCGGCTGTTCCGCACCCCCCACCGCTTCGACTTCTTCCAGGCGGTGCGGGTGCTGGAATGGCAGGCCCGGCGCGATGCGCGCGACCCGCGCAACGCCCGCCGCCACGCCGTGGGCCATGACCATGACCCGCGCGAGGAGGTGGTGCGTCTGCGCGCCGAAACCTCGCTGACCTTCCCCGGCAATCAGGTGGCGGGGGCGGAGCCGGGCCAGGACGGACGACCGCCGACGGTGGTCGGCGCCTTCCTGGGACTGGTCGGGCCGCTGGGCGTGCTGCCGCAGCACTATACCGAGATCATGATCCGCAGTTTGCGCGAGCGGAACCGGTCTCTGCGCGACTTCTTCGACGTCTTCCATCACCGCAGCTTCTCGCTGTTCTACCGCGCCTGGGCCAAATACCGGCTGCCGGTGTCCTTCGAGCGGGGACAAGGCTCGCGCGAACCCGATCCGGTCAGCACCACCCTGTCCAGCTTCGTCGGCATCGGCCAGCCGTCGCTGACCAAGCGACTGGTGGTGGAGGACGAGACGCTCCTGCATTACTCCGGGCTGCTGTCGCGCGGGACCCGCTCGGCCGTCGATCTGCAGGAGATGCTGTCGGATTTCCTCGGCCGGCCGGTAACGGTGGAGAGCTTCGTCGGCGGCTGGCTGCCGATTTCCTCGGACGGGCAGACGCGCCTGCCGACGCTGGCCGAACCGGAAGGCCGGCATTGCCGGCTGGGCATCGACGCGCTGGCCGGCGACCGCGCCTGGGACGTCCAGGGCAAGTTCCGCCTGCGCATCGGCCCGCTGAACCATGACCAGTTCCGTGATTTCATGCCGGAAGGCCGCGAGTTCCGGAAGCTGCAGGATCTGGTGCGCATGTATGTTGGGCCGGAGCTGGATTTCGAGCTTCAGGTGACGTTGCAGGCGCCGGAGGTGCCGGGCGCCCGGCTGGCCGCCGGAAAGGACGACCGCGACGCCACGCGGCTGGGCTGGAACGGCTGGGTGCTGCACGCGCCAAGCCCGGTCGAGCGCAAGGACGCGGTGTTTCCGATGCAGGATTTGTGAGGCGCGCCAGAGCGACGCCCCCGCTTTAGAACGACGAGGACCCAATGAGCGACTGGAGCGCCGGCTATGTGTCGGACATCGAATATCTGCCGGGCTTCTACCGTGAACAGGGACCGGCGCATCTGACGCTGAGTTGCCTGATCAACGGCATCGCCCCGCCGTCCACGGCGAACGGGTTCGACTATTGCGAACTGGGTTGCGGCCATGGCACGACGGTCGCGCTGTTCGCGGCGGCCAACCCGCAGGGGCGGTTCCACGCGGTGGACTTCCACCCCGCCCATATCGCCCGCGCCCGCGACGCCGCCGAGGCGGCCGGCCTGACCAACATCAGCTTCCATGAGGCGAGCTTCGCCGAGATGGCCGATGGCGAAGGGCCGGAGCTGCCGGAGTTCGACTTCGTCACGCTGCACGGCGTCTACAGCTGGGTCAGCCCGATGAACCGCGGCGCCATCGCACGCTTTCTGGCAAAGAAGCTGAAGCCGGGCGGGCTGGTCTATGTCAGCTACAACGCCATGCCGGGCTGGGCGCCGATGATGCCGCTGCAGCGGCTGCTCTACGAGTATTCCGGGCTGGTCCACGAGCGCAGCGACCGGCAGGTCAAGGCCGGCCTCGACTTCGCCGAGCAGCTCTACAAGGCCGGCGCCAAGATCCTGGGCGACGACGCGATGTTCGGCAAGCTGCGCGGCGAAACCAAGACGCAGAGCGCAACCGACCAGTCGGTCTATCTGGCGCACGAGTATCTGAACGGCAGCTGGCAGCCGCTCTACCATGTCGATGTCGCGCGCGAACTGGGCGAGGCGAAGCTGACCTATGCCGGCTCGGCCACCCTGTTCGAGAACTATCCGGACCTCGCGTTGACGCCCGACCAGCGCAAGGCGCTCGACAGCATCGGCGTGCCCAGCCTGCGCGAGACCTTCAAGGATTACTGCGTCGGCCGTCCCTTCCGCCGCGACGTCTTCGTGCGCGGCGCCCGCCGCATCAGCGTGGCCAGGCGCGACGCGATGCTGATGGACATGGCGATGGCGCTGACCATCCCGCGCGCCGACGCCCGCACCACCATCCAGGTCCCGCTGGGCGAGGCGACGCTGGAGGCCAAACATTACGAGCCGATCTTCGACGCGCTCGCCGACGGGCCGCGCCGCATCGCCGAGCTGATCGACCTGCCGGAGGTGCGGCGGGCCGGCGGCAACCTGTCGGCGGTGGAGATCGCCGGCATGCTGACCGGCTCCAACCAGGCGATCCCGGTGCCGAACCCGCCGGAGAGGGTGACGCCGCTGCCGGGCGTGCTGGCCCACAACCGCGCCGCCGCCAACGAACTCGCCACCAGCGAAGGGCGCAAGAGCAGCGCCTTCGCCGCCTCGATCGGCGGGGCCGGCCTGCATGTCAGCACGATGGAGGCGCTGCTCTATGACGGCCTCTGCGAAGGCGTGCCGGAAACGCTGGACGCGCTGGTCGGCCACGCGATGCGCCGGCTGGCCGCCCCGGAGAATGCCGACGACGCCAGCCGCAAGGCGATCGCCGACAGCATGGACTGGTGCCTGCGCAACAGCCTGCCGGTCTGGCGCAAGCTGGGCGTGATCGAATGATGGAGGTCGGGTGGGACGGGCGTCAGCCCGGCGGCATCGCTCCGGCACGGGCGTCCTGCATGGGACGCTGTTCCGCCTGATGCCGCCAGTCTACCGCCTCGTCCTCATCCTCCGCGCCACTGTCCGTCCCGCCGCTGTCCGTCCGGATGTCGGCAAAGGCCGGGACGACGGTCTGTCGCAGTTCGGCCAGCGCCACCAGCGCTTCGCGGTCGCCGGCCGCGGCGGCGGCCTGCAGCCACAGGGCGGCTTCGGCGGCATCGCGCTCGATGCCGACGCCTTCGCGCAGGCAGAGGCCCAGCCGGTACTGGGCGGCGGGGTGGCCCTGTTCGGCGGCGGCGCGCAGCCAGCGCACCGCCTCGACCTCGTCGCGGTCGACGCCGCGGCCGTCGAGCAGGAGAAGGGCGAGGTTGACCTGGGCGGGGGCCGAATGCTGAAGCGCGGCCAGCCGGTACCACAGCGCCGCCTTGACCGGGTCGCACGGCACGCCGGCGCCATGTTCATGCATGAAGCCCAGATTGTTCTGCGCCCCGACATCGCCCTTGGCGGCGGCGCGGCGGTACCAGGACACTGCCCGGCGCGGGTCGGGCGGAACGCCGATGCCGTTGGCGAGCAGGAAGGCCAGCATGGTCTGCGCCGCGACATGGCCCTGGCGGGCCGCGCGCCGGTACCAGGGCACGGAAGCGGCGACATCGGCCGTCCGCAGCATCTCCGCCAGCCTGTACTGCGCGTCGCTGTCGCCCAGTTCGGCTTTCATCCGGGTCCAAAGCGTGGGCATGGCGTCGGCACCTTCGTCAATTGTCCCCCGGGGATCCGCGATACAAACAGCGCGCGAACCGGCTTTATTCCATTCGCCGCTTCGTTGTGGACCGTCCCCCCGCCCCGAGTCTGTCCCGCTGGCGGTCCCGGTTCAACCTCTCCAGCCGGCGGTCGAGGAATTGTCACGCCGGCGCCTTTGGTTAGGGATGACCATCCGTTCGTGCCCTGCTATACCCGAACGTATAAGGGGAAAGGTGTGGTGATGCAGAGGATTGCCGGCTGGATGCGGATCCGGAAGACGACATGGTCCGCTGCCGCCCTGGCCGCAGCGCTGGCGCTGGCCGCCTGCTCCTCCGCCCCGAAGCCACCGCCGCCGACAACCATCCGGCTGACGGTGGTGGGGGCGAAGGCGCTGAACCCCGATCCCAGCGGCCGGCCGTCGCCGGTGATGCTGCGGCTCTACCAGCTCGGCCCCAGCGACGCTTTCGCCAATGCCGATTTCTTCCAGGTCATGGACCAGGACAAGGCGACGCTCGGCCCCACCCTGCTCGACCGGCAGGAGCTGGCGGTACAGCCCGACAACAGGCAGACCGTGACCATCCAGCCCAAGCCGGACGTCAAGACGCTGGCCGTCGCCGCCGGATTCCGCGCCTACGAGGAAGCAGGTTGGCGCGCCCTGCAGCCGGTGGAGCCGAACAAGGCCAACAATTTCGTCCTGACCGCCAAGGGCAGCACCATCACGCTGGTCCGGCAGGATGGCGAGGATGGCGATGCGGCAGCCGCCGGCGGCGAGGCCGACGGCCACAAACCCGACGCGGAGAAGCCGGCCGCGGACAAGCCCGACGCCGGAAAGCCGGATGCCGAGAAGCCTGGCGCCGATAAGCCGAAAGCGGAAAAGCCCGGCGCCGAGAAGGCTGAACCCGCGCCGAAGGTCTCCACCGACCAGCCGCCCGCCGCCAAGCACAACCTCATCGTGAAGGGGCCGTCATGAGCGTCCGGCCGCCGCCCGACAAGAACCCATTCGACGAACCGGACGACATCGACGCCACGGTGATGCAGCCGATGGCGTTCCAGCGCCCGGCCCAGCCAGCCGGCTCTCCTGCCGCCAATCCTGCGGCCGGGCTGGTGCCGCCCGCCTTCGGTCAGGGAGCCCCGTCCTTTTCCCCTGCCCCTTCAGCCTTCTCGCCGCCCGCCTTCGCATCGGCCAAACCGTCCGCCGCGCCGGCTTCCGCGTCCGCCGCCGTCCAGGCGCCGTTCTCTCCCGGTTTCCGGCCGCTCGACGACGCGGCGCTGGCGGCGCTGACTGCGGTCAGCGACAACCCGCTGGTCACCGCCGCCGCCCCCATCCTGGCGATGGTGGTGCGGGTGCGCGACCTGCCCCAGCACCGCGACGTGGAGTCCCTGCGCGAGCGGGTGATCGCGGAGATGCAGCGGTTCGAGACGGCGACGGTGCGTGCCGGACTGCCCGCCGCCCAAATCCGCAATGCCGGCTATGCGCTGTGCGCCACGGTGGACGACGTGGTGCTGGCGACCCCCTGGGGCAGCCAGAGCCTGTGGGCGCACAAGAGCATGGTCTCGACCATCCAGAAGGAGACCTGGGGCGGCGAGCGCTTCTTCGACCTGCTGGACCAGATGGCCGATGCGCCCGACCGCCACCTGATGGAGCTGGAGCTGTTCTACCTCTGCGTTTCGCTGGGGTTCGAGGGCAAGTTCCGCGTCATGCAACGCGGCTACAGCGATCTGGCGAAGCTGCGCGACCGGCTGTACCGCGTCATCCGCAAGCAGCGCGGCGAGGCGGAGCGCGACCTGTCGCCCAATTGGCGCGGACAGGCCGACGGGTTCCGCCCGCTGGCGGCCACCATCCCGCTGTGGGTTCCGGCGGTGATGATCGTGGCACTGCTGGCGGCGCTCTATGCCTGGTTCGTCTTCGCGCTCGCCGACCAGTCCGATGCCGCCTATCGCCGGCTGGCCGGGCTGATCCCGGACAAGACGGTGCAGGTCGTGCGGATCGAGGCACCGGCCACCTTGCCCGCCCCGCCGCCCAGCCGGACGGTGGCCGACCGCGTCGCCACGGCGCTGGCCGCCGACATCAAGGCGGGGCTGGTCGAGGTCAGCGGCGGCACCGATGGCCGCGTGCTGGTCCGCACCCGCCTGAACGTCTTCGCGTCGGGCAGCGACCGCATCGAGCCGCGCTATGTCGAGGTGTTCAAGCATGTGGCCGAGGCTCTGCGCCCCGAGAAGGGCCGGATCGCCGTGATCGGCAACACCGACAGCGTCGCCATCCGTTCGCTGCGCTACCCGTCCAACCAGGAATTGTCGGAGGCGCGGGCCGACAAGGTGCAGCGGCTGATGACCGAGATTCTGGGCGCCGATGCCGGCATGGATAACGGCAGCCGCCTGAGCGCCGAAGGGCGCGGCGACACCGACCCGATCGCCCCCAACACGACGGCGGAGGGCCGGCAGGCCAACCGGCGCGTCGACATCGTGCTGGCGCCCTGACCGATGGCGAAACACCGATGCTGAGATCCATCCTCTCCGCCCTGACCTCCCGCTGGTTCCTGACGCTGGTCGCGGCTCTGTGCCTGGGCGCCATCGTCTGGTTCCTGGGGCCTCTGGTCGCCGTGTCCGGCACCTTCCCGCTGGAGGATGCGACCATCCGGCTGGCGGTGGTGTTCGGCATCCTGCTGGTGTGGGCGCTGGCGATGCAATGGTCGCTGTACCGCCACCGCAGCGCCAACGACCGCATGGTCCAGGCGCTGACCAAGGCGACGCCGGCCGCCAAGGGCGATCCCGATTCCGAAGCCGTCGGCCAGGAAACCGACCTGCTGCGCGGCCGGCTGCGCGAGGCGCTGGACCAGCTGCGCAAGGCGCGCTTCGGCGGCAAATGGGGGCAGCGCTATCTCTACCAGCTGCCCTGGTATCTGCTGATCGGCGCGCCGGGGGCGGGCAAGACGACGGCGCTGGCCAATTCCGGCCTTCGTTTTCCGCTGGCGGCGGAGATGGGGCGGGCGGCGCTGCGCGATGTCGGCGGCACCCGCAACTGCGACTGGTGGTTCACCGACGAGGCGGTGCTGATCGACACCGCCGGCCGCTACATCACCCAGGACAGCCAGCCCGCCATCGACGGCAAGGTGTGGAAGAACTTCATCGCCCTGCTGAAGCGCCACCGCCCGCGCCAGCCGGTCAACGGCATCCTGCTGGCCGTCAGCCTTGCCGAGCTTGCCGCCTGGAGCGAGCCGGAGCGCAAGGGCCATGCCGAGCAGTTGAAGCTGCGGCTGAAGGAGCTGCGCGGACAAGTCGGGTCGCGCGTCCCGGTCTATGTGCTGCTGACCAAGGCCGACCTGATTGCCGGCTTCGCCGAGTTCTTCGACGACCTCAGCCGCGAGGAGCGCGAGCAGGTCTGGGGCGTCACCTTCCCGCTGGACGACGGCCGGAAGGGCGACGACGCCCCGGTCTACCGTTTCGGCGAGGAGTTCGACGCGCTGACCGGCCGGATCGCCCGCCGGGTGCTGGACCGCGTCCATGGCGAATCCGACATCCAGCGCCGCTCGCTCGACACCCTGTTCCCGGCGCAGATGGCCGCGCTGAAGCCGGCCATCGCCGACCTGCTGATGGTGATCTTCGAACCCAACCGCTACGAGGAACGGGCGCTGCTGCGCGGCGTCTATCTGACCAGCGGCACCCAGGACGGCGCGCCGGTGGACCGGCTGTCGGAGATGGTGGCGGGCTCCTTCGGGCTGGAGCGGCCGGTTCTGCCGCCGGCCAGCGGCGGGCGCAGCTATTTCCTGACCCGCACCCTGCGCGAGGTGGTGTTCGCCGAGGCCGGGCTGGTCGGCGCCGACAGCGGGCTGGAGCGGCGGCGGCGCCTGCTGCGCGGCGGGGCGATGGCGGCGATGCTGCTGGCGGGGCTGGCGGTCGCCGCTTTCTGGGCCAACAGCTTCACCGGCAACGCCGCCCTGGTTGCCGGGGTCGATGCCGCCGCCGCCAAGGCGCAGGCCGAGCTGGAGCCGCTGGCCACCACGCCGCGGTCGCTGACCAAGGTGGACGACACCGATTTCATCACCATCGTTCCGCCACTGAACACACTGCGCGCCATCCCGGCCGGCTGGACCGAGCCGCCGCCGGTGGAGATGACCGGCGGCCTCTATCAGGGAGACCGGCTGGGCCGGCAGAGCGGGACAGTCTATGGCCGGGCGCTGAACGCCGTGCTGCTGCCGCGCGTCTTCCTGCGGGTGGAAGGGCAGTTGCGCCACGAGCGCGGCCGGCCCGAATATCTGTTCCAGGCGCTGAAGGTCTATCTGATGCTGGCCGGCAAGGGGCCGATGGACAAGGCGCTGGTGTCGGAATGGATGGCGCTGGACTGGATGGCGTCGCTGCCCGGCCCGGCCTATGACGGCATCCGGCGCGACCTGCGCACTCATCTGGACACCATGCTGGCCGCCCCGCTGCCCGCCATGCCGCTGGACGAGGCGCTGGTCGAGCAGGCGCGGCAGAGCCTGACCAACTATCCGCTGGCCGAACGCGGCTTCGCCATCCTGCGCGACCGTCCGGAGATCCAGGCGCTGGCCGACTGGCGGCTGGTCGACAATGCCGGGCCGCTGGCCGGCCGGGTGCTGATCCGCCCGTCGGGCAAGCCGCTGTCGGACGGCGTCCCAGGCCTCTACACCTATGACGGTTTCCACAAGGCGGTGCTGTCGGCGCTGCCCAAGGTCGCCAAGGCGCTTGTGGCCGAGAACTGGGTGCTGGGCCAGCCGAGCAGCGGACCACAGGCGGTCGCCAGCGCGCAACGGCTGGAACAGGGCATCCTCGCCGTCTATCTCGATCGCTACGCCCGTCAGTGGGACGAGATGCTGGGCGACGTGGTGATCGTGCCGCTGCGCAGCCTCAATCAGGCCGCCGACGTGCTGAACACGCTGTCCGGCCCGCAATCGCCGCTGAAGCTGTGGCTGACCGCCATGGTGCGGCAGACCACGCTGGCGCCCGGCCCGGCCGACAAGCTCAATGGCGACAAACCGGCGGACGGCAAGGGTCCGGTGGCCGGCGGGCCACTGGCCGGGGTGGCGCAGCAGGCCCAAGTGGCGGAGAAGGCGGTGGACTCCACCGGCACCAATGCCGCCTATCTGGCGCGGCTGGCCGGGGTTTCGCTACAGCCGGAAGGGCCGCCGCCGGGCCAGCCGATCAACGACCATTTCAAGGCTTTGCGCGAGTTGGTGCAGGGTGAAGGTGGCGCGCCGCCGAAACTGGACGACTCGCTGAAGCTGCTGGGCGAGCTGTACCAGCAGATCGCGCGGGCCGCCAACGCGCCCGACCAGAACGGCGCGCTGCTGGCCGGGCTGGCCGGCGGCGGCGACAAGGGAGCGGTGGCTGCGCAGTTGCGCACCCTTGCCCGCGACCTGCCCGACCCGGTCGGCGGCATGGTCGCCACCGTGGCGCAGAGCGCGGCGACGGTCAGCGCCGGCGGTGCGCGAGTGCAGATCAACAAGGCGTGGCAGTCCACCGTCCTGCCCTTCTGCCGGGCGGCTCTCGACAACCGCTTCCCCATGGTGCCGAACAGCCCGGTCGACGTGACCTCGGCCGATTTCGCCAAGCTGTTCGCGCCGGGCGGCATGATCGACCAGTTCTTCAACACCAACCTGCGCCCCTTCGTCGACATGACGGTCAGCCCCTGGGCTTGGCAGAAGGTGGATCAGGTCGATCTGGGCATTCCGCCCGCCGTGCTCGACCAGTTCGAACGGGCGGCGCGGATCCGCGACAGCCTGTTCCCGGCCGGGGCCACCGCCGCCAAGGTGGTGTTCGAGATCACACCGGTGGAGCTGGATGCCAAGGCGACCCAGGTGGCGATGGACATCGATGGCCAGACGCTGATCTACCAGCACGGCCCGCCACGCCCGCAGGTGATGAAATGGCCGGGGGCGGAGGGCACCAGCAGCGTGCGCCTCGGCTTCGGCCCGCCGCTGCCGGGTGAACCGGCCGGCATTTCGCGTCAGGGTCCCTGGGCCTTGTTCCATTTCCTCGCCGACGGCAAGCTGGAGTCCACGCCGCAGCCCGACCGCTTCACCTTCTCGGTGACGGTGGGCACCCGCAAGGCGGTCTTCGCCCTGCGGGCCGACAGCGTGAACAACCCCTTCGGCAAGAACCTGCTGGAGAGTTTCCGATGCCCGACGGCGCTGTAGGCGGCGTGCTTCCCGGTCCCATCGGCCCCTACCGGGTCGAGGGGGTGCTGGGCCAGGGTGCGATGAGCGTGGTCTACCGCGCCACCGACGGGCGCTCCGGACAGCCGGTTGCGCTGAAGCTGCTGCGCGCCGAACTGCTGGCGGCGGCGGAGCGCAATGCCGTGCTCGCCCGCTTCGGGCGGGAGGCGCAGATCGGGCTGAAGCTGGACCACCCCAACATCGTCCGGGTCCATGATTACGGCACCTTGGACGCCGGCTTTGGAGAGGTGGGCCAGGGCGCCGCCCCCTACCTCGCCATGGAGCTGATCCAGGGCAAGGAGCTGAAGCAGTATCTGGAGGCCGACACGCCGCTGTCGGTGCAGCAGGGCGGCGCACTGATGGCGGCGGTGCTGGACGCGCTGGCCTTCGCGCATGCCCGCAACATCATCCACCGCGACATCAAGCCGGCCAACATTGTGGTGCAGGACGACCTGACACCGAAGCTGGCCGATTTCGGCATCGCGCAAATCTCCTCCTCCGACCTGACCCAGGCCGGCGACCTGCTGGGCACCCCCGCCTACATGGCGCCGGAGGTTCTGCGCGGGGAGAAGGCCGACGCCCGAAGCGACCTGTTCTCCGCCGGTGTGGTGCTCTATTACCTGCTGGCGCAGCGGCGGCCCTTCTCCGGCTCCGTCGCCACGGTGATGCAGCAGATCCTGTTCGTCGAACCGCCGCCGCCCTCGCACGGCAATCCGGAACTGCCGCCGCCCTTCGACACAGTGATCCTGAAGGCGCTGGCGAAGGCGCCGGCCGACCGTTACGCCAGCGCCGCGGAGTTCGCCGACGCGCTGCGCCACGCACTGGTGGTTGCCGGCACCATGCGGGCGGCGGTGCCGACGGCCGAGCTGACCCTGTTCAATGCGGAGATTCCGACCGTCGCCCCCCTGCGCGACCGGGATGCGTTGGCGGCGGCGCTGGAAACAGCCCTGCGCGCCATCCCCGGCCAGCCGCTGGACGCCCGCAAGCTGACCGAACTGCTGGACATGCTGGCCGATTGGCAGGCAGGCCGCGGTGGCGACGCCCAGCGCTGGCAGTCGGTGCTGCTCGGCGCCGGGATCGAGCCGTTGACCGAGCTGATCGTCGCCTCCACCCCGGCCCCGCGCGCCGCCCCGGCCGGCCAGCGGCGCGACTGGATGCCGATGGTCCGGCTGTTCGCGGCGATGACCCGCGCGCTGGCCGGCACGCCGGCGGCGGACCGGGCGAAAATGGCGGCGGCCCGCATCGCCTTCGACCTGTCCGGCCGCTTCTTCCTCTATTCCGGCGAGCTGAACCGCGTGCTGATGGACGGCGACAACCCGGACATCCAGATGCTGTCGCTCGACTTCCTGCGGCTGGAAATCCTGCAGCATGCGCTGGAAGAGCTGGGCGCCGACGCCGAACTGGGGCAGAGCCGCAGCGCCATGCTGATGTTCGCCGTTCAGGTCATCCGCAAGGTGACACAGATCCTGCGCGCCTGCACCGACGGCAACGACGGGTTGGCCCGCTTCGGCGTCGCCATCATCCTCGCCAACATTGAGGAGTTGATCGTCATGGCGCAGCGCCTGTTCGAGACCGGCGGCCAAGCCACCGGCGGCCTGCCCCAGGACGCGGTGGCCGAGTTCATCGCCGCCGCCGGCCGCTTTGCGAGCCTGTCGGTGGAAGAATTGCGCGGCGAGGTCGCCACCGGTGCCGGCACGGCGGAGAGCTTCGCTGCCCGGCTGCGCGGCGTCGGCCAGCTGTATCTGTTCGCCACCCGGCTGACGGCGCCCGATTGCGCGGCGCTGATGCACAGCCTGTCGACCATGCTCTATGGCCTCGTCGCCGGGTTGACCGCCGATCTGGGCAATGCGCCGGTCGGCGACACCGGCGCCCGCAGCCGTCTGGTGGCGTTGGCGGAGATGGCGAGCGGGCTCGGCTGGAGCGAGGTGGAGCGGATCGCCCTGACGGCCCTGCGCCGCTGGGCAGTGGCCGGCGTGGCGGCATGACGGGCGGAATGGGGGTAGAGCGGATGGACGATACCGTGACGAACCGCCTGGAAATGGTGCTGCGCAACGACCTGTCCGAACTGGACCGGCTGGCCGCGGCGGTGGAAGATTTCATCGAGCGCAACGACCTGCCCCCCGACCTCTCCTTCAAGTTCAACCTCTGCTTCGACGAACTCATCACCAACACCGTGTCCTACGGTTATGGCGATGCCGGCCCGCGCGAGATCCGGGTGCGGATGGAAACGGACGGCACCGAGCTGAGGGCGGAGGTGGAGGACGATGCCGACGCCTTCGACCCCTTCGCCGAAGCCCCGCCCCCCGACCTGACCAGCGATGTCGACGACCGCCGCGTCGGCGGCCTGGGCGTGTTCCTGGTCCAGAAGACGATGGACCACGCCAGCTACAGGCGCGAGGGCGACCGGAACCTGATCCGCCTGTCCAAGAGCTTCGGCTGAGGGCATTGGCGGGCTGAAGACGTGCAGAGGGCGCAACCAGACGCGGCGGCGCACTCTTTGAAACACACTTCAAAATATCTTTATATACGCCTTGTCGAGCCTGCTGTCCTGCCCACTAGCGGGCAGTGCAAACAAGTCCACATCAGCGATAAGGTCATATTGATGGCTGCGCGGACTTCCCGCGGTTTGCATCGAATGTCAACGAATTGCCTTCCATGACAATCCAGCAAAGCAGAGCGTTTCGCTATGCAACAACCCGACACATGACAAGCCGGGCAAATTCTTGCACTATTAAGGATAGCCCCAGGTTGCGGGCGGGATCGGCCATTCGGGCGTCTCGCTGCTGGCTGGGGGCAAGGCCATGGAAGGCAAACGCTAACGTGTGGAGTCGACGCATCATGACCGGGTCGCAGTGCCAAGAGGCACGCCTGCGCCTTGGCTGGTCGACACGGATGCTGGCGAACAAGGCCGGCGTTCCGTGGTACGCCGTGATGAACCTCGATTACGGCACGGGTGAGGTCGACCCGGCCATCGTGGACGCGCTGACGCGCGCCTTCAAGCAGGCCGGCTTGGAGCTGCGCTGACTCCAACGTCTCTCTCCCACCCGGGGGAGAGGGAGATTCCCCCTCATTCCGTCTTCCCGGCCGCCTTTCCGGCTTTGCCTTTTTCCGCCGGGCGCTCGATGTGTTTGGCCGATTCCGTATCGGGGGTGATCGGTTTGCCGGTATCCGACACCTCCTTGGCCGCGTCGAGCGGATCGGCGATGTCGCGATCGGGTTCGTTCGACAGCACGTTGCTGGTGGCGGGCTTCTGGTCTGCCATGGGACGGCTCCTTCGATAGGGTCTCGCACACCACAACAGCCCGGCATGGCGGAAGTGCCCTACTCGCCGATTCCCTTCTGCGCCAGCACCAGGAAGATCTTCTCCTCCAACTGGTCGGGCGTGAAGGGTTTGGCGATGTAGCCGCTGACCTGATGGGCCAGAGCCTTCTTCACCGCCTCCAGCGTCGCCAGGGCGGTGACCATCAGAAACGGCAGGTCGCTGCGGGTCTCGCGGACCTGCTTCAGCAGGTCGAGACCGCTCAGACGCGGCATCATCCAATCGCAGATGATCAGGTCGTAGGCCGTACCATCCGCTTGGAAACGCTCCAGCGCCTCCTGCCCATCGGCAGCGGTGTCGACATGGCCGATGCCGAGGTCCTGCAGGACGGAGGCGACCAGGGCGCGCGGCCCGGCCTCGTCGTCCACCACCAGCACGCGCTGCGCGGCGAGGTCGATGAAGGGCACGCCTACCATCGCCAGCGACTGCCGCAGCCAGTTCGCCCGCGCCGCCCGCTCCTTCGCACCCGGCGCGTTCAGCAGCACATGGCGGACGAAGCGCGGGCGGTGGCAGTGGCGGTAGAGCACGCGGGCCACCGCCAGCCGGCTCTTGCCGCTGCAGATCGCCCCCTCCCCCGCCAGCCGGACGATGTCGAGCACGCTGTCCACCGGCGGGTCGTCCTTGGCCTGGATCAGCGGGGCCAACACGCGCTGGGTGCGCAGGAAGGCGTTCTGGATGTCGTCGAGCTGGCCGCCGAGATACTCGCGCTCCTCATCATGGAAGGCGCTGGACAGCACCATGCGCTGGACCTCCGCCAGTCCCTTCAGCTTCTCGTTCCGGTCCTTCCAGCAGTCCAGCAGCCGGCCGGCGAAGTCGCGGCTGTCGAAGAAGCTCTTCAGGTAATCGGTCACCGCCTTGGCCGCGGAGGGCGACAGCGGCATCTTTTGCAACACCAGCAGGATGCGCAGCTTCTGCACGAAATTGCGGCCGCGGGTGATCTCCGGAACCGTGTCCTCGTTGACCAGCAGGGCGGTGCGGCGCTGCAGGGCCGCCTCGGTGCGGGCGCCGCCGACATAGGCGCCCTCACGGTCGCGCAGGCGGGCGGACAGGTCGCTCAGTGCCATGATCTCGCGCTGCACCGCCTCGATGCCGAACATGTCGCCGGCGCTGGCGATGGTGAAGCAGGCGGGCTTGGCCATCTCGCGGCGGAAGGCGGCGGCCAGCGCGTCGCGCAGTCCCGGCATCGGCACCCGGCGCATCAACGCGTCAAGCCGCCGGAACACCGGCGGAGCCTCGTCCGGCATCGGCCGGTCGGCGGCGATCAGCGTCACAATCAAATCGATCAGCGTGACGAAGGGCGCATCGCGGGCGCAGGACGCGGTGCCGGCGTCGCTCAGCAGGATTTCGCCCAGCAGCCGTTCCAGCGGCGTCAGCGCGTCGGGATGCTCGGTGGTCTCCGCCAGGTCCAGCAGCGATTCCGCCTTCTCGGCGAAGCTGCGGCAGGTGGCGATGTGCTGGGTGACGGCGGCGTCGAGCAGGAAGCGGCCGAGGAATCCGCCGACCGACAGCAGTTCCGCCGCCGTGCCGGGATAAGCGTCGGGCAGGAAATCGGGCGGCGGGTTTTCCTTCAACCGCTCGCGCGACAGCCGGGCGATCTCGTTGACCAGCGGGGTCATCCCGCCCTTCCGGTCCATCGCCCGCTCGGCCTGGGTCAGGATGGCGACGAAGGTGGCGGTGTTGGACAGCGCGGTCTGGTGGCGCGGATGGTGCAGCAGCTCCGTCGCGGTCAGCGCGTTCTCGTCAAGGAAGCGGCGGCAGAAGCGGCCGACGCCATCCCGGCCGGCCGGGGTATAGAAGTCGGCAGGCTCGCGGCAGGCGGCGGGAGAGGAGCCATCGGCCTCGTCCGGCGTCGGCTCCGCTGCGGGAGAATCATGACGGGAAGACTCCATTCCCGCCCTCACAATGCCAGAAGATCGCGGAGCGCGGCCAGCAGTCGTTCCGGCGTCACCGGCTTCATCACGATCTGCCGCCCCTCCTGCGCCGTCAGCCCGGCCGCCGTCTCGCGCGAGGCATAGCCGGTCAGGAACAGGATCGGCAGAAGCTGGTTGCGGGTCTCCAGCGCGCGGGCCAGTTCCAGACCGTTCATCCGCGGCATCGACACGTCGCTGACCACCGCGTCGAACAGGCCGCCGGCTTCGTCATAGCGGGTCAGCGCCTCCTGCCCGTCCGACGCCTCCACCACCGTGCAGCCGGCCTCCTCCAGCACGAGGCGCAGGTAGCGGCGCACGGAGTCCTCGTCGTCGACCAGAAGGATGACCGCCCCCTCCCCCTCGGCGACGTGCAGGGGATCGAGCCCCGCCGGCTCGGCGGGCGTATCGACGGCAGGCAGGTAGAGGGCGAAGCTGGCGCCGTGCCCCGTCTCCCCCGCCACGTCCTCCAGTTCGACGGCGCCGCCGGACTGCTGTGCCGTGCCATAGACCATCCACAGGCCGAGCCCGGTGCCCTTCCCCGGCTCCTTGGTGGTGAAGAAGGGCTCCCAGATGCGGTCACGGATCTCCGCCGGGATGCCCGTGCCCTGGTCCGTCACGCGGATCACCACGTAACGGCCGGGCCGCAGACCACGATGGCGGGCGAAGAAGGCATCGTCCGGCACCTCCATCGTCAGGGCGATGGACAGGGTGCCGCCGTGGGGCATGGCGTCGCGCCCGTTCAGCGCGAGGTTCAGCAGCGCCTGATTCAACGTGACCGGATTGACCAGCACATGCGCGCCCTCATCCTCCGCCAGGATCGCCACGTCGATGCCGGCGCTGAGCAGCGGTTTCAGGAAGACGCGCAGGTCGCGCACCAGCGGCGCGACGGCCACCACCTCGCGCTCGTCGGTGACGCGGCGGTGGGAGAAGTCCAGAAGCTGGCCGGTCAGCGCCGCCGCCCGTTCGGATGCCTTGGCGATCTCCTGCACGCAGGTCAACACGCGGTCGGGATCGGCGGGGTTGCGTTCCGCCAGCCGGGCAAATCCGCCGATGGCGGTCAGCATATTGTTGAATTCATGGGCGATACCGCCGGCCATGCGGCCCACCGCCTCCATCTTCTGGGCGCGCTGCAGTTCGCCCTCGACCCGGCGGCGGTCGGTGATGTCGTTCAGCACCAGCAGCACCGCCGGCCCGCCGGAATAGACGGCCTGGCTGGCCGCGACCTCCAGCCGGCGGCGTTCGCCGTCGGGGCGCTGGGCGTCGCATTCCAGCCGCCGCTCCTCGCCATCGGCGGCACCGGCGAGCATCGCCGCCAGCGCGTCGCCATCCTCCAGGAAGCCGGCGAGCGGCCGGCCCTCCAGCATATCGGCCGCCATGCCCAGGATCGCGGCGGCGGCGCCGTTGGCGAAGCGGATGGCGGCGCGGTCCCAGATGACGATGCCGTAGGGCGCCAGCTCCACCAACTGGCGGTAGCGCAGTTCGCTCTCGCGCAGGGCGGCGACCGTCTGTTTCAGGCGGGCGGTCTGGTCGGCAAGCTCCTCCTCCCGCGTCTTCAGCTCGGTGATGTCCATCAGGATCTTCACCACGCCGCCGGTTCCGGTGGCATGTTCGCTGATGCGGTACCAGCGCCCGTCGGACAGCCGGCCGTCGACCGGGGCGGAATGCTGCAGGTGGCGGGTCAGCCGCTGCTCCACCCAGGCGCCGATGTCGTCGGCGCCCTCCAAACCGCCGCGTTCGGCCGCCGCGCGGAGGATCTCGGCAAAGCTGCGGCCGGGGGTCAGCATGTCGGCGATGGTCGGATAGGCGCGGCGGTACTGCTCGTTGCAGATCAGCAGCCGGCCGTCGGCGCTGAACAGGACGAAGCCTTCGGACACGCTGTCGATGGCGTCATGCACCACCGCCTGCATGAAACGCGCCTCCACCAGCGCCAGCGTTTCGGCGGTGGCATCGACGCCGCAGCCGCGATAGCCGCGGAAGCGCCCGTCGGCGCCGCGCACCGGCACGGCGTTGAGCCGCAGTACGAGGTCGCGGCCGTCCACCCCTTCGAAGCTGACCTCAAGATCGCGGAAGGGCCGGCCGGCCTCGATGTCGGCACGGTATTCGGCCCAGGTCGCCTCGTCGGCGACCAAGGTCCCCAGGTCGAACAGCGAATCGCCGAACACGGTCCTTGGATCGCAGCCGAGCAGAGCCGTCAGCCCGCCCGACAGCGACAGATAGCGGTGGTCCGACCCGGTTTCCCAGAACCAGCCGGGGGAGACGGCTGCAAAGTCGCGGGAGCGGGCGCGCAGCCCCTCCAGCTCGTCCCGCGCCTGGACCAGGGCGGCGTCGGAGCGGGCCAGTGCGGCGGCAGCCGACCCGGCACGAACCGCGCTCCACAGCGCCAGCCCGCCGACGACGGCCAGCGCGGCGGCGGCCGGCAGATCGATCCGGCTGGATGCGGCCAGGGCCAGGAGCGTGCCGACGCCGGTCAGTCCGGCCAGGGCGCCGGGAAGCGAGGCGGACAGACGGGACGGCCCGGACACCGGTTCAGCGGCACCCGCAGTGCGGAGCGGTCGATCGGTGTCAGCAACGTCCACAAAGCCTCCGTCGGGCCGGAAGATGATCCGGCCGCGACGCCGCCGGATTATCCCGTCTTAGAAGGTCAGGCGTTAACAGCAGGTTTAGCACCCCAGCTTTGGCACGGATGCGACAGCCCGGAACAGATCCGGCGACCGGCGGGAGATCCGGGATGCGACGGTGCCCGTATCAACGGGTTGACGTTGAAAAGCCGGTGAGTTTCGCAAGGAAGGACCCCGCCATGCCCCCCGTTCCTCCCCCCGCCGCCCCGAAGGCCGACGTGATCGCCTGGAGCAACCTGCCGGCCCAGACGACCGACGGGGTGGAGCGGCGCAGCTTTCCCGGCACCGGCGCGTCGCTGAAGCACATCGTCATCAAGGCCGGGACCGCCGCCCCGCGCCATGCCCACACGCACGAACAGTTCGTCATCGTCGTGGAGGGGCGCGCCCTGCTGACCTGCGAAGCCGGTCCCGTGGATCTCCGGCCGGGGATGGTCATCCGCTTCGACCCCGAAGCCTGGCACAGCGCCGACTTCATCGAGGACACGGTGCTGATCGAGGTGAACCTGAACCCGGAGGGGTGAAGCCGCCGGGATACGGGAGGCGACCGCTCAGACGTCGATGTCGATGTCGATCTCGCCGTCGTCTTCCGGGGCGCGGCCCAGCAGCAGGTCGGCGGCGTCGAGGGTCAGCGCCTCCACCTCCTCGTTGCGCTCCTCGTCGGGAAGGCGCAGCGCGTGCATCACCTGGGTCGCCAGATGGATCAGCATGGCGCGGACGCAGTCGTCCTCCGGATATTCCAGCGCCACCACGTCCTTCAGGAAGGCGCCCAGTTGGTCCGGCGTGTTCCACGGGTGGGTGATGACGGATTCGAAGCCGCTGGTGCCGAGGAAGACGGAGTTGAGCGCGATGGCCTGACGGTTGATGCCGTCGATTGCCTCGTCCTGGTCAAGCTTGCCCAGCAGGACCTGATTGAAGGCGTCCAGGCTGAGGTCGATGAACTGGCGGACCAGCAGCCGCACCACGGATTCGTCGGACAGGTCGTTGCGGGCCTGCGGCTGGGTCAGCACCGGCAGCGGTTGCAGCAGCGCCGCGATGATCGGCTTTGCGGATTGGGATTCCATCGCGGGCAACTCCTGTCGGGATCGGCCCCGGCGTCTGCGGGGCAAAATGTTCACGGCCCCCGATACTGCCAGAGCTTGACGCAAAACGCAAAAAAGGCCGCCCCCTCTCGGGAGCAGCCCTTTCAGCAAGCCTGACAAAAGGTCAAGCGAGCAGGATCAGCCCACCAGCTCGATGCCGGCGAAGAAGAAGGCGATTTCCTGGGCGGCGGTCTCCGGGGCGTCCGAACCGTGGACCGAGTTGGCCTCGATCGACTCGGCGAACTCCTTGCGGATGGTCCCCTCGGCGGCGTTGGCCGGGTTGGTGGCGCCCATGATCTCGCGGTTGCGGGCGATGGCGTTCTCGCCTTCCAGAACCTGCAGGACCACCGGGCCGGAGATCATGAAGGAAACCAGATCGCCGAAGAACGGACGCTCGCGATGCACGCCGTAGAACTGCTCGGCCTGGGCCTTCGACAGCTGGACGCGCTTCTGGGCGATGATGCGCAGGCCGCCGTCTTCGAACTTGGCGTTGATCTTGCCGGTCAGGTTGCGGCGGGTGGCATCGGGCTTGATGATCGAGAGGGTCCGTTCGACGGCCATGGTGGTGACTCCTGCGGGAATGGGGCTTTTCGCCGATTTAAAAACACGCAGGCGCCGCCGGAAGACCGGGGCGCCGGATGGGCCGCTTTATAGAGGCGCTTTCGCGGCGCGGCAAGGCGTTCGTTTGGGGGCGGACGTCGCCTTCTCCCCAAAAAAACGGCCGCGACGGCATCCCGTCGCGGCCGAAGTCGAGGAGGCAATGCGGAAACCAGCGTCAGGTCAGGATTTGAGCGCACCCATCTTGGCCTGCGCCGCTGCGAGACCATCCTTGCCGTCCAGCGTGGTAACGCCGGACAGCCAAGTCTTCAGGATGCCGGGATTCTTCTTCAACCAGTCGGCCGCCACCGCTTCCGGCTTCCGTCCGCCGTTCATGATGCCGTCCATCACCGAATTCTCCATATCCACGGTGAAGACCAGATTGGACAGGAATTTGCCGACGTTCGGGCATTCGGCGGCATAACCCTTGCGCACGTTGGTGCTGACGGTGGCGCCGCCGTAATTCGGGCCGAACCAGTCGTCGCCGTCGTCCAGATAGGTGATGTCCATCGTCTTGTTCATCGGGTGCGGCGCCCAGCCCAGGAAGGCGATCCACTTCTTGGTTCGGGTCGCCCGCTTCACCTCGGCCAGCATGCCGGCCTCGCTGGATTCCACCAGCTTGAAGTCCTTCAGGCCAAAGGCATCGGCCTTCAGCATCTTCTCAATCACGAGATTGCCGTCGTTGCCGGCCTCGATGCCGTAGATCCTGCCGTCCAGCTTGTCCTTGTACTTCGCCAGATCCTTGAAGCTCTTCAACCCGGCCTCGGCGGCGTAGGTCGGCACGGCCAGCGTGTATTTGGCGCCTTCGAGATTGACGCGCGTCACCTCGACCGAGCCGTCCTCCAGCACCGGCTTGATGAAGCTCTCCATCGTGGGCATCCAGTTGCCGAGGAACACGTCCAGCGACTTGGTCTTCAGCCCGAGATAGACGACCGGCACCGACGAGATGCTGGTGGTCGGCTTGTAGCCCAGCGCCTCCAGCGTGACCGAGGCGAGCGCCGTCGTCGCCGCGATGTCGGTCCATCCCACGTCGCCGAAACGCACCGACTTGCAGGATGCCGGATCGGCGGCGAGCACCGGCAGGGCGGCAGTCGCGGTTGCCAGCATCAGGCCGACGGCCAGACCGGAAATTTTACCGAATGTCTTGCCCATATCCCTGTTCTCCTTGCTTGTGGTTGTCGTTGTCGGCGTGCAGGTCTCAGGCCCGCAGTCGTTGTTCCCTCCGGCTCTCCTTCCGGGTCTCCTTCTCGATGATGGCGGCCTCGGCGACGTAATAGGGGACATCGGCGCGCGGCAGCGCCGGACGGCCGCGCACCGCGTCTGCCAGCTTCTCCGCCATCATGATGGTCGGCGCGTTCAGGTTGCCGGTGACGATGCGCGGCATGATCGAGGCGTCGATGACGCGCAGGCCCTCCAGCCCATGCACCCGGCCCTGGCCATCCACCACCGCGCCGTCGTCGGTCCCCATCCGGCAGGTGCCGCAGGGGTGATAGGCCGTCTCGGCATGATGGCGGACGAAAGCTTCGAGGTCGGCGTCGGTGACGCAATCGGCGCCGGGGCTGATCTCCTCCCCGCGGTAGGGGGCCAGGGCGCGCTGGCGCATGATGTCGCGGGTGATGCGGATGCCGGCGCGGAACTCCCGCCAGTCCCGCGGATCGGCCATGTAGTTGAACAGGATGCTGGGCGCCTGCCCCGGATCGCGCGACCGGGCGTGGACCCGCCCCTTGCTGGGCGAGCGCATGGAGCCGACATGGGCCTGGAAGCCGTGCGCCTCCACCGCGTTGGTGCCGTTGTAGCTGATGGCGACGGGGAGGAAATGGTACTGGATGTCGGGCCAGGGCACGTCGTCGCCGGTGCGGATGAAGCCGCCGGCCTCGAACTGGTTGCTGGCGCCGATGCCGGTGCCCATGAACAGCCATTCGGCGCCGATGGCCGGCTGGTTCCACCATTTCAGCGCGGGATAGAGCGACACCGGCTGGCGGCACTCGTACTGGATGTACATTTCGAGATGGTCCTGGAGATCGCCGCCGACGCCCGGCAGGTCGGCCACCGTCGGCACGCCCAACTCGCGCAGCAGCGGCGATGGCCCCACCCCCGACCGCTGCAGGATCGCCGGGGAGGCGATGGCGCCGGCGCACAGCAGCACCTCCCGCCGCGCCCGCGCCGTCACCGGCGTGCCGTTGCGCAGATAGGCGACGCCGACGGCGCGGCGTCCGTCGAACAGGATGCGGTCGGTCATCGCGTGGGTGACGATGGTAAGCCCCGGCCGCCCCCGCGCCCGGTCGAGATAGCCGCGGGCCGTGCTGCAGCGCCGCCCCTGCGCCGTCACCGTGCGGTCCATCGGACCGAAGCCCTCCTGGCGGTAGCCGTTCAGGTCGTCGGTTCGGCCATAGCCGGCCTGCGCGCCCGCCTCCACCATCGCCTCGTAGAGCGGGTTGACGCCCGGCTTGGCGGTGGTGACGAACAGCGGGCCGTCGCCGCCATGGTAGGCGTTGGGGCCGATGTCGCGCGTCTCCGCCTTGCGGAAATAGGGCAGGCAGTCGAGATAGCTCCAGTCCTCAAGACCCGGCAGCTCCGCCCAGCCGTCATAGTCCAGCGCGTTGCCGCGGATGTAGCACATGCCGTTGATCAGCGACGAGCCGCCCAGCCCCTTGCCCCGTCCGCACTCCATCCGGCGGTTGTCCATGTTCGGTTCGGGTTCGGTCACATAGGCCCAGTTGTAACGGCGGCCCTGCAGCGGAAAGGCCAGCGCCGCCGGCATCTGGGTACGGTAGTCCAGCCGGTGGTCGGGTCCGCCCGCCTCCAGCAGCAGGACGCTGACGCCCGCATCCTCCGTCAGCCGGCAGGCGAGGACGTTGCCGGCCGACCCGGCGCCGACGATGATGTAGTCATACTCGCGCGCCGCAGGGGCGAAGGAGGATGTGGCGGCGGGCACAGCGGTGCCGTTCTCCGGCGCAGCGGCCCCGGAGGTCGGTGGATTCGACATCGAACACCCCTTCTCTGAAAGGCGGCCTTCTCTGAAAGGCGGTTGCCCGCGACCGGCGGGCTCAGAACACCGACGAATAGGCGCCGAGTTCGACCTGGACCGATTTGACGCGGGTGTAATGGTCGAGCGTCTCGACCCCGTTCTCGCGGCCGATGCCCGACTGCTTGTAGCCGCCGACCGGCATCTCCGGCGGCGATTCACCCCAGCCGTTGATCCAGCAGATGCCGGCCTCCAGCCGGTGAATCACCCGATGGGCGCGGGCCAGATCGGTGGTGACCAGCCCGGCGGCGAGGCCGTAGCTGGTGGCGTTGGCCCGCGCGATGACCTCCTCCTCGCCGTCGAAGGTCAGGATCGACAGGACCGGGCCGAAAATCTCCTCGCGCACGATGGTCATGCCGTCGTGGCAGTCGGTGAAGACCGTGGGCGCCACATAGGCGCCGCGCGCGAAGGCCGGCCCTTCCGGAACGCCGCCGCCGGCCAGCAGCCGCGCCCCTTCCGCCTTGCCGGTCTCGATGTAGCGCAGCACCTTGTCGCGGTGGGGGAAGCTGGCGAGCGGGCCGAAATTGGTGTCGGGGTCCAGCGGATCGCCCATGCGGATGCGGCGCACGCGGGCCAGCAGCCGCTCCTCGAAGGCCGCCGCGATGCTGCGGTGGACGAACACGCGGGTGCCGTTGGTGCAGACCTGACCGGAGCTGTAGAAATTCGCCATCATGGCGATGTCGGCGGCGCGGTCGAGATCGGCGTCGGCGAAGACGATCAGCGGCGACTTCCCGCCCAACTCCATCGTCACCTCCTTCAGGGTCGATCCGCCGGCCGTGGCCATCACCTGCTTGCCGGTCTCCACGCCGCCGGTGAAGGACAGCTTCTCGATGCCAGGATGAGCCGCCAGCAGGGCGCCGACCCGACCGTCGCCCTGGACAACGTTGAACACGCCGTCGGGCAGCCCGGCCTCGCTGTAGATCGCCGCCAGATGGAGGGCGGTCAGCGGCGTCACCTCGCTCGGCTTGAAGATCATGGCGTTGCCGGCGGCCAGCGCCGGGGCCGATTTCCACAGCGCGATCTGGATCGGGTAATTCCAGGCGCCGATCCCGGCCACCACCCCCAGCGGCTCGCGCCGGGTATAGACGAAGGAGCTTGGGCGCAGCGGGATCTGGCGCCCTTCCAGCGCGGGGGCAAGGCCGGCGTAATATTCCAGCACGTCGGCGCCGGTGGCGATGTCGACCGCCCGCGTCTCGCTCAGCGGCTTGCCGGTGTCCAGCGTTTCGATTTCCGCCAGCGCGTCGTTGCGCTCGCGCAGCAGGGATACCGCCCGGCGCAGCACCCGCGACCGCTCCATCGCCGTCATCGCCGCCCACACCGCCTGCCCGGCCCGCGCGCTGTCCACCGCACGGTCCAGATCGACGGATGTTGCCTGCGCGACCTCGGCCAGAGTTTCCCCGGTCGCGGGATTGACGGTGGCGAAGCGCTCCTCACCCTCGCCCGTGACCGGAAGACCGTGGATGTAATGGGCCTGCCGTCCGAATCGCATCATGTCCTGTCTCCCATCCTCGCGAGCCCAGGTCCCAGGTTCCAAGGGTGCATTGGTTCGCAGCACCATCATTCCAGGAGCACAGCCTGATTTTTTTTGATTGGACGTTCAATTAAAAAAGACCGGGTGGCGATTCCGTTCTCCGGAATGGTCGTGTTCAAACAACCCGGAGGGCCGGCAGCCGGACGCAGGCCAGGCATACGAGCTGTCCCGCGCGGGACAAAGCCGTGCCATTCGCCGGCCCCCGCTTCAAATCGGCGGCCCCTCGTGCTACATCCTCGCGCGCTATGCTGCACATCAATGACCTGACCTTCCGCTTCGGCGGCCGAGTGTTGTTCGACCACGCGACGGCGGTGGTGCCCAAGGGGCATCGCGTGGCGCTGGTCGGGCGCAACGGCACCGGGAAATCGACCCTGCTGAAGCTGATCTCGGGCCAGCTGCAGACGGATGCCGGCGCCGTCACCCTGCCGGCCGGCATGCGGATGGGCATGGTGGCGCAGGAGGCCCCCAGCGGCCCGACCACGCTGATCGATGCGGTGCTGGCCGCCGACACCGAACGCACCGCCCTGCTGGCGGAGGCCGAGACGGCGACCGACCCGATGCGCATCGGCGAAGTCCACGCGAGGCTCGCCGACATCGAGGCGCATTCCGCCCCGTCGCGCGCCGCGCAGGTGCTGTCCGGCCTGGGCTTCGACGCCGAGGCCCAACAGCGGCCCTGCTCCGACTTCTCGGGCGGCTGGCGGATGCGCGTGGCGCTGGCCGGCGTTCTGTTCTCCCGCCCCGACCTGCTGCTGCTGGACGAGCCGACCAACCACCTCGACCTCGAAGCGACCATCTGGCTCGAGGGCTATCTGAAGAACTATCCGCACACCATCCTGCTGGTCAGCCACGACCGCGAGCTGCTGAACGCGGTGCCGACCACGACGATCCACATCGACCAGGGCAAGCTCGTCACCTACAGCGGCAATTACGACCAGTTCCTGGCGCAACGCCGCGCCAACCAGGAACGCATCGCCTCCATGGCCGCCAAGCAGGAGGCGCGGCGCAAGCACATGATGTCCTATGTCGACCGCTTCCGCTTCAAGGCCAGCAAGGCCCGTCAGGCGCAGAGCCGCCTGAAGCTGCTGGAGAAGATGGAGTCGATCACGCTGATGGAGGACGATCCCGAGGTCGTCTTCAACTTCCCGCCGCCGGACGAGCTGGCGCCGCCGCTGATCGCGCTGGAGGGGGTGAGCATCGGCTATGGCGACAAGGTGATCCTGCGGCGGGTCAACCTGCGCATCGACATGGAGGACCGCATCGGCCTGCTGGGCGCCAACGGCAACGGCAAGTCGACGCTGGTCAAGCTGCTGGCCAACCGCTTGCAGCCGATGGCCGGCGAGATGCGGCGCCCGTCCAAGCTGCGCATCGGCTATTTCGCCCAGCACCAGTCCGAGGAATTGGACCTGTCGCTGACGCCGATCCAGCAGACTCAGCGCATCATGCCGCTGGCGCTGGAGGAGAAGGTGCGCGCCCATCTGGGCCGCTTCGGCTTCCCCCAGGTGAAGGCGGAAACCAAGATCGCCAGCCTGTCGGGCGGCGAGAAGGCCCGGCTTCTGCTGGCGCTGATGAGCAGGGAAGTCCCGCACATCCTGATGTTGGACGAACCGACCAACCATCTGGACATCGACAGCCGCGAAGCGCTGATCGAGGCGATTAACGACTTCCCCGGCGCCGTCATCATCATCAGCCACGACCCCCACCTGATCGAGATGACGGTGGACCGGTTGCTGCTGGTCGCCGACGGCACGGTGCAGGCCTATGACGGCGACCTCGACGACTACCGCCGCTACCTGCTCGACCGCGCCAAGGCGGAACGGGCGGTTGCCAAGGGCGGTGCGGAGCGCGACGCCGGGCCGAACAAGAAGGACCAGCGCCGCGCCGCCGCAGAGGCGCGCACGGCGCTCGCGCCCTTGAAGCGCAAGGCCACCGACGCCGAGGCGCTGGTGACCAAGCTGAGCGAGGAGAAGCGCAAGATCGAGGCGAAGATGTCCGACCCCGCGCTCTACAGCGGCCCGTCAGACAAGCTGACCAAGCTGCAGATCGAACTGGGCACGGTGGAGAAGAAGCTGGCGACCGCAGAGGAAACCTGGCTGGAGGCGCTCGAACTTTACGAGAGCGCCGCGGCGGAGGCCGGCGTTTGAACGCCGATCACCACATCGACCACCCGCTTGCCGATGAGATCGGCGAGCCGCAGCGCGACGGGGCCATCGCCCTGCCCGCCCTGTGTGGAACGGTGGAGGAAGAGCGCACGTCGGACGTGCTGGCCCGCTTCCGCGCCAACCTGCCCCAGGGGCGGGTCACGCTGGGCGACCTGATCCGGGCGCTGGGCGACCGCTCGCTCGGCACCATCCTGCTGGCACTGTCGCTGCCCACCATCGCGCCGGTGCCGCTGGGCGTGTCCTGCCTGTTCGACCTGCCCATCGTGCTCTACACCGCGCAGCTCGCCTTCGGCCGGCGCGGGGCGAGGCTGCCGGACTGGCTGCTGCGGCGGTCCATCGGCACCAAGCTGGCTGCGCGCACGCTGGACGCCGCCATGCCGCGCCTGACCGGGATCGAGCAGATGCTGAAGCCGCGGCTGCACCGGCTGGCCCGCATCGATCAGGAACGCTGGTTCGGGCTTCTGCTGTTCATCCTGACGCTGACCTGCATCGTGCCGCTGCCGCTGACCGGCTGGCTGCCGGGCTTCGCGCTGGTGCTGATTTCGCTGGGGCTGATCGAGCGCGACGGCGGCGCCATCGGCATCGGGCTGGGGCTGACCGTGGCGGCGCTGGTGTTCTTGACGCTGGTGGCGAGCGGGCTGTCATACGCAGGTCACCAACTTCTGGCAGCAACTCCGCTGTAGGGTGAGCCGCGGATGGGCCGCCCCGATTCAGGGAGGCCCACAGATGAACCGGACGGTACCCGCGTCGCTAACCGAATCCTGGCTGTTCTTCCGCCGCTGGCTGGCCGATCCCTGGGCGATGGGGTCGGTCGCCCCATCCTCCCCGGCGCTGCGCCGCCGGATCACCCGCGAGATCCGCTGCGAGGCCAACGAGGTGGTGGTGGAGTTCGGCGGCGGCACCGGCCCGATCACCGCCGCGATCCTGGAATCCGGCATCCCGGCCGCACGGCTCTACAGCTTCGAAATCGACCGCGACCTCGCCCGCCATCTCCGCGCCCGTTGCCCTGCCGTCACCGTCATCGCCGACGATTGCCGCAAGGCGCCGGAACTGTTGGGCGAGGCGCTGTGCGGCAAGGTCGGCACGGTGGTGATCGGCATCCCGATGATCACCTTCCCGCTGGAGTTCCAGCGCGAGGTGCTGGACGCCACCTTCCGCATCCTGCGGCCGGGCGGGCGCTTTCTGCTCTACAGCTTCATGCCGCATTCGCCGCTGAACCGCAGGGCGCTGGGGCTGAAGGGGGAACGGCTGGGCTTCACGCTGCGTAACCTGCCGCCGGCGTCGGTTTGGGGGTACTGGCGAGGGTTGCGGTAGCCGGTTGCCCCAATCCAACCGCCCCGCTTATGCTCCGTCCCCTCCCCCTTCACCATCGTGAGTGTGCCGGTGCTGTCCTTCATCCTGTCGAAGCTGCTGTGGGGCGTCTTCGCGCCCGGCAATGCGCTGGTGCTGGCGGTGGCGCTGGGGGCGGTGCTGCTTCGGACGCGGCGCTGGCAGCGCGCGGGTCGGCGGCTGGTGACGCTGGCGGCGGCGCTGCTTCTGCTGGTCATGTATACGGGGTTGGGCGCGCTGGTCGCCGTGCCGCTGGAAAACCGCTTCCCACGGGTGGAGCCGGAGGGGCGGATCGACGGCATCATCATGCTGGGCGGCGCGGTCAACCCGCCGATCACCGCCGACCGTGGCGATCCCTCGCTAAACGAGGCGGCCGAACGCATCCTGGGCTTCGCTGACCTTGTCCGCCGCTATCCGGAGGCCAAGGCCGTCTTCACCGGCGGGTCCGGCCGGCTGCTGGGGCAGGAGTACAAGGAGGACGTCACCGCCCGTGCCGCCCTGCTCCAGGCCGGCATTCCGGCAGACCGCGTGATCTATGAGGCGGACTCCCGCAACACCTGGGAGAACGCGGTCTTCAGCAAGGAGATGGTCAAGCCGGCACCGGGGGAGCGCTGGGTCCTCGTCACGTCGGCCATGCACATGCCGCGGTCGGTCGGCATCTTCCGGCAGATCGGGTGGGAGGTGATCCCCTACCCCGTCGATTACCGCACCCGCCACGACGCCAAGCCATACCTGCGGTTCGAGTTCGGGCAGAATCTGGTAATCCTCGACGACGCGGTGCGGGAGTGGATCGGGCTGACCGCCTATTGGCTGATGGGCCGCACCGATAGCCTGTTCCCCGGCCCCTGAAGGTCCGGCCCGCGTACGGGCTGTGTCATCGTGTTTCTGCCGCGTTCGAGGCATTGGCGCGGCGATGCCAACCCGCTAGAGTGCCGCCGCCCCGGCGTTCCGGCCGGGTTTGGGGAAGGAAGGGGTTTGGCGGATGCGTCGCTGGCGCGGGGTGAGCAGGGTCGTCGTGCTGGTGGGCGTTGCAGCGCTCGCCGCCTGCGCGCAGAAACCCGCCGGCACCGGCTCGGGCCTTCCGACCAGCGGCGTCTACAAGGTGGGCAAGCCCTATCAGATCAACGGCGTCTGGTACTATCCCAAGGAAGATTACAGCTACGACGAGACCGGCATCGCCTCGTGGTACGGTCCCGGCTTCCATGAGAAGAATACCGCCAACGGCGAGATCTACGATCAGAACGAGCTGACCGCCGCGCACAAGACGCTGCCGATGCCCAGTCTGGTTAGGGTGACCAACCTGGACAACGGCCGCTCCATCGTGGTGCGCGTCAACGACCGCGGCCCCTACGCCAACGGCCGCATCATCGACATGTCGCGGCGTGGCGCCCAGCTGCTGGGCTTCGACGGTCCCGGCACCGCCAAGGTGCGCGTGCAGATCCTGGCGGAGGAAAGCCGCGCCATCGCCGCCGCCGCGCGCCAGGGCACGCCCGCCCCGATGCTGGCCGAACTCGACGGCCCGCCGCCGAAGGCCGCTCCGCGCGGCCGGATCGAGGTGACGGGGCCGGCCGGACCGGTGACGACACTGGCCGCCGCCCGCCCGGCGGTGGTCGGCGCCCCCATTCCCCCGCCCACGACCGTCGCCGGCTCCATGTCGGAAGGACGCTTCGTGCCGGCCCCGGTGGTGGCGCAATTGCCGGTGAGGGCACATGAGGCCATCTATGTGCAGGTCGGCGCCTTCGGCAGCGAGGAGAATGTCGCGAAGGCCCGCGCCCGGCTGTCCGCCATCGGCCAGCGCGCCAGCGTCAGCCAGACGCGGTCGGCCGGCATGACCCTGCACCGCGTCCGCGTCGGCCCGCTGGACACTGTGGAGCGTGCCGACAGCCTGCTGAACCAGATCATCCAGGCCGGCCTTACGGAGGCCAAAATCGTGGTGGATTGATCCGTCCATCCGACCTCATCCCCGGCCGCTCTTCACGAGCGCCAGTGACCCAATGCCTGTACCGAGTGCCCTTGGAGGATTGTTGCCATGAACGCTGTTGTCGTCCGCCTGTGTGCCGTTTTCGGCCGTTCCGTCGCCGTTGCGGCCGGAATTGCGATGGCCGGGGCCACGATTGGCGCCGGCTTCACCGCGGTTTCGGTCCAGGCCGCGACCATCGACACCATCGCCAAGCAGGCGATCCTGGTCGATCTGACCTCGGACACCGTGCTGTTCGAGAAGAACGCCGACGAGCGCATGGCGCCCTCGTCGATGAGCAAGATCATGACCGCCTACATGGTCTTCGAGGCGATCAAGGCCGGCCGCCTGACGCTGGAGAGCACGTTGCCGGTCAGCGAGCGGGCCTGGCGGATGCAGGGCTCCAAGATGTTCGTGGAGCTTCACAACAACATCAAGGTCGACGACCTGCTGAAGGGCATGATCGTCCAGTCCGGCAACGACGCCTGCATCGTGCTGGCCGAAGGGCTGTCCGGGTCGGAGGGGGCCTTCGCCGAGCAGGCGAACAAGAAGGCGCGCGAGCTGGGGCTGAAGAACAGCAACTTCGTCAACGCCACCGGCTGGCCCGACCCGAACCACTATATGACCGCTCGTGACCTCGCGCTTCTTGCCGAACGCCTGATCAAGGACTTCCCCGAGTTCTACAAGTACGATTCGATCCGGGAGTTCAAGTATCACGGCATCACCCAGGGCAACCGCAACCCACTGCTCTACCGCAACATGAATGTGGACGGGTTGAAGACCGGCCACACCGACGCCGGCGGCTATGGCCTGACCGCGTCGGGCGAGCGCGAGGGGCGGCGCCTGCTGCTGGTGGTCAACGGCCTGCCGAGCATGCAGGCGCGCGCCGACGAATCGGCCCGGCTGATCGAGTGGGGTTTCCGTGAATTCGCCTCCTACACCCTCTACAAGGGCGGCGAGACGATCGAGCAGGTGCCGGTCTGGCTGGGTGAGCAGGATATGGTGCCGGTCACCGTGCCGCAGAACCTGAGCGTCACCATGGCCCGCGCCGACCGCCCCGGCATGAAGGTGTCGCTGGTCAGCAGCGCGCCGGTTGCCGCCCCGATCAAGAAGGGCGACACTGTCGGCAAGCTGGTCATCTCCGCCCCCGGCTTCCCGGGCAAGGAGGTGCCGGTGGTGGCCGCGCAGGACGTGGCGAAGGCCGGCTTCGTCGGCCGCGCCTTCGCTGCTGCCAAATATCTCGTCTTCGGCAACAGCCTGTAATCGTGACGACCATGCCGACCTTCACCGCCTCCGCCAACCGTGGCCGCTTCATCACGCTGGAAGGCGGCGAAGGGGCCGGCAAGTCGACCCAGTTGCGCCGTCTGGCCGACAGTCTGCGCGCCCGCGGCATCGACGTCGTGACGACGCGCGAGCCGGGCGGATCGCCGGGGGCGGAGGAAATCCGCGGCCTGCTGGTGACCGGCGAGACCGGCCGCTGGAGCCCGGTGACGGAGGCGCTGCTGCACACCGCTGCCCGCCGCGACCACCTGGAACGGACGGTGTGGCCGGCGCTGGAGGCCGGCAAATGGGTGCTGTGCGACCGCTTCTTCGACAGCACCATGGCCTATCAAGGCTATGGGCTGGGGCTGGGGCGCGAGCTGGTGGAGACCTTGCAGCGGGCGGCTCTCGGCGAGTTTCGCCCCGACCTGACGCTGATCCTGGACATCGACGTCGAGCAGGGTCTGCGCCGCGCCGCCTCGCGCCATGGCGGCGAGGACCGCTATGAGCGGATGGACATCGGCTTTCACCAGCGGCTGCGCGACGGCTTCCTCGACATCGCCCGGCGGGAGCCGGAGCGCTGCGCGGTCGTGGATGCCGACGCCGATCTGGACGGCGTGCAGGCCCGCGTCTGGGATGCCGTCGCCGGCCGGCTGGAGCTGCAATCGTGAGCAAGCCGCGCACCTCCACCCCTGCCGCCGCACCGGCCGCGGAGGAGCCACTCGCCCCCCGGCGCAATTCCGACCTCGTTGGGCATGAGGAGGCTGAACGGCTGCTGCTGGAGGCCTGGAATTCCGGCCGGCTGCCGCATGCCTGGCTGATCGGCGGCACGCCGGGGATCGGCAAGGCGACGCTGGCCTTCCGCTTCGCCCGCTTCGTCCTGGCCCAGGATCCGCCGGGGGACAGCCTGTTCGGTGGAGCGGCGCCGGTCACCTCGCTGCACATCGGCCCTGATCATCCGGTGTTCCGCCGGGTGGCGTCGGGCGGCCATGCAGACATGCTGACCATCGAACGCCAGCGCGACGAGAAGAAGGGCCGGCTGAAGCGCGACATCGCGGTGGACGACGTGCGCAAGATCGGTCCGTTCCTGCGCCGCACCTCGGCGGAAGGCGGCTGGCGCGTCGCGGTGATCGACGGCGCCGACCGCATGAACCTGAGCGGCCTGAACGCCATCCTGAAAATCCTTGAGGAGCCGCCGCCCGGCGCCCTGCTGCTGCTGGTCAGCGACAATCCCGGCGGCATGCTGCCGACCATCCGCTCGCGCTGCCGCAAGCTGACGCTGAAGCCGCTGGATGAGGAGACGGTGATCGACCTGTTGGGGCAGCACCGGCCGGACATCGCCGCCGACGACCGCCCGGCGCTGGCCCGGCTGTCGGAAGGCAGCGTCGGCCGCGCCATCGATCTGGCCGATGCCGGTGGACTGGCGCTGTACCGCGAGATGATCGGGCTGCTGTCCGACCTGCCGCGCATCGACATCGTCGCGGCGCACGCCTTCGGCGACAAGCTGACCCGCCGCCAAGACGACGGGATGTTCGAGACCGCGACCGAGCTGCTGGTCTGGTGGCTGGCCCGCTTCGCCCGCTCGCTCGCCCGCGGGGCCTGGCCGGCGGAGGTGGTGCCGGGCGAAGCCGCCCTGATGACCCGGCTGGCGAATGCCCGCGGTCTTGAACGTTGGGTGGAGGTGTGGGAAAAGGTTCAGCGTCTTTTCGCGCGCGCGGAATCCGCAAACCTGGACCGCAAGCAGGTGGTCCTGAACGCCCTGTCGGCGCTGGAAACGGCTGCCGCCTAGGTTTCAGAACCTGCCGGTTGAACCTGACTTGAAAGAAAGTGCCGCAAATGGCCGGGCCGAAGACCTTCTACCTGACGACGCCGATCTACTACGTGAACGACGTGCCGCACATCGGCCACGCCTACACGACGCTTGCCTGCGACGTCCTCGCCCGGTTCATGCGCCTCGACGGCTATGACGTGAAGTTCCTCACCGGCACCGACGAGCACGGCCAGAAGGTGGAGAAGTCGGCGGAGAAGGCCGGTATCCCGCCGCAGGACTTTACCGACCGGGTGTCGCAGAACTTCCGCGATCTCGTGTCGCTGATGAACTATTCCAACGACGACTTCATCCGCACCACCGAGCCGCGCCACGTCAAGTCGGTGCAGGCACTGTGGACGGTGCTGAAGGAGCGCGGCGAGATCTATCTGGGGTCCTACGCCGGCTGGTATTCGGTTCGCGACGAAGCCTTCTATGGCGAGGACGAGCTGACCACCAATGCCGAGGGCAAGAAGATCGCCCCCACCGGCGCCGAGTGTGAGTGGGTGGAGGAGCCGTCCTACTTCTTCAAGCTTTCGGCCTGGCAGGACCGGCTGATCGAGTTCTATGAACAGAACCCCGATTTCATCGCGCCGGCCGGCAAGCGCAACGAGGTGATGGCCTTCGTCAAGTCGGGGCTGAAGGATCTGTCGGTCAGCCGCACTACCTTCAAGTGGGGCATCCCGGTGCCGGGCGACGACGCCCACATCATGTATGTCTGGCTCGACGCGCTGGCGAACTACATCACCGCCGTCGGCTACCCCGACACCACGGGCGAATATGCCAAGTACTGGCCGGCCGACCTGCACATGGTCGGCAAGGACATCCTGCGCTTCCACGCCGTCTATTGGCCGGCCTTCCTGATGGCCGCCGGCCTGCAGCCGCCCAAGCGGGTGTTCGCCCATGGCTGGTGGACGATCGAAGGCCAGAAGATGTCGAAGTCGCTGGGCAACGTCATCGCGCCGGACACGCTGGTCAACACCTACGGCCTCGACCAGACCCGCTATTTCCTGCTGCGCGAAGTGCCGTTCGGCAATGACGGCGACTTCTCGCACAAGCAGATGGTCAACCGGATCAACGGCAATCTCGCCAACGATTACGGCAATCTGGTGCAGCGCGTCCTGTCGATGATCGGCAAGAACTGCGCCGCCGCCGTGCCGACGCCGGGTGAGTTCACGCAAGCGGACAACACGCTGCTCGGCTCCGCCTACGGCATGCTCGACATCGTCCGGGCGGAGATCAAGGCGCAGGCCTTCCACAAGGCACTGGACACCATTTGGGCCGTGGTCGGCGACGCCAACCGCTACGTCGACGAACAGGCCCCGTGGGCGCTGAAGAAGACCGACCCGGCGCGCATGGCGACCGTGCTGTATGTGCTGGCGGAGACGATCCGCCATCTCGCCATCCTGACCCAGCCGGTGATGCCGGACAGCTCCGCCAAGATCCTCGACCTGCTGGCGCTGGGTCCGGACGCGCGCGGCTTCGGCACGCTGGGCCCGTCAGGGGCGCTGGCCGCCGGCACGCCGCTGCCGACGCCGCAGGGCGTCTTCCCGCGTTACGTCGAAGAACCGAAGGTCTGAGTTCCCGTATGCTCGTCGACAGCCATTGCCATCTCGACTTTCCCGATTTCGCCGAAGAGTTGGACGCGGTCGTCGACCGCGCCCGGCAGGCCGGCATCGGGCGGATGGTCACCATCTGCACCTACATCAGCCGGTTCGACCGCATCCTGGCGGTGGCGAAACGGTATGACGACATCCTCTGCTCGGTGGGGGTCCATCCCCATCAGGCGGCCGAGGAGTTCGCCATCACCACGACCGAAACGCTGGTGGAGCTGTCCCGCCATCCCAAGGTGATCGGGCTCGGCGAGACCGGGCTCGATTACTTCTATGACAAGAGCCCGCGCGACCAGCAGCAGGAGTGCTTCCGCCGGCACATCCGCGCCAGCCTGGAGACCGGCCTGCCGCTGATCATTCACACCCGCGACGCCGACGACGACACCATGCGCATCGTCAAGGAGGAAGCGGCCGGCCAGCCGGTGAAGGGGCTGCTGCATTGCTTCAGCTCCGGCCGGGCGCTGGCGGAAGAGGCGGTGGAGTATGGCTTCACCCTGTCGCTGTCGGGGATCGTCACCTTCAAGAAGTCGGAAGAGCTGCGCGCCATCGTGAAGGACGTGCCGCTCGACCGCATCTTGGTGGAAACGGACGCGCCTTACCTCGCGCCGATCCCCTTCCGCGGCAAGCGCAACGAGCCGGCTTACGTCGCCCACACCGCCGCCTGTGTGGCGGAGGTGAAGGGGGTGTCGGCGGAGGAGCTGGCGCGGGTCACCACCGACAATTTCTTCCGCCTGTTCGACAAGGCCGCCCAAGACAAGGCTGCTGCATGAGCGATGCCGGCCCGTCATCCGGCGCGATGCGCGTGACCGTCCTCGGCTGCGGCGGGTCACGCGGCGTGCCGGTGATCGCCGGCATACCCGGCGGCCAGTGGGGCCGCTGCGATCCCGCCAATCCGAAGAACCGTCGCATGCGTCCGTCGGTTCTGGTGGAGAGCGGCGAGGTTTCGGTGCTGGTCGACACCTCCCCCGACCTGCGGCAGCAGTTGCTCGACAGCGGCTGTGCGCGGCTGGATGCCGTGCTGTGGACTCACCAGCATGCCGACCATTGCCACGGCATCGACGAGCTGCGCGAGATCTGCCGGCACATGCATGCGCCGATCGATGCCTATGGCTGGGACGAGCATCTGCGGGACATCGAAACCCGCTTCCCCTACTGCTTCGATCCGCTGCCCGAAGGGTATCCCTTCTACCGGCCGGTGCTGAAAACGCACCGCGTCGACGGCCCATTCAGCGTCAAAGGGCTGGAGGTGACGCCGTTCGAACAGGACCACGGCTATATGCGGACGGTCGGCTACCGGTTCGGGCGCTTCGCCTATTCGACCGACGTGGTGCGGCTGGACGACCGCGCCTTCGAGGCGCTGGCGGGGGTCGACACCTGGGTGGTCGATTGCGGCCGGATCGAACCGCCCCACCCCGTGCACGCCCATCTGGCGTTGACGCTGGAGTGGATCGAACGGGTGAAGCCGCGGCGGGCCTATCTGACCCACATGGACAACAGCATGGACTACGACAGCCTGCTGCGGATCCTGCCGGCGGGGGTCGAGCCGGCGTATGATGGGATGGTGATCGAGGTTTAGGGGGAGGGATGCAATCCCAACCCTCCCCCAGAACCGATGCTTACTTCTTCTTCTCAAGCGGCGGGGCCGCGTAGACGAAGCGGTCGAAGCTGTATTCGGCGACGCGGAACCACAGATATTCTTCCTCGCGGAACTTCTTCCACGCCTCGTAGATCTTGCGGAACTTCTCGTTCTTCGCCGCTTCGTCCTCGTACACTTCGATGGCGGCCTGATAGCAGGCCTGCATCACCTCGTTCGGGAAGGGACGCAGCTGGGTGCCGGCGGCGACCAGACGCTTCAGCGCGGTCATGTTCTGGACGTCGTACTTGCCCAGCATGTCGAGCGTGGCGTCGGAGCAGGCTGCCTGCAGCGCCGCCTTGTAGGCCGGCGGCAGCGATTCGAACTTCTCCTTGCCGAACATCATGGAGACCTGCGGGCCGCCTTCCCACCAGCCGGGATAGTAGTAGTACTTGGCGACCTTGTTGAAGCCGAGCTTCTCGTCGTCATAGGGGCCGACGAACTCGGCGCCGTCGATGGTGCCCTTTTCCAGCGCCGGATAGATGTCGCCGCCGCCGATCTGCTGCGGCACGACGCCCAGCTTGGCCATGATGGTGCCGGCATAGCCGCCGATTCGGAACTTCAGGCCCTTCAGGTCCTCGACGGTCTTGATTTCCTTGCGGAACCAGCCGCCCATCTGGGTGCCGGTGTTGCCGGCGCCGATGGCGACCAGATTGTGGCCGGCGAAGAACTCCGCCATCAGTTCCTTGCCGCCGCCATGGGTCATCCAAGCGTTCTGCTGGCGGGCGTTCAGGCCGAACGGCATCGCCGCGTCGAAGGCGAAGGTCGGATCCTTGCCGACGTAATAGTAGGAGACGGTGTGGCCGCACTCGATCGTGCCGTCCTTGACCGCGTCCAGAACCTGCAGAGCCGGAACGATCTCGCCAGCCGCGAAGACGCGGATCTGGAACTTGCCGTCCGTCAGTTCGGCCACGCGCTTCGCCACGAACTCCGCACCGCCATAGATGGTGTCGAGGCTCTTCGGGAAGCTGGAGGCGCAGCGCCACTTGATCTCGGGCGTGGACTGGGCGATGGCGGGGGCGGCAAGCGTGCTGGCGGCGACGCCCACACCGGCGGAGGTCAGAAATGCACGACGTTTCATGCAGAAGCTCCCTTGTCCATTCTCTGTTATGCGTTCTTATCGCCGGACCGGCGGACACCCTGCCAAGGCATGCCGGCCCGCACCCGGCCATGCCAGGACCCTCACGGGACCAGGCGATGCCGGGTGAGCGGGGAAAGCGGGAATGAGTGGGATGCACGCTCGACCGACCCGGACGGCGCACCCTCGGGACCCATGGAACCGGTGGGCACCGGCGCATTGCGCCATCCGCCCGGTTCCATGGTGTCCCGACGTTGGTGTGCGTTTCCTCCCATCCATCCGGGCTTGCCGCCGGCCTTCCGGCCGATCCGCCCCAGCTTTCTTTTGCTGATCGGATTATGCAGGAAGCAAACGGTCGGGATCAAGCGCGAACGGGAATTGAAGACTGTATTTCAGAGGTTTAACGCTGCGGCGCGAAGCCGCGGGTTTCGTTCAACCACGGCTCGGCAGCCATCCGCGGCCCTTATGCCGCCCGCCTTCTCGAATCCGGAGGCGGTACACCCATCTTCTGCAGGGATCATGGGGGTATCTGGAAAGCGACACCCTCGCGGATGGGCTGCGGACCACTGGTCGGGCTGGATTGTTCACGAAGGCGGAGCAAGACACTTGCGGGTTGGACGGCCATGAAAGACGCAACATCGGCGGACGGCAGGAACGAGACGGCTGCGCGCGACCTGCGGCTCGACTTCTTTCGCGGTCTGGCGCTGTGGTTCATCTTCGTGAACCACATTCCTGCCAACCAGATTTCCTGGGTGACGCCGCGCAACTTCGGCCTGAGCGACGCCACGGAAATTTTCGTCTTCATCTCCGGCTACACCGCGGCCCTGGTCTACGGCCGGACACTGGATCGGCAAGGGATGCCGATGGCGGCGGCGCAGGTACTGCACCGCTGCTGGACGTTGTACGTCACCTACATCATCCTGTTCTTCGCCTACACCACGCAGATCGCCTACACCGCCCGCGCCTTCGACAGCCCGCTGTTCGCGGAGGAAATGGGCATCGCCGGCTATTTCCAGGACCCCGTCACCGCCCTGACCCAGGCCATCCTGCTGAAATTCCGGCCCGCCAACCTGGACGTTCTGCCGCTCTATATCGTGCTGCTGCTGACCTTCCCACTGCTGCTGCCGGCCCTGCGCCGCCGGCCGCTGGCGGTGCTGGCGGGGTCCGCCGCGCTGTACCTCGCGGCACGGCAATGGGGCTGGAACCTGCCGACATACCCGGATGGCGGCGTCTGGTACTTTAATCCTTTCACCTGGCAATTCCTGTTCGTGCTGGGCGCGTCACTGCAGTTCCAACCGGATCTGCGCGCCGTGCTGACCCGATTCCGGACGTCGGTGGCGGCAGCGGCCGGGGCTGTCCTGCTGGCCGGCCTGTTCCTGACGCTGTCCTGGAAATTCGCCCCGCTGCACGCGCTGATCCCGGTATCGGTGACGGAGATCCTCTATCCGATCAGCAAGACCGACCTCGACCCCTTGCGGCTGCTGCACTTCTTCGCCCTGGCCTATCTGATGCTGTGGCTGGTGCCGGCGGGAGCATCCTGGCTGCGCGGACCACTGGCCGCACCGGTGCTCGACTGCGGCCGGCAGTCACTGCCGGTGTTCTGCCTGGGGGTGCTGCTGTCCTTTGCCGGGCAGACCATGCTCGTCCATGTCAGCGGCTCGCTTTCCGCACAGTTCCTTGTTACCCTGTTCGGCATCGCCACGATGGTGCTGCTGGCGCGCTTCCTGAACTGGTATCAGTCGGCGGAACGCGCGCGGCGCCACCGGGTCGCGGCCACCACGAAAATGGGGACATGAGGGGGAAATGGCGGGAGGACGGGGGCGAGGGATGCTGACGGTCACGGCCATCCTGCTGGCGGCCGCGCTGTTCCTTTCCCCGGACCATGTCATGGCCGGCCAGCCGGCGGCAGCGCAGTCGGTCGATCCCACCTGCGCCGTTCCGGAGTCGGTTCTCGCTCCCGGCGGCGGACTGCCGCGGGCATCGGCGCGACTTGCCGCCGGGGGTCCGTTGTCGATCCTGATCGCCCATTCCGCCAAGCCGACATCCAAGCCGGGTATCGTCGGCTATCCCGCCTGGCTGGAAAGCGAGCTGAAGCGCCGCCTGCCCGGCCGCGAGATCAATACCACCGTGCTGAGCCTTCCCGGCGAAGCGGCGCCTGCCATGGTCGCCCCGCTGACCCAGGCGGTGGAGGACCAGCGGCCGGCGCTGGTCGTCTGGCAGACCGGCACGGTCGACGCCATGCGCAGCCTGGACCTGGCGAGTTTCGGCACAGCGCTCCAGGCCGGCATCGCCGAGGTTCAACGCCGCGGCGCCGACATCGTCATCATGGACATGCAGTACAGCATGCACACCGCGCAGTTGATCGACTTCGCTCCCTACGTGTCATACATGTCCTGGCTGGCCCAGAGTTCGGATGTCTTCCATTTTCCCCGCTACGACATCATGCGGTACTGGGTGGAGGATGGCCGGGTCGATTTCGCCGACGAATCGAGCAGAGCAAAGCAGCGTGCTTATGAATTCGTTCACCAATGCGTCGGACAATTGCTGGCGCAAAGCGTCGCGGCGATGATCGTGCCCCTACCGGTCGGCGAGCGCACCGGAGGAAGCAATTGAGTCCTGTTGTGCCGTACGCCGCCCGCGTCCTGTCCGTAATCGCCGCCCTGGCAGTGTCCGTCCCGGCCCTTGCCGCCGATCCCGCAGCGCGCTGCCAGCTTCCACGCGGCGACGCGGCATTGTCGGCGCCCCTGCCGCAAATGGCCCAGCGCATCGCGGCCGGCGCGCCGATCCGGATCGTCGCCATCGGCTCCTCCTCCACCGCCGGAGCGGGGGCGAGTTCGCAGAACAAGGCCTATCCGGCCCGGCTCGACCATTACCTGAGCGAGCGGTTCCGCAACGCCGACATCGCGGTGCTGAACCGCGGGATCAACGGCGAGACCGACGACCAGACCGAAAAGCGGATCGAGGCCGATGCGCTGAGCGCCAAGCCCGATCTGGTGATCTGGCAAGTCGGCGCCAACACCGTGTTGCGCGACGGAGACCAGGGGTTGAGCGAGCGGTCCATCCGCCGGGGCGTGGCGCGGCTGCGCGCCGCCGGGGTCGATGTGGTGCTGATGGACCTGCAATACGCTCCGAAGATGCTGGAAAAGACCGGCGTCGCCCCGATGCTGATCCGCATCACCGGGATCGCCACCGACAACCACATCGGCGTGTTCCACCGCTTCGACGTCATGCGGTCGCTGGTAAAGAACCGCGGGATGAACATGGCCGACCTGATCGGACCCGACGGCGTCCACCAGAATGACGTCGGATACGACTGCGTCGCCCGCATGCTGGCGGTGGGCATCGAGGACGCGGTGAACGTCCACAACAGCGGGCTTCAGCGGTAAAGAACCTGGGGCGTCAAGGCGCCCCGGCGGTCAGCGCTGCATCATCGCGCTTTCCTTGCCGCACAGGAAGAACACCTTGGAATAGACCTTCAGCAGCGCGTCGGTCAGCGCCTGCACCTCCGGGCTGCCCATGGCGCGCGGCTTGGCGGGATCGACATGCAGGACACAGCTGTCCTTCACGTCGTTGAAGGCGGCCAGCGCGTGGATGCGGTCGGGGCGGAACTCGTCGGGGAAATTCTCGTCCATCAGCCAGAAGCACTGGAAGTTCCGGCAGGATTGCGGCCGCTCCTCGTAGATCGAGCAGCCCTTGCCCTGGTCGCAGGACGCGCACCATTTGGCGGCGGGCTTCTTCAGCTCGGGCACGCCCATCAGCTTGCAGCAGAGGGTGCATTCACCGCAGTTGCGGTCGGACATCAGGCAAACTCCAAATAACGACGGCTCGCAGCGGCTTCAGGCCGATGCTGGCAGGGCAATGTGCGCGTCCTCCGCGGCAAGCAGCAACTCGACCGCCTCCGGCAGGGCCGGGCGGGCGAAATGATAGCCTTGGGCGTATTGGCACAGACCGCGCAGATACACCGCTTCGTCCGCCGTTTCCACCCCTTCCGCCACGCAATCCAGCCGCAAAATGGTGGCAAGGCCGGCGATGACCTGGACGATGGCGGCGTTGCCCTCCCCCGTCGACACCGCCCGGACAAAGCTGCGGTCGATCTTCAGCACGTCGACCGGCAGCTTGTGCAGATAGGCCAGCGAGGAATAGCCGGTGCCGAAATCGTCGATCGACAGGCGGACATCCATATCGCGCAGGCTCTGCATCAGCATCCGGCATTCGTCCGGATCCTGGACCAGCAGGCTTTCGGTCAATTCCAGCTTCAGGCTGGAGGGCGGGATCGGCACCGCGTCCAGCAGGTCGCGCACCGCGCCGACGATGTCGTCGTCGCGGAACTGGCGGGTGGAGACGTTGACGCTCATGAACAGCGGGGTGGCGCGGGGGAAACGCGCCTGCCACGCCGCCAGTTGCCGCACCGCCTCGCCCAGTGCCCAGCGGCCCATCGGTGCGATCAGCCCGGTTTCCTCGGCCAGCGGAATGAACTCGGCGGGAGAGACCAGACCGCGGTCGGGGTGGTTCCAGCGCATCAGCGCCTCGAATCCGGCGATGGCGCCGGTCTCCAGCAGGACAATGGGCTGGTAATGCAGGCAGAGCTGGCCCTGCTCCAGGCCTGCACGCAGGTCGGCCTCCATCCGCATGGCGGCCATCGCCTGCCGGCGCAGGTTTGTGTCGAAGACGTCGATGCGCGCCCGCCCGCCGCTCTTGGCCCGGTACATTGCAAGGCTGGCGTCGCGCAGCATGTCCTCCGCGCGGTCGTAGCCGGTCTGGCTCAGCGCCACGCCGATGGAGGCGGTCAGCACGATGTCGCGCCCCTCCTCCAGCGTGACCGGCCGCGAAATGGAACGGGCCATCCGCTCCGCCGCCCCCAGCGCGTCGCCGGCATCGTCCAGTTCGTCCACCAGCACCGCGAACTCGTCGGCCGACAGCCGGGCCAGCGTGTCGCCGACACGGCGGCTGGCGTCCAGGCGATTGGCGACGATGCGCAGCACGCGGTCGCCGGCGCTGCTGCCCAACGCGTCGTTGATCGCCTTGAAGCGGTCCAGGTCGATGATGATGGTGGCGAAGGGCCGGGCGCCGGCGCGGCGGTTGCGGTCCAGCGCCTGCCCGATGCGGTCCAGCAGAAGCGTGCGGTTGGGCAGGCCGGTCATGCTGTCGTGGACGGCGTCGAACAGGATCTGCTGTTCGGCCTTCTTGCGCGCGGTGATGTCGGTCATCGAGCCGGCCATGCGGACGGCACAGCCCTTCTCGTTCCGGACCACCAGCCCGCGCACCAGCATCCACAATTCCTGCCCGGCCTTGTCGCGGATGCGGAATTCATGCTGGAGATGTGGGCGTTCGCCGGTCAGATGCAGGTTGATGGCGGTGCGCAGCCCGTCCAGGTCGCCGGGCGGGACCCGCTGGAACCATTCGTCGGTGGAGCCGGCGATCTCCGCCTCCCCAAAGCCCAGCATCGCCTTCCAGCGCGGCGAGTAATAGACCTCGCCGCTGTCGATGTGCCAGTCCCACAGCCCGTCGGCGGCCCCGGCGGCGGCAAGGGCATAGCGCTCCTCGCTCTGGCGCAGGCGGTGTTCGGCGGTCTTGCGGTCGGTCACGTCGGCTTGGCTGCCGACCAGCCGGGTCGGCTTGCCGTCGGCGTCGAGCACGGCGATGCCGCGGCAGGCCATCCAGCGGATCGCCCCGGCAGCGTTGCGCATGCGGTATTCGACCTGGAAGGCCGCTTCCGATTCGGCCCCTACCCCTGCCCCGCCGAGTGCCGCCATCGCGTCGGTCAGGATCGCCCGGTCGGCCGGAAGGATGCGTCCCAGCCATTCCTGCGGGTTGTCGGTCAACTCGGCCGGCGACAGCCCGAGCAGAGAGGCCCAGCGCGGCGAGAAATAGACACGGTCGGTGACCAGATCCCAGTCATAGAGCCCGTCGTTGCTGGCCGCGGCGGCAAGGGCATAGCGTTCCTCGCTGCGGCGCAGTTCCTTTTCGGCATGCTTGCGGTCGGTGATGTCGGCGACCGACCCCACCAGCCGGATCGGCTCCCCCGAATCGTCCATCACCGCCATGCCGCGGCAGACCAGCCAGCGCCAGTGCGGCTTGGCGACCGCGGAGGAATCGGCACGGCGGACGCGGTGTTCGATCTGGAAGGGGACGGACAGACCGACCATCTGCGCCTCGAACGAGGCATGCAGCCAGTCGACGTCCTCCGGGTGGACCAGGGACAGCCAGTCGTTCGGCCGGTTGGAGTCGCGGCTTGAATCGCCCGGCGGCAGCCCGAGGAACTCCTTGAAGCGGGGAGAGAGGTACAGCGTGTCGCTACGCAGGTCCCAATCCCAGACGCCTTCGGTTCCGGCCTTTTCCGCCAGCAGATATCGGTCGATGTTGGTGTTCAAGACCCCTCGTCGGACCAGTCGGCGGTCAGCGATTGGTGGGGCCCCCCACCGTTGAGGGTGTGATTGTAGGGACATTTTGGTGAAGAAACCATAAATGCCTGCGGCAGGTCGGCCGACTGGCTGCCGAGGGTTCCTTCCGCGAAATTTTTTCCTATATTAGGATAGCTCGCCACCTCATCCGGGACCGGCACCGATGGATTGGTCCGATCAGGGAATCGTTCTGTCCGCCCGCCCCCAGGGGGAGGGGTCCGCCGTCGCGACTCTGCTGACGCGCGAGCACGGCCGCCATTCCGGTATGGTGATGGGCGGCCGGTCGGCGCGCCATCGCGGCACGCTGGAACCGGGGACGCTGGTCCACGCCCGGTGGCGCGGCCGGCTGCCGGAGCATCTCGGCCATTTCACGCTGGAGCCGGTGAAGGGCTATGCCGCCAATTTCTTCGACGACGCCCAGGCGCTGGCCGCACTGATCAGCGCCTGCGCGCTGGTGGAGGCGGCCCTGGCGGAGCGGGAGGCGCACCCCGCCCTGTTCGACGGGCTGCTCGCCCTGTTCGACCTGCTCGACAGCCCGGCCTGGGCGGAGAGCTATGTGCGGTGGGAGATCGGGTTGCTGGCGGAGCTTGGATTCGGCCTCGACCTCGACCGCTGCGCGGTGTCGGGGGCCAATGACTATCTTGCCTATGTCAGCCCGCGCACCGGCCGCGCGGTGACCGCGTCGGTGGGGGAACCCTATCGCGACCGCCTGCTTCCCCTGCCCGATTTCCTGGCCGGGCGCGGCGGCGGCGGACATGCTGCGGTGGCCGACGGGCTGCGGCTGACCGCGCATTTCCTGGAACGCCATGTGCTGAACGGGCCGCTGCCGCCCGCTCGTGAACGATTGAGAGAACGTTACGCGAACGCGGTGGCGCGTTCCGGCTGAAACTGCTAAACCCCCGTGCCATGAAGCCGCAAAACCCTGCCTCCGAAATTCTGGAAAAGCCGCTGGCCGACGCGCTCGGCGAGCGCTACCTCAGCTACGCGCTGTCCACCATCATGTCCCGCTCGCTGCCAGACGTGCGCGACGGGCTGAAGCCGGTGCACAGGCGGCTGCTGTTCGCCATGAGCCAGCTCCGGCTGGAACCGACGACGCCGCCCAAGAAGTCGGCCCGCGTCGTCGGCGACGTGATCGGTAAATTCCATCCGCACGGCGACACCTCCGTCTACGACGCGCTGGTGCGGCTGGCGCAGGACTTCTCCGTCCGCTATCCGCTGGTCGACGGCCAGGGCAATTTCGGTAACATCGACGGCGATAACGCCGCGGCGATGCGGTACACCGAAGCCCGCCTGACCGAGGTCGCCAAGGCCCTGCTGGAGGGCATCGACGAGGACGCGGTCGATTTCCGCCCGACCTACGACGGCGACGGTGATGAGCCGGCGGTGCTGCCCGCCAACTTCCCCAATCTGCTGGCCAACGGGTCGAGCGGCATCGCCGTCGGCATGGCGACCAACATCCCGCCGCACAATGTCGGCGAGATCTGCGACGCGCTGCGCCACCTCATCAAGCACCGCGACGCCTCGATCGAGACGCTGGTCGGCTTCATGCCCGGCCCGGATTTCCCCACCGGCGGCGTGCTGGTCGAGTCGCGGCAGAATGTGATCGAAGCCTACCGCACCGGCCGCGGCGCCTTCCGCCTGCGCGCCCGCTGGGAGGTGGAGAAGCTGGGCCAGGGCACTTGGCAGATCGTCGTCACCGAGGTGCCCTATCAGGTGCAGAAGGCCCGGCTGGTCGAGAAGATCGCCGAGCTGCTGCTGGCCAAGAAGCTGATCCTGCTGGAGGACGTCCGCGACGAATCGGCGGAGGATGTCCGTCTCGTCCTGGTGCCGAAGAGCCGGAACGTGGACCCCGAGGTGCTGATGGCCTCGCTGTTCCAGGCGACCGACCTGGAAATCCGCTTCTCGATGAACATGAACGTGCTGGGCGCGGATCATGTGCCGCGGGTGATGAACCTGCGCGAGGTGCTGCAGGCTTTCCTCGACCACCGTCACGAGGTGCTGGTCCGCCGGTCCAACCATCGGCTGCGGCAGATCGACCACCGGCTGGAGGTTCTCGGCGGCTATCTCGCCGCGTATCTGAACCTCGACGAGGTCATTCGCATCATCCGCGAGGAGGACGAGCCCAAGCAGGAGCTGATCCGCGCCTTCACCCTGACCGATGTGCAGGCCGACGCCATCCTCAACATGCGCCTGCGCAATTTGCGCAAGCTGGAGGAGATGGAGATCCGGCGCGAGCACGACGCCCTGACCAAGGAAAAGAACGGCCTGCTGGAACTGCTGGGCGACGAAGCCCTGCGCTGGAAGCGGATCGCCGAGGGCGTCGCCGAGATCAAGAAGAAGTTCGGCGCCGGCGCACTCGGCAAGCGCCGCACCGACGTGGCCGACGCGCCCGCCGTGATCGAGGTGCCGCTGGACGCGCTGGTGGAACGCGAGCCGGTGACCGTCATCTGCTCCGCCAAGGGCTGGATCCGCACGGTGCGCGGTCACCTGACCGATGCCGAAACGGAGGACGTGAAGTACAAGGACGGCGATTCGCGCGGCTTCATCGAGCGGTGCGAGACGACCGACAAACTTCTGGTCTTCGCCAGCAACGGCAAGTTCTTCACCATCGGCGTCGACAAGCTGCCGCGTGGCCGCGGCTTCGGCGAGCCGGTTCGGCTGATGATCGACCTCGGCAACGACGTCGACATCGTCGACCTGTTCCGCCACCAGCCCGGCCGCACCCTGATGGTGGTGTCGGAGGATGGCCGCGGCTTCCGTGTGGAGGAGGCGGAGGTGCTGGCCCAGACCCGCGCCGGCAAGCAGGTGCTGAACCTGGAAGACGGCAAGTCCGCCCGGATCTGCCATCCGGTGACCGGCGACACCGTCGCCATCATCGGCAACAACCGCAAGATGCTGGTCTTCCCGCTGGAACAGGTGCCGGTGATGACCCGCGGCAAGGGCGTCCAGCTTCAGAAATACAAGGACGCCAGCGTCGCCGACGTGAAGACCTTCATGCTGGCCAATGGCCTGAGCTGGAAGAACGGCGAGCGCAACTTCAACGTCACCGACCTGACCGGCTGGATGGGCGACCGCGCCGGCCAGGGCAAGATGCCGCCGAACGGGTTCCCGAAGAACAACCGGTTCATGTAGGGGTTGGGTGGTTGATGGGTGGGAGGTTAGACCCCCACCCATCCTCCCCCGCTCTCAGCGGACCTACGGTCCGCCTGGAGCGGAGACGGGTTAGGGTGGGGGCAATTACTTTGGCGCCGTGACCGTCGCAGACAGCGGCACGCGCCGCTCCACCAACGCCGAGGTGACCTCCTTGGCCTTGACCGGGTCCATGGCGGCCAGGATCGGGGCGGTCTTCTGTTCCTTCATCTTCTGGATCACGCCCAGCAATACCGGCATGTCGAGTTCCTCGAAGATGCGGGCGGCGTCCTTCGGCTTCATCGTCTCGTAAATCTTGACCAGACTGTCAAGCTGGGCCGACTGCTGCTGATCGCCTTGGGCCATCAGCTTCTGGATGTCGGCCTTGGTCTTCTCCATCTCCGCCACCTTCTGGTCGATCCGCTTCTCGGCGGCGGCCAGCAGGGCTTCGCGCTGTTCCATCTCCTTGGTGCGGCGCTCGATCTCGGCGCGGCGCTCCGCGAAATGCTGCAGCAGTTCCTGGTTGTCGATGGGGCCGAGCGGCGCCAGCGGCGCGTTGGCGGCCGGAGCGTCGGCCGGGCCGCTCGACCCGCCGGGCGCCGGCGGCGCGTCCTTGCCGGCCGGCTTCGTCGTGGCCGAGGGCATCTGAGCGGGTGGTGTCGCGGGGGTCGAGCTTTGCGGTCCCTGGGCGAGGGTGACCGGGAAGTCCGGCAGGCGGGCGTCGTGGGTGGCGAGGCGCCACAGGTCGCCGACGCGCACACCCAGCATCATCACCGCCACGAAGATGGTCAGCGGCAGCAGGCGGAACCGGAAATTGCGCGCGCGGGCGCGCAGCCGCTCGGTCAGCGGAACACGGGGCGTCGCCGGCTTGAGCGCCTTGGCCTTCGCCTTGGCCTTCTTCGCCGAAGCCTTGGCCGGGACCTTGACGGCGGCGGGACGCACCGCCGGAAGTTGCGCCTGCTGGGCGGCCAGCGTGGGCGAGGTGCGGACGCCGGTCGGGGCGGCGCCGGCCGGGCGGATCACGACCTTCTGTTCGCCGCCCGCCGAGGCGGGCTTGCCGTCACTGGTGCGCATGGTCATCCAAGCCCCTTGCCGGCGTTCTCGATCGCCTGCAGAAGTTCACGTTCGGCCCTGGACAGGCTCTCGCCATCCCGGGTGATGGGGTCGCGCGCCTCGGCCGGCGGTTCGGCGCGGGCGACGGCGCGGCGCGGCGGCGCGTCCAGTCGGGCCGGCGGCGGGGCGTGGCCGTCATGGTCGTGGTCGTCCTCGACCGGCAGGCCGCGAAGGGCCGGGCGCGGCGCCACCAGCGGCGCCTTGGCAGGAGCGCGCGACGCCAGCGCCGGGGCCACCGCGGTGGAGCGGCCACCATCACGCCCGCTGTCGCGCCGGCCGACATCGCGACCGCCATCGCGATCGGCGACATTGCCCAGCCGGTTGGCGAGCGCATCGGCGGCCTCGATCATGAACTCCAGTTCGTCGCGCAGGGTCTGGGCCTTGTTGACGGTGCGCTGGAGATCCTCGCCGGTGTCGCTGGCCGCCTTCTTCAGCGTGCGGACGCCGGTCTCCGCCCGCGCCATCGCGTCGTTCAGTCCCTGGATCAACTCGGCCATCTCGCCGCGGCTCTCGCGCAGCGCGATGATCTGCCGGTTCAGGATGATCGCGTAGGCGATGGTCGCGGCCAGCAGGCCGACCATCACGACGTCGATGATGATGGAGACCAGCGGACTCATAGCCTCATGACCTCCTGCTTGGGCAGTTCCTTTTCCAGGCGGACGGCGATGTGCCCGCCCTTGCGCCCCATGCGCCCCTGGAACATCGACACGTCGCCGCAACGCAGCTCGATGGCGCCGTCGGGGGTGGCGTTCAGCAGGATGCGGGTGCCAACGCGCCAGTTCAGCACGTCGTGCAGGGTCATCGTCACCTCGTCCAGCACGGCCGACAGATCGACGTCCGTCACCATCAGCTCCGAGGCCAAGTGGGTTTCCCAGATCGAGTCACGGCCGAACTTCTCGCCCATGAACATCTGGAGCAGCAGCTCACGCACCGGCTCCAGCGTCGCGTAGGGGATCATCAGCTCCAGCCGGCCGCCGCGATCCTCCATGTCGATGCGCAACTTGACCAGCACCGCCGCGTTGGCGGGCCGCGCGATGGTGGCGAAGCGCGGGTTGGTTTCCAGCCGGTCGAAGCGGAAGGTGACGGGCGACAGCGGATCGAAGGCGGCGGACAGGTCGGACAGCACCACATGGACCATGCGTTCCACGAGGTTGCGTTCGATGGTGGTGTAGGGACGGCCTTCGATGCGCATCGCCGCGGTGCCGCGCCGGCCGCCGAGCAGCACGTCGACGATGGAATAGATCAGGGCGGAGTCGACGACCATCAGGCCATAATTGTCCCACTCCTCCGCCTTGAAGACCGACAGCATCGCCGGCAGTGGGATGGAGTTCAGGTAATCGCCGAAACGCACCGAGGAAATCTGGTCGAGGCTGACTTCGACGTTGTCGGAGGTGAAGTTGCGCAGAGAGGTGGACATCATGCGGACGAGGCGGTCGAAGACCACCTCCAGCATGGGCAGGCGTTCGTAGTTGACCAGCGCCGAGTTGACCAGCGCCATGATGCCGGAGTTGTCGCCGTCGCCGGCGCCACCCTGGTCGAAACCCAACAGGCTGTCGATCTCGTCCTGGTTCAGGACGCGCGTCGATCCGCCGCCGCCCATGTCGCCGACGTCGCCGCTGTCCTCGGCCAATGCCGCCCATTCCGCGGCAAGCCGTTCCTCTTCGCTCAGTTCACCGGTGTCGCTCATCGGCCCTTATCCCCAGCTGACCGGGCCCTCACTGGACCAGCATTTCCTTGAACAGCACGTCCTTCACCTTCACCGGAAAAGCGGCGGCGGTGATGCGCAGAAGCAGTTCCTGGCGCAGCCGGTACATGCCGGCCGACCCGCGCAGGTCCTCCAGCCGCAATTCGCGCAGGTAGACCTGGAAATTGTCGATGATGCGCGGCAGCACATGCTCCACCGCACCGACATCCTCCGGCTTCGACAGCTGGATGGAGATCTTGATCTTCAGGAAGGCCGGACGCTTGTTGCCGGTGTTCAGGTTCACCAGCATGTCCGGCAGATCGTAGAAGATGGGTGCCGCGTGCGGATCGGCCTTGCCGGCCTCCGCCCCATGCTCGCCCTCGGCCGCGGCTGCGTGTTCGCCCTCCTCCGCCGGCTTCTCCTTCCCCAGGAAGCTGTCGAGCAGGCCGGAGAAATAGACACCGGCGCCGGCGCCGATCAGCAAAACCAGGGGAAGAACGACGAACAGGACCAGCTTCTTGCCACTGAATTTCTTCCGCGGCAGGCCATCGGTCGAAAGTTCGCCGGCGTCGGATTCGGCAGCCATGACATCCTGGGATCGTTCGAGGTGCGCAGCGGCTCAGGCTTTACCCGCCTGACCAGGTCAAAGCTACTTTTGGGATAGTTAATAACTCCTTTCGAGTGGGGAATGGACCGCCCCGGACGGGCAGGTTTCCCCCCTCTGTCACCATTTCGGCACGGTTCTTGATTGGGGCTGCCCGGCACTCCGCGCCCGGAGTCCGACCGCGACCGCCCGCAGTCCCCTTGGGACAGGTGGGGCCACGGTCCATCGCCCTGCCGCACCGACCCTGCGGCGGGAACGGGAGAGTCTTGCCCGGTCCAACCCGGCAAGGAACGCCCGCACCCCGGCAGTTTCTGCCCGGCATCCCCTGCCCCATGCGGCGGGAACGTCCCCGCCTTGCCCGAACTCCACGGATTCCCGGCGTTTCCTGAAGTTGGCACGCCGCCTGCAATACCCTTTTCGCCGGTCGGACGCTGTCGCCCGATCCGTTCGCAAGGTGAAGAGGCCGCAAGATGGAAAATTCGATCTACGTCGCCCTGTCGCGCCAGATGGCGCTGCAACGCCAGCTGGACGTGACGTCGAACAACATCGCGAACATGAACACGACCGGCTACAAGAACCAGCGGATGATGTTCACCGAATTCCTGGAAAAGCCCGGCCTGCACGAGAAGGTCAGCTTCGTCCAGGACCGCGCGGTGGTGCGTGATCTCGCCAACGGCGCCATGACCCAGACCGGCAATCCGCTGGATCTGGCGCTGACCGGCCAGGGTTACTTCACCGTCGATACCGCCAGCGGCCCGCGCTACACCCGCGCCGGCAATTTCCGCCTGAACGACCAGCGCCAGCTGGTGGATGCCGGCGGCCTGCCCGTCCTGGCCAACAACGGCCAGCCCATCACCATCCCGGCCGGCACCAGCGACGTGAAGGTCAGCGGCGACGGCACCGTCGCCACCGAACTGGGTCCGGTCGGCAAGCTGAACATCGTCACCTTCAAGAACGAGCAGCTGATGACCGAGGTCGGCAACGGCCTGTATGTCAGCGACGAGCAGCCGGAGCCCGCTCCGGTCGAGACGAAAGTGGCACAGGGTTTGCTTGAAGGTTCTAACGTGAAGCCCGTGGTCGAGATGACGCAGATGATCGAAATCCAGCGTCAGTACATGTCCGCCCAGCGGATGATCGAGAACGAGCACGAACGTATCCGCACGATGATCCAGCGTCTGGGCCGGACGGCCTGAACCAGACCGACGACGAGAGGAGAAGACCACAATGCGCAGCCTCGCCATCGGCGCCACCGGCATGATCGCCCAGCAGCTCAACGTCGAGACGATCTCCAACAACATCGCCAACTCGACCACCACCGGCTACAAGAAGCAGCGGGCCGAGTTCCAGGACCTGCTGTACCAGAATTTCCGCCGCATCGGCTCGACCTCGTCGGATGCCGGCACCGTGGTGCCGACCGGCGTGCAGGTGGGTGCAGGCGTGCGCGTCGCCGCGGTGGCCCGCGTGCTGGAACAGGGCAACCTGAACATCACCGACAACAAGCTGGACGTCGCGATCAACGGATCGGGCTATTTCCAGGTGACGCTGCCCAGCGGCGACACCGCCTATACCCGCGCCGGCAACTTCAAGCTGTCGCCGGAAGGCATGATCGTCACCGCCGACGGCTATCCGGTCCAGCCGAACATCACCATCCCGACCGACGCCGTCGACATCTCGATCAACTCGTCGGGCGAGGTGCTGGTGAAGCTGGACGGCCAGACCGCCACCCAGAATGTCGGCCAGCTCCAGCTCGCCACCTTCGCCAACGCCGCCGGCCTGGAAGCCACCGGCGACAACCTGTTCCTGGAATCCGGCGCGTCGGGCCAGTCGGTGACCGGCAACCCCGGCGCCCCCGGCTTCGGACGCGTCACCCAGGGCGCGCTTGAGACCTCGAATGTCAACGTGGTGCAGGAGATCACGACCCTGATCACCGCCCAGCGCGCCTACGAGATGAACTCCAAGGTCATCAAGACCACCGACGAGATGATGCAGCAGGCCAGCCAGATGAAGTAACGCCGCCTCCGGCGCTTCGCTTCAGCCTTCACATCGGGAACCACCGCCATGATCCGCCACCTCGCCAACCGCCGCCTGCCCGCCCTGCTCCTCGGCGCCGCCCTGCTGACCATGCCGGTCGCCGCGCAGGCCGCCTCGGTTCCGGCCGCCGGTGTGCCGGCCCCGGCGCCCGACGTGGTCTATGGCATGCCGCATGTGGAGGCGGTTCTTTCCGACGCGCTGTCGCGGGTCATCACCGCCGGCCGGCTGCAGATGGAGCTGGACAACCGCGCGGTCGAGCTGCGGGCGCCCCAGGGCGCCGGCGGACTGGCGGTGGAGAATCTCTATTACAGCCCGGTCCAAGGCCGCTTCGCCGCCGAGATCGTGGTGACCGGCAGCCAGGTGCGCCTGCCGGTGTCGGGCCGCGCCTTCGGCGTCGTGCAGATCCCGGTGCTGTCGCGCCGCGTCCTGCCCGGCGACATCATCGGCCCGGGCGACATCGACTGGCAGGACATGCGCGCCGACCAGACCACCAGCGACACCGCCGCCACCGACGCCCAGCTGATCGGCATGACGCCCAAGCGCGGCGTGTCCACCAACCAGCCCGTCCGCCTGCGCGACCTGCAATCGCCGCGCATGGTCGACAAGGGCGCCATGGTCACCATCACCCTGCAGACGCAGTCCATGACGCTGACTACCCAGGGCAAGGCCCTGCAGGACGGCGGCAAGGGCGAGGTCATCCGCGTCGTGAACACCCAATCCAACCGCATCGTCGAAGCGACGGTCGCAGGCCCCAACGTCGTCGCCGTGGCAAAGCCCGGCACCATCGCGCAGTAAGGAGAAAGCTCCAATGTCCGCCATCATGACCGCCCGTCTGATCCGCTTCGCGATGGTCGCCGCCGCCGCCACCTCCCTGACCGCCTGCGGCGCCGCTTCGCGCATCGCCGACATCGGCAAGGCCCCGGAGATGTCCAGCATCCAGGATCCGCAGGCCCGGCCCGGCTACCAGCCGATCAGCCTGCCGATGCCGACCCCGCTGCCGACGGAGCGCAACCCGAACTCGCTGTGGCGGACCGGCGCCAAGGCCTTCTTCAAGGATCAGCGCGCGGCCAAGGTCGGCGACATCCTGACGATCAACATCTCCATCGCCGATCAGGCCAAGCTGTCGAACGAGAGCAAGCGGTCGCGCGCCAACACCGAGAAGGCCGGCATGCCGAGCCTGTTCGGCCTGGAAGGCGCCACGCTGAGCCGCGTCCTGCCGGCCGGCGCCTCGGCCTCCAGCCTGGTGGACCTGTCGAGCGACACGTCGAACGACGGCAAGGGATCGGTCAACCGCAACGAGCAGATCGACCTGAAGGTGGCGGCGCTGGTGGTCCAGTCCCTGCCCAACGGCAATCTGGTCATCCAGGGCCGCCAGGAGGTCCGCGTCAACTACGAGCTGCGCGACCTGCAAATCCATGGCGTGATCCGTCCGGAAGACATCACCGCCCAGAACACCATCAGCTACGAGAAGATCGCCGAGGCCCGCATCTCCTACGGCGGCCGCGGCCAGATCACCGACGTCCAGCAGCCGCGCTACGGCCAGCAGTTGTACGACATCATCATGCCGTTCTGAGGACGGCGGGTTTAACGGTTGAGGGACGGGGCCTTGGGGGAGGAGTTCCCCTGTGGCCCGACCGCGTTGCGGGTGGCTACGAACTCCGGCATTGGCACCGATACCGGAAGCTCCCGCGATACGGGCGGGTCGGCAATTGCTGCCGCCCGGTGGGTTGTGCCGGGGCGATGTTGCCGGGCCGTCGCCCCCGATGAGGGTGAAGCGGAGCTGCGGTTCAGCCTTCCACCGACTGCTGAGATACCGCCGTGAACCCGTCCATCATGCCGACCGCCATGTTGCCGCCGACGCGCATCAAGGCCGGCCCGATAAGTTCGGTCGCGCGGCGGTAAGCCTCGCGCTGGGCAACGCAGTCGATCAAATCAGCCGCGTTGGTGATGCTCTGGGACAAGGTGAGATCACTCGTCATCGTTCATCTCCTCGGACAAGCCATGATCGGCAGGACGAGGATGACCATACGCACCGCAGTCTCCATCCGCTGTTGCGTGCTTCACGTTCTTGGCCTGCGACCAATCCACTTACAGAACGGATGCCGGCCCCACACCACCCAAAAAGAAACGGCCCGGCATCCCGCGTCGGGAGCCGGGCCGTCTTGCATTGGGACGGTTGCCGCCTACTGGTAGCCGCCTTCGCGGGCACGGTCCTTGGCGGCCTCCTCCTGGGCCTTCTCGGTGACGCGGCTGATCTTGCCGCCACCGGCCTTGCCGGCGTCGGCAGGCTTTTGCGGCGATTCGCTGCGGTCGGCGTCGGCTGGATTCTGGTTGGGCTGGTCGGCCATCTTGCTGCTCCTCGGTCGCTTCTTCGACTGGCGATGAGGGAGAAACAGCGGCGGCCGGAGATCGTCGCGGGAGAAGGCCGGCGGCCTCAGCCGGCCGGGCGGGCGGTCTCACCGTCGCCGTCGCCGTCGGCGCGGTCCAGGGCGGCGTTGATCTGGTCCAGCGTGCGGCCGCAGCCGGTGCAGACGTCGCCGTCAACGGCACACATGCCCAGGCAATCGGGATCGTCGCTCATGGCAGTGGGCTTTCCTTACGGTTGGCGGTGCGGATCCATCCCTAGCGGAAAGCGGTTTTCATCTCAAGCACCCGGGCCGGCAGCATAGGCGGAATGGGTTGCGGCCAATATGCTTAGGGTATAAAGCATTTGCATTATCCACGCCCTACGTAGGTATGCATGCCAACGGCACTGCTGGTGTCCTGCGCGATGTATCGTCACGGCACTGCAAGAATGCCCGCCGCGCTGAAAGCGGCAGGATTTCACGTCTTTACCATCTGCCCCCGGAATTCCCTGCTCGAGTTCAGCGACCATGTCGACGGCAGGCACTCTTTCGATCCGGGAATGCCGGCCGATGACCTGACGGTTACCGCCGCGCGTGCGGCGGCGCAGGTGTGTGCGGACATCGTCATCGGTTGCGAGGAAAGCGCTGTCCAGGTCCTTGGCTCGGCCGGTCGCCTGCTTGCGCAGGTGGCGGAGGACAGCGCCGATGCACCCAAGCTGCGGGTCCTCCAGCGTTGGTACGGCGACGTCTGCTGGGAAGAGGCGCGCTCGCGCTGCGTCGAACTTGCGGCGGAAGCCGGCATTCGGACCCCACGTCAGATCGTGGTCGATCCACGGCGCACCACCCCAAACGACCTGTCCGTCCTCGGCGCGCCGCTTCTGCTGAAATACGATGGTAGCTCCGCCGGCCGCGGGGTTTTTCTGGCGTCCGACGGCCGGCACGCAACTGAGCTGGTGGCGGAACGGGAGCAGATGAGCGCCTTTCCGGCCAACCGGCGTATCGTCGCGCAGGAGTTCGTGCGCGGGCGGGCGGCGTCGGTGTCGTTCTGCGCGCTGGGCGGACGGATGCTGGAAGGCTTTGGCTATACCGTCCTGCAACACCAGCCGGCGCCCTTCGGCCCGGCCTCGGTGATCGAACTGGCGGACCTTCCGCAACTGATGGACATGGCCCGCAGGACGGTGGAGCTGACGCGCTACTCCGGCTTCGGCGGCATCGACGCCATCCTGCCGGAGGACGGCGGCCCGCCCGTTTTCCTGGAGTTCAACGCCCGCCCGACCCAGACCACCCATCTCGGCAGTCTGGCGGGCAGCGACCTGTGCCGGGCGATGGCCTGCGCACTGGACGGGCGGCCCTATGAGGCCGTGTTCGGCCGGACCTCCGGCAAGACGGTTGCCCTGTTCCCGGCGGAATGGGCACGCGATGCCAACAGCCGCTATCTGACCGCGGCCCACCACGATGTGCCTTGGAGCGAACAGCGGATGACCGCGGCGATCCTGAACATCACGCCACAGCTGAACCCCGCCTGACCGGTCATTGCGGCGGCTGCTCCAGCGACAGTTCGCCGGTGACCTCGTGCGTCAGGTCGATGCCGTCGACCGTCAGCACCATGCGGACCGGCAGGGACTTCAGCCCGTCCAGCCGCCCTTCCGCCAGCGCGCGGCCGACCGCCAGTTCGATCTCCCGCTGGGAGGTGACGCCGACCTGCTTGAGGAATTTGCGCAGGTCGAGGTTGAAGGTCTCGTTGTCCATATCCGTTCCTCCGGGTTGGGAACCGCTGTTACGCATGCCGTTCCGAACCCCGGTGGAGCGGCGTTGGTTCCCTGGCCGGACTTGCCCCTATTCGGGCGGCAGTTCGCCTGGATGGAGCACGCCCGGCCCCCCGTCCTCCCGCGCCACCAGCAACAGGCCGGCGGCGGTGAAGGCCGTGGCCAGCAGGGTTTCGGTGCTTCGGTGCAGGGCGTGGCGCCCCTTTTCGAAGTCGCGGATGGTCCCGCGGGAGACCGTCGCCCGTTCCGCAAGCTCCTCCTGCGTCCAGTCGAGGAAGCCGCGAGCCGCACGGCACAGCCCCGGAGTCAAAACACCTTTCGCAAGCATATTTTTTCCCCGGAAAAGCTCAGCCATAAGCGTTGAAGTTGACCATTTCCACCACAATATGAGCACGGCCACCCCGGAATCCAAGTTCCATCTGCGCCCTTCCCCTGCCGCCGGAGACGCCGCCGCATGCCCCATCACGTTCCCCTGATCGCCACCATGGTGGCCGCCATCGTCCTGGCCTTCGTCTTCGGCGCCTTGGCCCACCGGCTGCGCCTGTCGCCGCTGGTGGGATATCTGCTGGCGGGCGTCGCCATCGGTCCCTTCACACCGGGCTTCGTCGGCGACATGCAGTTGGCATCGCAGTTGGCGGAGATCGGGGTGATCCTGCTGATGTTCGGCGTGGGGCTGCATTTCTCGCTGGACGACCTGATGAAGGTGCGGGCGATCGCGGTGCCCGGAGCGGTGGTGCAGATCGCCATCGCGACGGCGATGGGCTGGGGATTGGCCAGCTTTCTCGGCTGGAGTCTGGCGGCCGGGCTGGTGTTCGGGCTGGCGCTGTCGGTGGCGAGCACGGTGGTGCTGCTGCGCGCGCTGGAGCAGTTGAACCTGTTCCGAACCGAACGGGGAAGGATCGCCATCGGCTGGCTGATCGTCGAGGATCTGGCGATGGTGCTGGCGCTGGTACTGCTGCCACCGGTGGCCCGCATGCTGGAAAGCGGCAGCGGACTGGACGGCGAGGTGCTGTTGTCGCTGGCGTGGACGCTGGGCAAGGTGGCGCTGTTCGTCGCCCTGATGCTGGTCGGCGGCCGGCGGATCGTGCCCTGGGTGCTGGAGCGCATCGCCCGCACCGGTTCGCGCGAACTGTTCACCCTGTGCGTCCTGGCGCTGGCGCTCGGCATCGCCTATGGCTCCGCCACCCTGTTCAGCGTGTCCTTCGCGCTGGGCGCCTTCTTCGCCGGGATGGTGCTGAACGAATCAGACCTCAGCCACCGCGCGGCGGAACAGACCCTGCCCCTGCAGGACGCCTTCGCCGTGCTGTTCTTCGTGTCGGTCGGCATGCTGTTCGACCCGTCGGTGCTGACCCGGTCGCCCTGGGCGGTGCTGGCGACGCTGGCGATCATCCTGCTGGGCAAGTCGGCGGCGGCCTTCGGTCTGGTGCTGCTGTTCCGCTATCCGCTGCGCACGGCCGTGACGGTGGCGGTCAGTCTGGCGCAGATCGGCGAATTCTCCTTCATCCTGGTGGCGCTGGGCATGCAGCTCGGCATCCTGCCGGAAGAGGGCCAGGGTCTGATCCTGGCCGGCGCCCTGCTGTCGATCACCGCCAACCCGCTGCTGTTCGCCGCGGTCCAGCGCCTGTTCCCGGACGAGGCGGAGCCGCTGCCGCCGGTCGATACCGCGCCGGAGCTGCGCGATTACCAAGCCTTGAGCGGCCATGTCATCGTCGTCGGCCATGGGCGGGTCGGCCGCTACGTCACGCAGGCCCTGATGGCGGAGGACCGGCCGCTGGTGGTGATCGATCTTCAGCGCGAACGGGTGAAGAGCCTGCAGGCGGCGGGCGTGCGGGCGGTCTACGGCAATGCCAATGCCGCCGGAATCCTGGAGCGGGCCGGGGTCCAGGGCGCCTCGCTGCTGCTGGTCACCGTTCCCGACGCTCTGGAGGGCGGTGGCGTCGTCCAGCAGGCCCGATCGGTGAACCCGTCCGTCGCCATCGCCGCCCGCGCCCACAGCGACGAGGCGGTGGCCCATCTCGACCGCACCGGCGCCGACGCCGTCTTTATGGGAGAACGCGAGATCGCCCGGCGGATGATCGACTATGCCGGCCGCACCGCTGGGGAGGGCGACGGGGACGAGGCGGATGGAGCCGGAGTGATGGCGGCGACCTGAAACGACGAAAGCGCCGGTCGGAGATCGGCGCTTTCAAATCCGTCGGTGCGGCTTCCGGCGAAACACACGCCCCCTCGCCCCGGCGACCGGCGCCGGGAAGGCCGTGACCTGCCGAAAGACGGCGCGGCGTCAGTCGTCGCGCTGGGTCCGTTCCATCCGCTCGTGACGCTCCTGGGCCTCCAGGCTCAGCGTCGCGATCGGACGGGCGTCCAGCCGGCGCACGGAGATGGGATCGCCCGTCTCCTCGCAATAGCCGTAGCTGCCGTCGACCAGACGCTCCAGCGCGGCGTCGATCTTGGAGATCAGCTTGCGTTCGCGATCACGGGTGCGCAGTTCCAGCGCGCGGTCGGTCTCCGCCGAGGCGCGGTCGGCGATATCCGGTTCCTGGATACCGCCTTCCTGGAGGCTGTTCAGCGTGCCGGTCGATTCCGCAAGAAGCTCCGCGCGCCAGCGCAGCAGCTTCTGGCGGAAATACTCCCGCATGATCGGGTTCATGAACTCCTCGTCTTCCGACGGGGAATAGTTCTGGGGCAGAAGCGGCGACGTCATCCGAAAGCATCCAGCGAAAAAGGGGTGATCCGGGCGGCGCGGAGTATAGGCACGCCACGTCTGGACCGCAACCCATTGGTTCGCCCCCGCAACGACCAAACAAGCCCTTGGAATAAAAAAGATTTGTCAGAGTGGCACATTAGCCGCGCCGTGCCGCTACCCCATCGGGGCATGGGACCGTGGGTCGGGCCGCGCCCTGCCCCGCCTGACTGCCGGCGAACGGCAACGGGGCATAGGCCCACCTGCTCGGAAGGGCTCAGGAGGTGAGCTTCGCCAGTTCGACCTGCGCGCGCAGGTCGATCTCATCCAGGATTTCGGCCAGATTGGGATCGTCGACCTGGGCGCGACGCGTCTGCACCACCTTCGCCAGATCGACCAGCTTCTGCATCGACAGGGTGCCCGACAGCAGGCCGTGCTGGATTTCCTCCAGCCGGTCGAGCATCTCCTCCGCCCGCATCTTGCCGCGCGACGCACGCGCGGTGGCGTCGTCGGTCGCATCGACCTCCTGCAGGGCCAGCACGCCCGAAACCCCGGTGGTGGCGGCGGTGCCGCTGACGCCGTGGGCCGAGCCCGCCTCCCCCACCAATTGCTTGGAGAACGCGGCGCCGGACGAGCCTTCGGTCTTGCCGGTGCGGCGTACCGAACCGCCGCCGCGTATGTTACCGGAGCCTTCGACTTTCATGATCCGTGCAACCGTTTGCAGTAAAGGATGCGTAAACGCGCGCACTGTAGATGGACCAACCTTAACATCCGGTCAAGGTTTGCCGCAATCGGGCAAAATTTGCCGGTCGGCTGTGACCTAAAGGCGCCATCTTCCGGACGTTTTTCAGGTCAAGCACGGATTGCCGCCGTTTCCGGCGTCTGGCACGGCGTTTGTATAGGGACGGGCACGAGTTTTGGAGTGTCCGCGTCATGCTTCCCACCGCCCTTCGCCTTCTGCGCCGCCGTGCCGTTCTGGCCGTGCTGACCGCCCTGCTGGCGTTCGGTGTCCCGGCCGCACCGGCATTGGCCGCGTCCGCCCGTATCAAGGACATCGTGGATGTCGAGGGCGTGCGCGACAACATGCTGATCGGCTATGGCCTCGTGGTGGGCCTGAACGGCACCGGCGACAGCCTGAACAACTCGCCCTTCACCGAGCAGAGCCTGACCGGCATGCTGGAACGGATGGGCGTCAACACCCGCGGCACCAACCTGCGCACCAAGAACGTGGCGGCGGTGATGGTGACGGCGACGCTGGGCGCCTATGCCGCGCAGGGCACGCGCATCGACGTGACGGTGTCGGCGATGGGCGACTCCAAGAGCCTGCTGGGCGGCACCCTGCTGGTCACCCCGATGATGGGCGCCGACGGCGAGGTCTATGCCGTGGCGCAGGGGCCGATCGCGGTCTCGGGCTTCACCGCCCAGGGCCAGGGCGCCAGTGTGACCCGCGGTGTGCCGACCTCCGGCCGCATCTCCTCCGGCGCCATCGTGGAGCGGGAAATCCAGTTCTCGCTGGCCGAGCTGCCGGTGCTGCGGCTGTCCTTGCGCAATCCGGACTTCACCACCGCCCAGCGGGTGGCGACCGCCATCAACATCCAGCTGCGCGGCAACCGCGCCCAGGCGACCGACCCGGCCTCGGTCCTCATCAACGTGCCGGACTCGCGCCGCGGCGACGTGGTGGGGCTGGTGACGGAGATCGAACAGCTGCGCATCACACCTGATCAGGTCGCCCGCGTGGTGGTGGACGAGAAGTCCGGCGTCATCGTGATGGGCGAGAACGTCCGCATCTCCACCGTCGCCATCGCCCAGGGCAACCTGACCATCCGCATCACCGAAACCCCGCAGGTCAGCCAGCCCGGCCCCTTCAGCCAGGGCCAGACCGCGGTGGTGCCGCGCACCGACATCCAGGTCGACGAACAGTCCAACAACCGCCTCGCCGTGATGAATGCCGGGGTGACGTTGCAGGAGTTGGTACAGTCCTTGAATGCGCTTGGGGTGGGACCGCGGGACATGATCGCCATTCTCCAGTCGATCAAGGCCGCCGGAGCCCTGCAAGCCGAGATCGAGGTGATCTGATGTCTATGAGCCCCGCCCTTTCCGCCGCATCGGCCCCGCGCAGCGCCTCGCTTGTCGAGCGCGCCCAGGCCGCCGGATACGGCGTGCGGACCCTGGCAAAGATTTCCGATCTGGAGGCCAAGACCGACCCGGCAAAGCTTGCCCAGCTGCGCAAGTCCGCCAATGAGTTCGAGAGCCAGTTCGCGTCGCAGATGCTGAGCCCGATGTTCGAGGGGATCCAGACCGACGAGACCTTCGGCGGCGGGAGCGGCGAGGAAATGTTCCGGCCGATGCTGGTCGAGCAGTTCGGCAAACAGATCACCCAGCGCGGCGGCTTCGGCATCGCCAAGCAGGTTTACGCAGAGCTTCTTCGCGCCCAGGAGGCCAGCCATGGATAAGGTCGACGTCCGTTTCCCCCAGCCGGCCAAGCCGGCCGCCAACCTGCCGAAGAACGCGCAGGAACGCGCGGTGGCGTTGGTCGAGCTGATGGGCCGCCTGACCGCCCTGCTGGAACGCGAGGCCGCCGCCGTCCGTGCCCGCCGCCCGGCCAAGGAGCTGACGCAGATCGTCAAGGACAAGCAGCCGATGACCCTGGTCTATGAAGAGATCAGCCGCATGCTGCGCGTCGACCGCGAAGGGCTGATGGGCTTGCCGCAGGAGATGAAGACCGCGCTGAAGGATGCGACCGGCAAGCTCTATGCCGCCACCGCCGACAATGCGGAGGCCCTGCGCATCGGCGGCGAGGCGCAGAAGGTGATGGTCGACACCGTCGTCACCGTCATCACCCGCCAGCAGAAGGCGCCGACCACCGCCTATTCCGCCCACATGGGCGGGGGCCGCGGCTATTCCCCGCCGCCCAGCGGGCCGCGCACCTCGGCGGCGCTGAACACCCGGCTTTGATCCGAACAGCCTTCATCCGTGACTGCCGAGATTTTTCGGACGGCCGCCCTGCCATCGGGGCGGCCTTTTTCTTTGGGGGGACTTTCCTCAGGATCGGGCCGCGGCGGCAAGAAACGCACCGCACCCGGCGGAAATTGCCGGTCGGGCCCACGCCATGGGGCCGGAACTGCCGCCCGGCGCCGCATGGATGGTCCAATGGCGTGGGGTTGCAACTGGCCCGCCTGTTGCATTGGTTTCTCCGCATCGCCGTCGGTGCGTTCCGCCGTCCCTGAGAGGCCGTTCCATGGAAGTCCAATCGAACAACATCGCCGCGTCCTTGTTCGACGGTCTCAGCCAGTCCCAGCAGACGCAAGGGACGGAGGCGAAGAACGACCTGTTTTCCAAGATGATGGACCGCATGCTGACCGACGCCGCCGCGCGCAAGCGCGAGCAGGCCGATGCGGCGGCACGCGACTCCGCGAAGGACGCGGCCAAGGACGCTGCCAAGGAGGCCAGTGACGCCCGCAGGGCGGAGGCCCAGCGCAAGCAGCCGGTGCGCGCCGAACCGAAACCGGACCTGACCCGCGACCGCACCGCACAGGCCGCCCGTCCGGCCACCGACGCCGCCGACACCGCCCGCGCTCCGGAGCCGAAGACCGCCAAGGCCGGCAACGACCGCAAGGTTCAGGCCGGACAGGACGACCGCCGGCCGGCCGGAGCCGAAAAGCCGGCGAAGGATCCGAAGGCAGAGGGGGCGAAGGCGGATTCATCCAAGACTGCCGCGGCGAAGACGGACGACACCAAGACCGTGGCGGCCGACGAAGCCGCTGCGACTGAGGATGCCACCGCTTCAACTGAGGATGCCGGTCAGAGCGAAACCGCGTCGGCCGATGCCACAGGCGACGGCGAACCGAACGCCGCAGCCGACGAACAGGCCCAGCCCGACGACCAGTCCACCACCGGACAGCCTCCGGCCGCTCAGCCGGCGCCGCCGCAGCCGGTGCCGCAGGCCAGCGATCTGATCCTCGCCGGACTGATGCCGGCCGGACAGGCCGCGACGAAGGATGCCACCGACGAGGCGGGCGCCGACGACGTTGCGACGGCCGGGGCCGCGGGGACCGGAATGGCCGGCGCCCTCGATCCCGCCGCCCAGCTCGCCCAGGCGCAGGCCGCCGCTGCCGGGGCGATGGCGGGCGGACAGACTGCCGGTGCCGATGCCGCCGCGAAGGCCGCCGGCAAGGGCGGTGCCGTGGATGGCGACGCCGCGAAGACCGCGGACGTGTCCCAGGCCGATGCCGGCACCGAAGCCCTGCCGAGCGACGATGACGTCGCCCTGCCCGACCGCTTCGCCGATCTGCTGGCCACAGCCAAGGCCAAGACGGGCGAAGCCAAGCAGAACGGCAAGCATGCCGGAAGCGAGGGCGGCGGCCGGAACGACGCCCAGCCCCAGGCTCAGGCCATGCAACAGCAGCCGATCCCGCCGGCAACGCCGACCGCCCCGGTGGCGGAAGCCGTCACGACCGCTGCGACGGGTACGGCCGCCGCGACGCTGGAGGGAATCGATGCGGCCGGTGCGGCCGGCGGGACGGCCGGCACTTCCACCGCCAGCCCGCACACCCACCCGGCCCTGGCCGCAATGGAAGGTGCTCACGGCGGCATTCCGGGCCTGGACCAGCCGCAGGCGACCGCGACGCTCCGCCCGTCGCGCGGTGCCGGCATGCCGATGGGCGTGCAAGACCAGATCGCCGTCCACATCAAGAAGAATGTCGGCGAGGAGGTCGACCAGTTCACCATCAACCTGCATCCGGCCGAGCTTGGCCGTATCGACATCAAACTGGACATCGGCGCCGATGGCCGGGTCAATGCGATGGTCGCGGTGGAAAAGGCGCAGACCCTCGAACTTCTGCAGCGCGACAGCCGCAGCCTGGAACGCGCCTTGCAAGACGCTGGACTGCAGACGGACTCGAACAGCCTGAACTTCAGCCTGCGCGGCGAGGGCAATCCCTTCGCCGGCGACGGCCGGGGCGACGGCAAGAACGGTGGATCGGGTCGGCGCGGCCGCGGCTTCGGCGGGGGTGGCGACGATGACGGGACCGACAGCGCCGTCTACACGGCAACGCTCGGCAACGGGCGCGTCGACATCCGCGCCTGACGGCGACGCCGGCGGCCATCCCGCCGCAGCCCACCGTCACATGAGAGATATCGGCCGCAAGGCCAACGAAGGACGACCGCCATGACCACGACGACCAACACCACCAGCCCGACCCTGAACCAGTACGGTACCTATTCGGGTGGCCTGTCCACCGGGTCGAAGTCGGCGTCCGAAACAGCCAAGACTCCGCAGACCGATGCCGACAAGACCGCGTCGGCGACCAAGGGCCTCGGCGACAATTTCCAGACGTTCCTCACCATGCTGACGACGCAGATGAAGAACCAGGACCCGCTGAAGCCACTCGACACCAACGACATGACCAAGCAGCTGGTCGACTTCGCCAACGTCGAGCAGAACATCGGCACCAACAGCCGCCTGGACAAGCTGGTTCAGCTGCAGTCGGCAGGCACCGCGTCGACCAACCTCGCCTATCTCGGCCGCACCGTCGCCTTCGAGGGCGACAGCTTCCAGTACAACCAGGGCATGGCCCAGGCGCCGCTGGGCTACGAGTTGGAAACCTCGGCCAAGTCGGTGCGCGTCGACATCCTGGATGCCAACGGCAACATCATCCGCTCGATGCCGGGCGAGACCACCGCCGGCACCAAGCATGCGGTCAGCTGGGATTTCAAGGACAACAACGGCCGTGCGGTGCAGCCCGGCACCTATCGCATGAACGTGGCGCCGGTGGCGGAGAACAAGAACGACACCATCAAGACCACCACCTACACCTTCGGCACCGTCGCCGGTATCGGCAGCAACAAGGACGGCGAAACCGTGCTGAACATCGGCACCAGCGAAGTCCCGCTGTCGAAGCTGACCACCGTCTATTGATCGGGACTCGTTGCACATACGGATTGTCGGTCCGCTTGCCGGACGGGGCGTCGCCACCGCCCCCATCCGTTCGGTCAGGCAACTACCACCCGATAAAAAGTTAACCCTTTCGTTTAGGCATTTGTTAAGTGCCGGCGCATACAGTACCCCGAAATCGTGGAATCCACAGTTTGGGTTGGAGCGTCCGCGCATGGCACTCATCGAACTCGACATCGGCGACGACTCTGCAGCCGGTGCATCGGTCATTGGTCCTGAGGGGCGTCCCATGACCGAAAACGACCTTCCCCCGCCCGACACCAAGCGTTGGGTGATGCGCCGCAAGGCGGAAGTGGTCGCCGGCGTCCGTTCGGGCCTGATAAGCCTGGAGGAGGCCTGCCGCCGCTACACCTTGTCGGTGGAGGAATTCCTGTCCTGGCAGCGGCTGATCGACAGCCACGGCATGCGCGGCCTGCGCGCCACCCGCCTGCAGGATTACCGTCCCGGCCAGCCCGTCCGCGACCGCATCGGCGCCGACTGAGGCAGCGCACACGGAGTTGACCAAGCGCCGCGGGGCTGACCCTGCGGCGCTTTGTTGCGTTTGGGGCGATTGAGGCCGGGCATCCGTCGCCTATGGCCGCGCCTGCCCACATGCCCCGTCGATCAGTGTCGCAGCCGCGCTTGCCACCGCGTCGTTGGCCGGTCCCAGGTCCAGCGCGCGCCCGGCGGCATAGGCGCCTTCCATCAGCAACTGCAATTGGGCGCACAACCGGTCCGGATCGTCGGCTCCGGCCGCCACCGCCAACCTGTGCAGGCGGTCGCGGACCATGCGCTTGTGGGCCAAGGCCACCCCACGGGCGGGGCTGGCGGGGTCGCGCAGTTCGGCGGCGGCACTGGTGAAGGGGCAGCCCTGGAATTTCGGATGATCGATCCAGTGGGCAAGCGCCACGAACAGCGCCTTCATCTGGGCGCGCGGGTCGCCGGGATGGCGGGCCACCACCCGGTCCCACCACGCGCCATGCTGGGCGATGCTGCGCTCCAGATAGGCGCAGACCAGATCGTCCTTGGACTCGAAATTCCGGTACAGGCTCATCTTCGCGACGCCGGATTTGGCGATGATGGTGTCGATACCGACGGCGCGGATGCCTTCGCGATAGAACAGTTCCGCCGCCGTATCGAGAATCCGCTCCCGCGCCGGCTTCCTTGCGCTCGTCGCCTCTGCCATTCCCACCCCATCCGTTCCGAACGGCCGGGTTCAAGCCCGCCGTTGACAATGATACAGACCTGTCTCTACCATCGCAATGAAGAGACAGGTCTGTATCATCGCCGGGCGATCCGGACCTGACCACCACAATGATCGGAGTTCCGGGGGATGCGCTATTTCGAGGATGTCACGGTGGGCGACCGCTTCGCCGGCGGGCCGCTGACGGTCGAGGCGGCGGAAATCGTCGCCTATGCCGAGAAGTTCGACCCACAGCCCTTCCACCTGGACCCCGACGCGGCGAAGGACACGCTGTTCCGCGGGCTGGCGGCCAGCGGCTGGCACACCGCCGGGATGACCATGCGGATGATCGTGGGCAGCAACGCCGAACTGGCGGGCGGCTATATCGGCATGGGCGTCGATTCCATCGGCTGGCCCCGCCCGACCCGGCCCGGCGACGTGCTGCGCATCGAGATGGAGGTGATCGAGGCCCGCCGCTCCGCCAAGCGCCCCGACCAGGGCGTGCTGCGGGTGAAGACCACCACCTTCAATCAGAATGACGAGGTGGTACAGACCATGATCGCCAATCTTTTGGCACCTGGCCGCTCCACCTGAAGAAAGAAAGCCCCCGCATCCGGGAGGGGATGCGGGGGCCACAGTCGAAACTGACTAATTCCGGCTTTCTGCCGTCAGCGCTTCAGGCCGGCGGTGAAGGCGAAGTTGTCGAAGGAGTTCTCGGCCACCCGGAACCACAGATACTCGTCGTCGCGGAACTTCTTCCACGGCTCGTAGATCTTGGCGAACTTTGGGTTGGTCTTCGCCGTTTCGTCATACAGCTCGGTGGCGGCCTTGTAGCAGGCTTCCATCACGTCGCGCGGGAAGGGGCGCAGCTGGGCGCCGCCGCCGACCAGACGCTTCAGCGCCGCCGGATTTTCGGCATCGTACTTGGCGGCCATGGTCACGTTGGCCTCGAAGCAGGCGGCCTCCAGGACGGCCTTGTACTGCTTGGGCAGCTGTTCCCACTGCTGCTTGTTGACCAGCAGCGAGACGGTCAGACCGCCTTCCCACCAGCCCGGATAGTAATAGTACTTGGCGACCTTGTTGAAGCCGAGCTTCTCGTCGTCGTACGGGCCGATCCACTCGGCGGCGTCGATGGTGCCCTTTTCCAGCGACGGATAGATGTCGCCGCCGGCGATCTGCTGCGGCACGGTGCCCAGCTTGGCCAGGACTTGGCCGGCGAAGCCGCCGATGCGGAACTTCAGGCCCTTCAGATCCTCGACGGTCTTGATCTCCTTGCGGAACCAGCCGCCCATCTGCACGCCGGTGTTGCCGGCCGGGAAATTCACGACGCCGTAGCCGTCGAAGAACTCGCGCAGCAGCGCCATGCCGCCGCCATTGTAGATCCAGGCGTTCTGCTGGCGAGCGTTCAGGCCGAAGGGCACCGTCGCGTCGAAGGTGAAGGTCGGATCCTTGCCGACATAGTAATAGCTGGCGGTGTGGCCGCATTCGACCGTGCCGTTCTGCACCGCGTCCAGAACCTGCAGGCCCGGAACGAGTTCACCGGCGGCGAAGGGACGGATCTGGAACTTGCCGTCGGTGGCCGCGGCGACGCGGGCGGCGATGGTGTCGGCGCCGCCGTAAATGGTGTCCAGGCTCTTGGGGAAGCTGGACGCCAGACGCCAGTGGATTTCCGGCTGGGTCTGCGCGATGGCGGGGGCCGCCAGGGTGCTGGCGGCGACGCCGACACCGGCGGAGGTCAGGAAGGAACGACGCTTCATGAACGTTTCCTCATTGTTATGGCCATGGCGCCGGTTGAACGGTGACGCCATTTGCCGAACAGAAGACACTTTTGTGCCTGAACAATCCTAAAAATCGCGAAGGCCGTTGGGCAATTCGTCAAAATGCATGGCTTCCATTCCCGCCCTATTCCATCGCGTGGGAAATACAGCGCGCTCGCGCGACTGATACGGCGACGGAAGTCCGTCACCCTCTGCCGGATTTTCAATGCAATGCATCGCCGGAAGAAACGAAGACTGGCGTCCGCTCCTGAGAGCATCCATCAGCCGCATCGATCAACCGCGGAACCGTCTTGCCGTCATCTGAATGGTTACGTGTACCGATGATATATGCGACGCGCGGAATGGCACCCACCCCTACTTTCGTTCATCCACACCAAGTCCGAGACAGGCCATCGGCTGCGCCACCTGCAATCGCCTCGTACGCACACAAAGGCGAGCACACGCGATCGCATGCAACTTGCGGCTTCCAACGGGATGGGATGCTTGGCATGTTTGCCGCGCGGTCGGGGCGGCGGAACGGCCAACGCCCGCGCCGCACCAACGGAGAGCAAGAGGATGGACAAAATCCTCACTCTCCTGATCCTGCTGTTGCAGGTGGTCAAGCTGGTGCTTGAGTACCTGAACCGCTGATCGGGTCGGCGCGCCGGGGGTCACGACCTCAGCGCGCCTTCGCCGAAAATAGTGCTTTTTCACGCCGACGCCAACGCCTCACCCCAACATGCGCTTCACGATCGGCGACGGGAGAGAATCGCGAGCGCTCAAGGAACGCCAATCGGCCGACGATGCTTGGGATGCAGGCACAACAGCACGCCGCCCAACAGCAGTCCGGCCGCCAGCCCGCCCGCATGCGCGGCCCAGCCGACCTCGGCAAGCGGCGAGTCGGCGTTCAGCGGTATCAGCGTCATAGCCGCGTTCAACAAGGCGAAAGCCAGAATCACCCCCTGCACCAGCCTCCGGGGCAAGCGCCGGGACAGCAGCCCGAAGCGCGGCCGCATCCACAGGAAGGCGCCCATCAGGGCACAGATCGCCCCGCTCGCCCCGATCAGCGGCGCCATCCGGTCGACGGCAAGCAGTCCCTCGGTCAGCGCCGCCGCCACCATTCCGGTGAGAAACAGCGACAGGTAGCGGAGATGCCCGGCCTCCCGCTCCACCACGTCGCCCAACAGCCAGAGCACGGCCATGTTGGAGACCAGATGCGTCAGGTCGCCATGGATCAGCACATGCCCGAACAGCCCGCGCCACAGCGCGCCGGTGGGCAGCGGCCCCGCCAGTTCGACCGTTCCGAAGAAATAGGCGGGGACGAAGGCAAAGGATTCCGGCGGCAGCCGCAGGACGAAGGCCAGCACGCAGACAAGGATGACGGTGCGGTTGGCATAGGGCGGGATGGGCGCGACGGCGACCGGCCCAGTTCCTCCACTCCGGCCATGCCGGTCCAGCGCCAGCGCCATCCCCTGCCCCCGCTGTTCGGTGCCGCCGTTCCACGCGGCGATAAGTCTCACCCCAATGTAAGAAGGGGTATTGGCGAAGAACAGCCGTTTCCCGCGCCGCTCGGGGTCCTCCTATACCGGTCGGACGGATTGGAGCGCCGGTCACCGGCTGGCACAGTGGCTCTACCACCCGGCGAGGGTCCCTTCGCCGGGCAATGACAACCGGGGAAGAAACGACCATGAACGAACGTCAGGATACCGGCAGCATGACGGTGGACCGCCAGGGGCGCGTCATGGTGCTGACCATGAGCGATGCCGGCACCCGCAACGCGCTGGGCTTGAAGATGATGGCCGCCGGCCGCGACGCGCTGGACGAGGCGACGCACGACCCCGGCATCGGCGCCATCGTGCTGACCGGCGCCGACGGCGCCTTCAGCAGCGGCGGGCACCTGAACAACCTCTATCACCACGGCAGCCGCTCGCGGTCGGAGAACCGGGACGGGATCGAGCGCTTCCACGGCTGGGTCCGATCCATGCGCGAATGCCCCAAGCCGATCATCGCCGCGGTGGAGGGGCCGGCCGCCGGTGCCGGCTTCTCGCTGGCGCTGGCCTGCGACCTGATCGTCGCGGCGGCGGATGCGCAGTTCCTGACCGCCTATGTCAGGGTCGGGCTGACTGCCGACGGCGGCGCCTCCGCCTCGCTCGCCCGTGCGCTGCCGCCGCAGCTCTATGCAGAACTGATGCTGACCGGCGGCCCGGTCGATGCCGCGCGCCTGCATGCCGCCGGTGTGGTCAATCGCGTCACCGCGCCGGGCCGGGCACTGGACGAGGCGACCGCCTGGGCGCAGACCATTGCCGAGGGGCCGGCCGGCGCCATGGGCCGGGCGAAGAAGCTGATGGAACTGGCCTATGGCAGCTTCGCCACCCAGCTTGCCCGCGAAAGCGACCTGTTCGTCGAGGCCCTGCACCATGGCGAGGCGAAGGAGGGCATCACCGCCTTCTTCGAGAAACGCCGGCCGGTGTTCCACGAGGGCTGAGGGATGCGGCGGGCCGGGCGCCGTCCGTCACGGCACCCGGCCCGGCTTCGCATCACCGCACCAGGACGTGCGCCGCTTCCTTCGTCCGTCCGACCGCACCGGCCACCTGACTGACGGCGGTGGAGATGGCGGCGACGTTGGAGGTCACCGTCGCCACGGCGGCGGACGCGCTCTGCATGTTGGACGACATGTTTTGCGTGACGGCGCTCTGCTCCTCCACCGCCGATGCCGTGCCGGTCACATGTTCCCGCACCACCGCGACGGCTTCGCGGATGGCGCTCAGCGCGTTGGCGACCTCGGTCGAGGTCGACTGGATGCCTTCGATCTCGGCGGAGATCTGCTCGGTCGCCTTCCCGGCCTGATTGGCGAGGTTCTTCACCTCCGACGCCACCACGGCGAAGCCCTTGCCGGCCTCGCCGGCACGGGCCGCCTCGATGGTGGCGTTCAGCGCAAGCAGATTGATCTGGCCGGCGATGCTGTTGATCAGCCCGACGATGCCGTTCATCGCCTGGGCGGCGGCGGCCAAACGGTCGGTGCTTTCCGCCACGGCCACGGTGCGGTCGAAGGCACCGTCGGTGGCCGAGCGGGCGCGCGTCATGCTTTGGGATATCTCGCCGATGGAGGCGACCAGCTCCTCCGCGCTCGCCGCCACCGCCTGGACGCTGGCCGAGGTCGAGCCGGCGGCGTCGTTGGCGGAATGCGCCTCCCCCATCGACAGGTGGAGGGCCTGGTCGATCTCGCCGAAACTCTTGTCGATCAGAAGCTTCAGGTTGTTCAGGAGCGAGACCTGCGCGGTCACGTCGACCGCGAACTTCACCACTTTGACGACCCGGCCCTTTTCGTCGAGGATCGGGTTGTAGGCGCCTTCGATCCACACCGGTTTGCCGGCCTTGCCGATCCGCTTGTATTGCGCCGCCTGGAATTCCCCGCGCCGCAGGGTGTCCCAGAAACGGGCGTAATCGGCGCTGTCGCAATAGGCCGGCTCGACGAACATGTTGTGGTGCTTGCCGACGACTTCCTCCAGGCGATAGCCCATCACCTTCAGGAAATTGTCGTTGGCCTTGGTGATGATGCCCTCGGTCGTGAACTCGATCACCGCCTGCGACCGGTTGATCGCCGCCATCTGCGCAGCGTAGTCGAGGTTTGTCAGCCGTTCCTTGGCATCGGCCCATTCGACGACGAAGCCGATGCGCCGCCCGTCTTCGGTCAGCGGCGTGACCAGCAGGTCGAACTGGTGTCCGCCGACCTTGATGGTGGCGGCATACGGCTTGGTCAGCGACGACAGCAGTCCACGTTGGTGGCTCGGGTTCTTGTGGAACACGTCGATGTTGCTGCCGACCAGACGATTGACGTCCAGACGCGGCAAATCCTTGCGCAGGTCGCTCTCCGCCTCGCGCAGCAACGTCACCACGGCAGGGTTGACGTGGACGATGGTCAGATTTTCGTCCGCCACCATCACCCTGGCGCGCAGCGCATCGAGCGCCGCCATCTTGCGCCCGAGCGCATGATTGATCTTCGCCCGTCCGAACATCGGCCTTCCCTCGTGATTACCCTGGTATGGTTCGGATCATACCGGCAATTTACGAGAAATCCATAAGGATAACCCCGACATCATGTGACATTATATTTAAGACTCCGAAATATACGATGAAGTTCCACGACTCAGCCAATATCCCATCAAATAAGTATCGCCGCTCAAGCTGCAGTATTATCTTTGGTTGAGTGCATAGGGCTGGAAACAATGTTGCTTCGCAGCACATTGTTCATGTCTCGATGCCGCAACAACCAAAACAGAGCAAGCGGAACGGTTCTCGAAGGCGACCGGACGCGACATACGCACCGGACACGCAGCGCACCCCACACAAGCAGGCGCATAGGCGTCGTACGAAGCGCCATTTCATGCGAATGCATGTTGTGCACACCATCGGATGGTTGTATTAACTCTGAGCATGACACAACCGCGCCATCCCTTGACCGACGCCGAACGGATCGACTGGATTCGCCTGATCCGTACGGAGAACGTGGGGCCGATCACCTTTCATCGCCTGCTGGAGCAGTATGGCAGCGCCGCCAGGGCGCTGGATGCCCTGCCGGATCTGGCGCGGCGCGGTGGGCGGGCCAAGCCGCTGCGGGTCGCCTCCAAGGCCGAAGCGGAGCGGGAGATGCAGGCCAACAGGCGTTTCGGCGCCCGGCTGCTCTGCGCCTGCGAACCCGATTACCCGGAACCACTGGCTGCGGTGGACGATGCGCCGCCGGTGATCTCGGTCGCCGGACACGCCCATCTGCTGCGTCGGCGCGCGGTCGCCATCGTCGGCGCGCGCAATGCCTCGCTGAACGGCAAGAAGTTCGCCGAATCGCTGGCGCGCGAACTCGGGGCGGCCGGGCTGCTGGTCGTCTCCGGCCTTGCCCGCGGAATCGACACCGCCGCCCATGCCGGCTCGCTGGCCGGCGGGACGGCCGCGGTGCTGGCCGGCGGCATCGACGTGGTCTATCCGCCCGAGAACGAAGGGCTCTACCGCGACATCGTGGCGCAGGGCGTCGTGGTGGCGGAAAGCCCCATCGGCACCCAGCCGCAGGCCCGCCATTTTCCCCGCCGCAACCGCCTGATCTCCGGCCTGTCACTGGGCGTACTGGTGGTGGAGGCTGCGTTGCGCTCCGGCTCTCTCATCACCGCGCGGATGGCTCTGGAACAGGGGCGCGAGGTGATGGCGGTGCCGGGCTCACCGCTCGACCCGCGCTGCCATGGCACAAACAACCTGCTACGCCAGGGAGCCACGCTGGTGGAACGGGCCGACGACGTGCTGCGCGCCATCGAGAATCTGCGGCCTCCGATGCTGGCGGAACGGCAGCGCGATCTGTTCAGCGCCCCCCTCCATACCCCCGCCCCTGCGGCGGAACCGGACGAATCCGACCTGACCAAGGCACGCGCCGTGGTGCTGGAAAACCTGGGCCACTCGCCCGTCACCATTGACGAACTCGTTCGCGGGTGCCAATTGTCCGCTCCGGTGGTGCTGACCGTGGTTCTGGAACTTGAGCTTGCCGGCCGAGTCCAGCGTCTTCCCGGTCATCAGGTCTCTCTCGCCTGATCGGCATCGCCGTGGTTTGAGTGGGCATACGCGAAGGGCTGGTTTCTTGCCGGGCAGCAACGTCGTCATCGTCGAATCGCCGGCCAAGGCGAAGACCATCAACAAGTATCTGGGCGACGACTATACCGTCATCGCCAGCTTCGGCCATGTCCGCGACCTTCCGGCGCGGGACGGTTCGGTGCGCCCGGATGAAGACTTCGCGATGGAATGGGAACTGGGCGACCGCTCCAAGCGCCACATCGACGAGATCGCCAAGGCGGTGAAGTCGGCCGACCGCATCTACCTCGCAACCGACCCGGATCGCGAGGGAGAGGCCATCGCCTGGCACCTGTCCGAACTCCTTCGCGAAAAGCATCTGTCCGACAATCGCGACGTCCAGCGCGTCACCTTCAACGAAATCACCAAGTCCGCCGTCCAGACCGCGATGGCCAACCCGCGCGCCGTGTCGCAGGAGTTGGTCGACGCCTATCTGGCGCGCCGGGCGCTGGACTATCTGGTGGGCTTCACCCTGTCGCCGGTGCTGTGGCGCAAGCTGCCCGGCTCCAAGTCGGCCGGCCGCGTGCAGTCGGTGGCGCTGCGCCTGATCTGCGAGCGCGAGTCGGAGATCGAGGTCTTCAAGCCGCAGGAATACTGGTCGATCGCGGTCGGCTTCACCACGCCGGCCGGGTCCTCCTTCACCGCGTCGCTGACCCAGTTGGACGGCAAGAAGCTCGACAAGTTCGGCCTGCCCAACCAGGAGGCGGCCGAGGCCGCGGTGGCGAAGATCCGCCCGCAGACCTTCGCCGTCTCGCAGGTCGAGCGCAAGCAGAGCCGCCGCAACCCGTCGCCGCCCTTCACCACCTCCACCCTGCAGCAGGAAGCCTCGCGCAAGCTGGGCTTCGGCGCCACCCGCACCATGCGCACGGCGCAGAAGCTGTATGAGGGCGTCGACATCGGCGGCGAGACGGTCGGCCTCATCACCTATATGCGAACCGACGGTGTCAGCCTGTCGCAGGAGGCCATCGACGGCGCCCGCAGCCTGATCGGCTCGCACTATGGCGAGCGTTACGTCCCGGCCCAGCCGCGCGTCTACAAGACCGCCGCCAAGAACGCCCAGGAGGCCCACGAGGCCATCCGACCGACCGACCTTCAGCGCCGCCCCGAATCGGTGTCCGGCTATCTGGGCCAGGACGAGCTGCGGCTCTATGAACTGATCTGGAAGCGCACGCTGGCCAGCCAGATGGAAAGCGCCGTGCTGGATCAGGTGGCGGTGGACATCGCCAGCCCGTCGAAGGACGTGGTGCTGCGCGCCACCGGCTCCATCGTCGTGTTCGACGGCTTCCTGAAGGTCTATCAGGAGGACCGTGACGACGCCGCCGAGGACGACCAGCAGGAACGCCGCCTGCCGGCCATGGACCAGGGCGACGACCTTTCCCGCGGCGACATCGTCCCGGACCAGCATTTCACCCAGCCGCCGCCGCGCTATTCCGAAGCCAGCCTCGTCAAGAAGCTGGAAGAGCTGGGGATCGGCCGCCCGTCCACCTATGCGTCGATCCTGCAGGTGCTGCAGGACCGCAATTACGTTCGGCTGGACAAGCGGCGCTTCATCCCGGAAGACCGCGGCCGACTGGTGACCGCCTTCCTGGAGAACTTCTTCCACCGCTATGTGGAGTACAACTTCACGGCGGAGCTGGAGAACCAGCTGGACGAGATCTCCGATGGCAAGATCGATTGGAAGACCGTCCTGCGCGATTTCTGGACCGCTTTCGACGTGGCGGTGAACGGCACCAAGGATCTGACGATCACCCAGGTGCTGACCACGCTCGACAACGAATTGGGCGCCCATTTCTTCCCCGCCGCCACCGAAGACGGCCATGACCCGCGAGTCTGCCCGGTTTGCCGCGAAGGCCGGCTGGGGCTGAAGCTGGGCAAGATGGGCGCCTTCATCGGCTGCTCGCGCTATCCGGAATGCCGCTACACCCGGCCGCTGGCCGTCGCCAACGACGAGAACGGCGAGGCGCAGGAAGGCCCGCGCGAGCTGGGCAACGATCCGGAGACCGGCCTGCCGGTGACGGTGCGCCGAGGCCCGTACGGCGCCTACATCCAGCTCGGCCCGGCCCCCACCGCGGCGGTCGCTCCGCCGGAGGAACCGGCCATCGAGGAGCCTGCCGCCGACGGCAAGAAGCCGAAGGCGAAGAAAAAGAAGAAGGACGACACGCCCAAGCCCAAGCGGGTGTCGCTGCCCAAGGGCATGGCGGCGACGGATGTCGATCTCGACACCGCGCTGAAGCTGCTGGCCCTGCCGCGGGCCATCGGCAACCACCCGGAGACCGGCGAGGAGATCAGCGCCGGTATCGGCCGCTTCGGTCCGTACCTGAAGCATGGCAGCGTCTACAAGTCGCTGACGCCCGATGACGACGTGCTGACCGTCGGCATCAACCGTGCCGTCGACCTGCTGGCCGGCGCGGCCAAGAAAGCGTCGGCCCCGGCCAAGACGCTGGGCGACCACCCGAAGACCGGCAAGCCGATCACCATGGGCTCCGGCCGCTTCGGTCCCTATGTGAAGCACGCCAGCGTCTATGCCTCGATCCCCAAGGGAACCGAGCCGGACAGCGTCACGCTGGAACAGGCTTTGGAACTGATCGACGCCAAGGTTGCCAAGGACGCCGCCAAGAAGGGCAAGACGCCGAAGGACGCCGAACCGGCCAAGGTCGAGGGCGCGGAGGCTGAGAAGCCCGTCAAGGCGAAAACCGCCGCGAAGAAGCCCGCCGCCAAGAAGGCGACGAAGGCCAAGGCCGCCAAGGACGCTCCGGCGGAAGCCGCCGCGCCGAAGAAGAAGACCGCCAAGGCATCGTAACCGAAGTCCCCTCTCCCACCCTGGGAGAGGGATTTCTGTACGCAATTTTCCTACTGAAACAGAAGACATTAAAGCGGTTCAGACATACGTTTCTGTTGAAATCCACATCGGCCTGTCGTCTCATTGTCCCTGCCCTGCAGGTTCCCCGTGTCACCCATAGGCCTAGCGCGTTAAGCTGCCGGCGGTGCGCAACCAAAGGAATACGGGAGGACAACGACCATGAGCGCCGCGGTTTCGACACACGATCTCCATGCACCGCTGGTCCTGCGCGAGGATCGCGATGGGATCGCCACGCTGACGCTGAACCGGCCGAAGGCGCGCAATGCCCTGTCGGTGGGGCTGATGGCGGCGCTGCAGGACGCGCTGGACGCCATTCACGAGGATCGTTCCGTGCGTGCCGTGGTGCTGGCCGGGGCCGGCGGCGCCTTCTGCGCCGGGCATGACCTCAAGGAAATGCGCGCCGCTCCGTCGCGAGAGCTTTACGAGGCGCTGTTCACCCAGTGCTCCCGCCTGATGCTGACGATCAACCGCGTCCGCCAGCCGGTGATCGCCAAGGTGCGCGGCGTGGCGACTGCGGCCGGTTGCCAGCTGGTGGCGACCTGCGACCTCGCCTATTGCGAGGAGGAGGCGCGCTTCGCGACTCCGGGCGTGAATATCGGTTTGTTCTGCTCGACCCCGATGGTGGCGTTGACCCGCGCGGTCGGGCGCAAGGCGGCAATGGAGATGCTGCTGCTGGGTGACCTGATCGACGCCGAGGAGGCGGAGCGCATCGGCCTTGTCAACCGCGCGGTGCCGGCCGACCAGTTGGATGAGGTGGTGGACGGCGTCGCCGCCAAGATCGCCTCCAAATCGCCGCTGACGCTCGCCACCGGCAAGGAGGCGTTCTACCGCCAGATCGACCTGGACGTGGAAGGCGCCTATGCCTACGCCGCCAAGGTGATGACGGAGAACATGATGGCGCAGGATGCCGCCGAGGGCATCGACGCCTTCCTGGGCAAGCGCACGCCGGTCTGGTGCGGCCGATGACCGATCCCAAGATGAGCGGGCAAAAGATCACCGAGCCGGCCGACTACACCGACGCCTTCCTGCGCGGCGTGCTGGACAGCGTGAAGAGCGTCGCCGTGGTGGGGGCCAGCGCCGACCCGGTGAAGGCCAGCTTCTTCGTGATGAAGTACCTGCGCGACAAGGACTATCAGGTCATACCGGTCAACCCGAAGATGGCGGGCCAGACCATTCTCGGCCTGCCCGTCTACGCCAGCCTCAAGGACCTTCCGGAGCCGCCGGACATGGTCGACATCTTCCGCAACTCCGCCGCCGCCGGCGGGGTAACCGACGAGGCGATCGCCGCCGGGGCCAAGGTGGTGTGGATGCAGCTGGGCGTCCGCAACGACGAGGCGGCGGCACGGGCGCAAGCCGCCGGCCTGACCGTGGTGATGGACCGCTGCCCAAAGATGGAAATCCAAAGGCTCTACGGCGAAATCGGCCGGATCGGGGTCAATTCCAACGTGCTGGTGACGCGCCGCATGGCGCCGACGAAATCGTTCAAAAAGCTGATCTGAAAAATTGGGGGAATCACGCAGATGACTGAGCAGAAGAGCTTCGGCTTCGAGACCCGCGCCATCCATGCCGGTGCGGCACCCGACCCGGCGACCGGCGCCCGGCAGACGCCGATCTATCAGACCACCAGCTTCGTCTTCGAAGATGTCGACGACGCCGCCTCTCTGTTCAACCTGCAGAAGGTCGGCTTCATCTATTCCCGCCTGACCAACCCGACGGTGGCGGTGCTGGAAGAGCGGCTGGCGAACCTGGAAGGCGGCGCCGGCGCCACCGCGACTTCGTCCGGCCATGCCGCGCAGCTGCTGGCGCTGTTCCCGCTGATGGCGCCCGGCGACCACATCGTCGCCTCGACGAAGCTCTATGGCGGCTCGCTGAACCAGCTCGGCATCAGCTTCCCGCGCGCTTTCGGCTGGCAGCCGAGCTTCGTCGACACCGACACCGTGGACAACGTCAAGGCGGCGCTGACCGAGAAGACCAAGGCCATCTTCGTCGAAAGCCTCGCCAACCCCGGCGGCGTGGTGACCGACATCGAGGCCATCGCCAAGATCGCCGACGAGGCCGGCATCCCGCTGATCGTCGACAACACGCTCGCCACCCCCTACCTGATCAACCCGATCCAGTGGGGGGCCACGCTGGTGGTGCATTCCACCACCAAGTTCCTGTCCGGCAACGGCACCTCGGTCGGCGGCGTGGTGGTGGACAGCGGCAAGTTCGACTGGAGCAAGTCCGGCAAGTTCCCGGCGCTGAGCGAACCCGACCCCGGCTATCACGGCCTGCGCTTCCACGAGACCTTCGGCCATCTCGCCTTCACCATCCACGGCCATGCGGTGGGCTTGCGCGACCTGGGGCCGAGCCAGGCGCCGATGAACGCCTTCCTGACGCTGAACGGCATCGAAACCCTGCCGCTGCGCATGCAGCGCCACGCCGAAAGCGCGCTGAAGGTCGCGCAGTTCCTGGAAAGCCACCCGGCGGTCGGCTGGGTCAGCTATGCCGGGCTGGAATCGTCCAAGTACCGCGATCTCGCGAAGAAGTACCTGCCGCGCGGCGCCGGTGCGGTACTGACCTTCGGCGTCAAGGGCGGCTTCGAGGCCGGCGTGAAGGTGGTGGAGAGCGTCGAGCTGTTCAGCCACCTCGCCAACATCGGTGACGCCCGGTCACTGATCATCCACCCGTCATCGACCACCCACCGCCAGCTGTCGGCGGAGGCCCAGGCCTCGGCCGGCGCCGGTCCCGACGTGATCCGCCTGTCGATCGGGCTGGAAACGCCGGAGGACATCATCGCCGACCTGGATCAGGCGCTGAACAAGACGCTTGCGTAAGAGGAACCGCCGGTGCACGGAGCAGGCAGTAGGATCGCGTCTGCCCCCGTGCACCGGCACCGGACCGGTCAGACTGCCGGCTTGTAAGCGATCGCGTTGATGCTGAAACGCATTCCGTCAATGGTCCGGCAGATGGAACCGTCCTGGCGGCGCGGATCGACCTTACCCATGCTTGCGTCGGTAAACAGATTGAAGTGATCGACGCGGGAAATATTGCAAAAACCAACTTCCTGCAGGAAAAGCTGCAGGATGTCGTAGCTGAATCCGATCTTGTGCAGATCGTATTCGTTGCGCTGGCCACCAAATGCGAGCCTCGACAGCTTGAACCGGTCGCCGGTCGTCAGATCATCGGCACAAAATGCGCGGGCGATTTCATAAAAATCGGGTACGGATATGCGGATCCGACCACCCGGCTTCAGCACCCGCAGGAACTCCCGCAGAGCACATTCCAGCTCCCCGTTATGGCTCAGGTGTTCGAGGACATGGCTGGCATAGATTTCCTCGACCGATCCGACAGGAAACTGGCTCATGTCCGTGCAGGTTCCAACGAAGTCGGTAATATCGCTGGGTGCAATATCGAAGATCTTCCAATCCGGGTGTTTCTGATGCCCACCGACGTGCAACTTCATACTTAGCCTCATCATCCCGGAAAATTATCATCCGGAGTTCGATAAACGAAAAACGGGTCCGCCGCCATGATCGGCAAGAGCGGTTCGGTAAAATGGGACGTACCGGCCAATGGTATAGGGTTTAAAATCGAAGCCTGCCGAACCCGATGCTCCGACCCGCCATGCCCCGGCGTCACTCCGCCGCCGGCAACGGCTCCGCCACCGGTTCGGCCTTGCGGCGGTCGTCGGGCAGCAGCAGGGCGGCGGCGAAGGCGATGGCGGCCAACGCCGACAGGGTCAGGTAGAGCATGGTGAACTCTCCTGTGCGCTCATAGACCCAGGCAACCAGTTGCACCGCCAGCGGGCCGGCGCCGAAGGACAGGATGTATTTGGCGCCGAAGGCCAGCCCGCGGTGCTTGTCCGGGGTATAGCGGGCCAGCAGCATGTTCTCCGCCGGGATCTGCGTCTGCGAAGCGATGACCACGAAGGCGGCGGCGGCCACCAGCGGCACGTCGGCCAGAACGGCGACCGCGGCCATCAGCGGAATCTGGGCCAGCAGGCAAATCATGTAGACCCGCTTCAGCGAATGGCGGTCGGCCAGCACGCCGCCGACCATCTGCGGCAGGGCGGAGATCAGGTAGACCGCAGTCACCAGCCCTCCGACCCCCAGCGTGCCGGTGCCGAGCCAACCGCCCAGCCGCGCCTCGAACAGCTTGGGCAGAACCACCTGCATGGCGTTGAAGATCAGCCCGGCGCAGACCATGGTCAGCGACAGCACGAAAAAGGCGCGCACCACGTCGCCGCGCGACGGCTTGGGCTGCGGCTTCACGTCGGCGTGGCGGTCCTGAACGACGCCGGTTATTATCAGCATGGCCAGAATGACGCCCAGCACGATGCAGATTGCACCGGGGATCATGAAGGCCATGCGCCAGTTCAGCCATTGCGTCAGGCTGCCGGCGACGATGGCGGCGGTGGCGACGCCGAAGGTGCCGAACAGGCCGAGCCAGCCCATCGCCTTGCCGCGGTTCTCGGCATTCGCCATCATCCAGGCCATGCCGACGGGGTGGTAGATCGACGCCCCCAGCCCCAGCAGGGCCAGCGACCACATCAGCATCTCCGGCCCGTCCGACAGCCCGGCCAGAACCGCGCCGCCCCCGGTCATCAGGTAGAAGACGGCGATCATGCCTGCCGAACTCCAGCGGTCGCCTAGCCAGCCGGCGAGCGGCGCCCCCAGCCCGATCATGAAGGCGCCCAGCGTCCACAGCCGGATCAGCTCGTCATAGGAGAGCTTCCATTCGGTTTCCAGCGCCAGCACGATGGTCAGGAACAGCGCCGACACGATGTGCATCAGCGAATGCCCAACCCAGGCGAACCCGACGGACAGCCGGGCCGAGGTCGGCGACGGCAGGGCGGCGCTGGCGGATGGATGACTCATCGAACGTCTCCGACCCCGGACCTGTCCGGACCGGGAAATGTTTCACAGGCAAGCGAAACGCAAGGCTGGCACGGGATGGTTGAACCGTCCAATGCCCCTGCCTCATGGCGGGCATGTTGCCTGTATTTGGGAAGCGCTTCCAACGACAGCGCCGAACCCGATGTGGTTGATTGCCATATGTGGCTTCACCACATCACTGAAACGGATTATCGTGGGGCATGAACAAAGCTGGTCTGATCGATGATCAGGACGGGTTGCGGGTGGACTTTGACGATGTCGAGATAAAGATGGCGCTGTAACGAATAACGCTCAGTCGTTAACGTTCCCGCGCATCTTCTTCACCTCCGACCGCTTGGCCTTGCCCTCCAGCCGCCGCTCCTTGGATCCCTTGGTCGGCTTGGTTGGGCGGCGCGGCGGCGGCGGTGGGGCGGCGGCTTCGCGGATCAGGTCGATCAGGCGTTCGCGGGCGTCTTCGCGGTTGCGGATTTGCGAGCGGTAGCGATCGGCCACCAGGATCAGCACGCCGTCCTGGGTCAGGCGGGACCCGGCAAGCCGCTCCAGCCGATAGCGCACCGGGTCGGGTAGGTTCGGCGAGTGGCGCACGTCGAAACGCAGTTGGACCGCCGTCTCAGTCTTGTTGACGTGCTGGCCGCCGGGGCCGGAGGCGCGGATGAACTCCTCCTGCAATTCGCTCTCGTCCAGGCTGATGCGGGGGTTGACCCGGATCATGTCGGCGTCTCCGGAGACGGCTCCAGCGGGTGGCGGGCGCGGAAGGCACGGGCCAGCGCGGCGAAGCCGGCGACGTCGATCTCCTCGGCGCGGGCGGTCGGGGCGATGCCGGTTTCCTCCAGCAGGGCCTCGGCGTTGCCCAGCGACTTCAGGCTCTGGCGCAGCATCTTGCGGCGCTGGCCGAAGGCGGCGGCGGTGACCTGTTCCAGCGCGCGCCAGTCGGCCGGTTCGGGGTTCGCCCGCGGGGTCAGGTGGACCACCGTCGATTCGACCTTCGGCGGCGGGGTGAAGGCGCGCGGCGGCAGGTTGAACAGGACGCGGGCGTCGGAGCGCCATTGGGTGATGACCGACAGCCGGCCATAGGCTTTGCTGCCCGGCTTCGCCACCAGCCGGTCGGCGACCTCCTTCTGGAACATCAGGGTTAGGCTGACATAGGCCTCGATCCGCGCCAGCCAGCCGAGCAGAAGCGGGGTCGCGACATTGTAAGGCAGGTTCGCGACGATGGCGCGCGGCGCGGGGGCGAGGTCTTCCGGGTCCACGGTCAGGGCGTCGGCCTCGACGATGCTCAGGCGGCCCTGCGATGCCTCGATGACATCCTGCAAGGCTTCGATGAAGCGGCGGTCGCGTTCGATGGCGATGACCTTCACCGCATTGGTCGCCAGCAGCGCGCGGGTCAGGCCGCCGGGACCGGGACCGACCTCGATGGCGGTGGTGCCGGCCGGCAGATTGGCCGAGCGCGCGATCCGCCCCGTCAGGTTCAGGTCGAGCAGGAAGTTCTGCCCCAGCGACTTGCGCGCCTCCAGCCCGAACCGCGCGATCACGTCGCGCAGCGGCGGCAGGGCGTGCGGGTCGAAAGCAGCCGGGGTGGACACGGGCGCGGAGGGGGCGGAGATCGGGTCGGTCATCCCCGACTTATAGGCATCCCCCACGCGCTTCACCAGACGGCAGTTTGCAAGAATGACTACAGCAGGCGGCGCAGCACCACCACGGCGACCACGCCGCCCACCACGGCGACCACCATCGGCACGCGCCGGGCGATCAGGCAGACGAAAGCGGCGGCCAGCGCGTCGGACGGGCGCGACAGGGCGGCGGGTGCCACCAGGGCGACCAGAACGGCGCCCGGCGTCGCCTCCAGCGCGGCGTTTGCCGCCCGGCCCGGCCGGATCCGCGCGATCAGCCACGGCCCGCCGATCCGCGTCATCCAAGTGACCAGCGCCCCACCCAGCACGATGGCGAAGACGCTCCAGTCCAGGTGCAGCGACTCAAGCATTGCGCGCCCTCCCCTGCCCCTTCGCTTGAAGGGCGGCGACCGCTCCGCCGGCCAGGGCGCCGGCCAGGATGTGCCAGGTCCCACCCGGCGACAGCGTATGGACGGCCAGCGCGGCGGCGGCACTCGCCAGCCAGGGCGGCAGCGAACCGACTCCGCGCCAGAACCCGGCCAGCAGGCAGAGGAAGACGGCGATGAAGGTGAAATCCAGCCCCCAGGCCGCGGGGTCGGCGATCAGCGCGCCAGCCAGCGTCCCCGCCACTGTGCTGGTGAGCCACGCCAGATACAGCGTCGCCGCCACACCGTACCAGTAGGCCAAGGTCAGCTCAGGTCCTCGGCGCAGCGCCAGCGCCCATTGCTCGTCGGTCATGAAGAACAGCGCCAGCCCGGCCCGTGTGCGCGGAACACCGCGGAAGCGCGGCTCCAGCGTCGCCCCCATCAGCAGGTGGCGCAAATTGACCAGCAGGATGGCGCCGACCACGGCCAGTCCGGCGCTGCCCTTGTCCAGCAGTTCGACCGCAACGAACTGGGAACTGCCGGCGAAGACCAGCGCGCTCATCAGCCCCATGTCCAGTGCCGACAGCCCGGCCTTGGCGGCGAGGCTACCCAGCAGGAAGCCGAAGGGAACCGCACCCGCCACGATGGGCAGGCAATGGACGACGCCCGCCGCGAATTCCTGCCGCGGGGATGCCGGTATGGCGATGCTGCCCATGCTCATGTGCTTGCTCATGGCTGCGAAACTAGGCGGCTGCGGCGGGCGCGTCTTGGATGGGATTGCTGCCGCGCCGGTATTGGCCGGGGGAGACGCCGACCCGGCCCTTGAACACCCGGTTGAAATGCGCCTGATCGCAGAAGCCGCAGGCCAGCGCGACATCGGCCAACGGCAGAGGCCCGGCCAGCAGCCGCTTGGCCTGGGCGACGCGCCGGTCGGTCAGATAGCCGTGCGGTGTGGTGCCCACCGCCGCGCGGAAGACGCGCAGCAGATGGAAGCGGCTGAGCCCCGCCGCCTCCGCCAGATCGGCCAGTTCCACCGGGCTGTCGAGATGGGCGTCCAGATACTCCCGCGCGCGACGGACGGCCGCCGGCTCCTGCCCGACGCCGCGCGGGCGAGCGGTCAGGTCGCCGTGGCGCAAAGCCAGGGCGGTGAAGGCACGCAACGCGTCGGTGTCGGTGCGCAGCGGCTCGCGGTACGGCCCCTCCAGCCCATGGTGCAGGCCGCGCAGGGCCTGGAACAGCTCCGGGTCGTCCAGTTCCATCGCGGCGAAATGCGGGGTGACGGGCCGGCCCAGCGCGTCCGCCATCGCCTGTTCGAACAGCGCCACCGACGGGTAGAACATGCGGTAGGCATAGCCGTCCTCAGCCGGGCGGCCGTCATGCAGAACCTCCGGGTCCAGCACCACCACCTGTCCGGCCCGCGCCACCCGCTCGGCACCGCGGCAGCGGTACAGCTCTGTCCCGGCGGTGATGACGCCGACCACATAGGTCTCGTGCGTGTGCGGGGCATAGCTGTGGCGCTGGAAGCGGGCGTTCAGGCATTCCATGCCGTCGAAGCGCGCCTCCCGCCACAGCCGGGCAAAATCGCCGCCGCCGGCCGGAGTCCGGTTTAGTGCTGATTGCTGGTCCATGCCGCAGTCTAACAGGCGCGGGCGCCGGTCGTCTTGGACAGGATTGCGGGGACAGGATGGGGCCGGATCATACGATGCGCCGGCCGACGGCATGCTCCGCCGGGTCGCCGGGATGGTCGGGGAACGGGGCGCCATGGCCGGGCTGGTGGCTGTCATGGACCAGACAGGCATCGGCGATCAGCGGCCATAGGTGGGAGCGGAGGAAGCGCTGGTCCTGCCAGCGGTCGGTCTCCGCCGCGGCGAAGCGGTCGATCAGCGGTTTTAGCGGCGGCAGCAGGCCGGCAACCCCGCCCCACATGCCCGCCAGCATCAGTTCGCTGTGCAGCGGGTGGTCGCGCATAACGTGGAAAGGCTTTCCGGACGCGATCCACGCCTCCACCGCCGCCCGCTCGCGCGGGCCGACCCGCGAATCGCAGTCACGGCAGACGAAGCGCCGGACGGTCGGATCGTCGGAGGCGAGGAAGCGCCAGTAGAGGCCGCTGAGCGGACCGCTTCCGGGCGGCATGGCCACCCGCTCCGCGCCCAGCGCGTCCAGCTCCGCCAGAATCTCCAGCGGCACGCTGTCGTCGTGGTAAATCCGGCAGGTCCAGCCGGGATAGACCGACCGCATCAGCCGAGCATTCTCCAGCGCCCCGCGATGGTAGATCTCGGCCGCCCCCCACAGGCTGAAGGCCACCACGTCGCGGATGCGCCCTTCCGGAGCGGTCGGGCGGTCGCGAAGCGGCGGCAGTGCGAGCGCCGCGCCCTCCTGCGCCGCGAGTTGTGTCTTCTGCGTCAGGAGCCTGTCGATCTCGGCCAGCGATTCGGCCTCCCGGTAGGTCTGGAACAGAAGGATGGCGAGGTTCTCGCGCGCGTCGAGGAAGTCGGGAGCCAGCGCCACAGCCCGGCCCAGACCCGTCGCCGCCTGTTCGAGCGCCGCCAGATCCAGGCCCGCCGCTTGCCGGGTCAGGATGCCAAGGTTGAAGACCGCCCCGACATGGTCGGGCCGCAGCGCCAGCGCCTGCCGATAGCGGGCCAGCGCATCGTCCGCCCGTCCGGAGCGGGAGAAGGCGTTGCCGAGTTGGAACAGCCGCTCCGCCGTCGGCGGTTCCACGGCAATCAAGCGCGACAAGTCGGCGACCGCCGCCTCCGCCCGGCCCTGTTCCAGACGGTGGATGCCGCGCAACTCCAGAAGCAGGGACAGGCGCTGCCGGGTCTCACCGTCGCGCGGGTCGAGCGTCAACGCCCGGCCCAGCGCGTCGATGGCGACGTCGGTGTCGCCCGTCATCTGCGCCGCCACGCCAAGAAGCGCCAGGGCTGCCCCGTTGTCGGGCTGTAGGACGACGGCGCGGCGCTGGCCGGCCATGGCTTCCGCCGGGCGGCCCAGCGCCTGATGGACCTTGCCGAGGTCGCGGTGGTAATCGACGATATCCGGCCGGGCGCGCACCGCCGCGGCGATGCGTGGCGCGGCGTCCTCCAGGCGCCCGGCCTGTGCCAGCAGCATGCCCAGCAGATGGGAGGCGGCATGCATTCCGGGAGCGGCGTCGAGGATGCGGCCATAGAGGATTTCGGCCTCCCGCAACCGCCCGGCCCCGTGATGGTCGACGGCGACCCGAAAGGCTTCCTGAATCGAGGCCATGACACTCCCCAAACACATCGCAGACAATAACGGGCGAAGCGGCCGATAGCATGCCGGCCGGCGCGTTACACAGTGTTACACAGCAGCACCCCGCCGGATATTGTCCAGTTACAGTCGCGCGCGATCATGGACGCCAACAAGAAACGACACCGGATCAAGGGCGATTGCCATGACCATCTCCAAGACCATGACCCGCGACGTGGTCACCCCCATCACCATCGTCACCTTCGTCGTGTCCACGGTGACCGGCGTGATGCTGCTCCTGCACTGGAACACCGGGCTGGTGCGCTTTTCCCACGAATGGCTGAGCATGGCCTTCTCCGCCATCGCGCTCTGGCATCTGGTGAAGAACTGGCGGGCTTTCCTGGGCTATCTGAAGCGGTACGCCGCGCAAGCCGCCTTTGTCGCCAGCATCGTCGTATCCGTGGCCTTCACCGGCATGACCGGCACCACCGGCGGCGGCAGCGTCAATCCGGGAGCCGTGTTCGGCGCGCTGTCGGGCGCGACGCTTGACGCGGCGGCGCCGGCGCTGGGGCTTACCCCGGACAAGGCGATGGAGGTGCTGAAGGCCGCCAACATCGACGCCGCGCCGGGCGAGACCCTGACCGCCATCGGCGAGCGCGCCGGCAAGAATGGCGCGGCGGTCGCCAGCCTGCTGGCGGCGAAACGGGCACACTGAGGCGGGCGCCTAGTCCTCGTCGCCGTCCCCGTCTCCAAGCAGATAGTCGATGTCGCCGCCGTCGAGCGCGCTGACCAGCCCCTTGCCCTCGATGGTGGCGGCCGACAGGCTGCCCTTGCGGCGCTGGAGGTCGAGGATGCGTTCCTCCACCGTATTGGCGGCGATCAGCTTGTAGACGAAGACCGGCTTGTCCTGGCCGATGCGATAGGCGCGGTCGGTCGCCTGATCTTCGGCGGCGGGATTCCACCAGGGATCGTAATGGATCACCGTGTCGGCCGCGGTCAGGTTCAGGCCGCGTCCGCCGGCCTTCAGGCTGACGAGGAAGACCGGGACCTCGCGGTTCTGGAAGCGGTTCACCGGCGCGGCGCGGTCCAGCGTACGGCCGGTCAGCTCGACATAGGAGATGTGGGCCTTCTCCAGTTCCAGCTTGATGAGGTCGAGCATGGTGGTGAACTGTGAGAAGATCAGGATGCGCCGGCCTTCCGGCACCATCTCCTTCACCATTTCGGTCAGGGCGTGCAGCTTGGCGCTCGGCCGCGCCTTGCCGCCCAGCGCGGCGATGGATTTCAGCAGGCGCGGGTCGCAGCAGACCTGCCGCAGCTTCAGAAGCGCGTCGATCACTGCGATGGCGTTCTGACCCAGCCCCTTGCCGCTGGCGGCCAGCGCCGCGCGCACCGTCTCGTTCACCGACAGGCGGATGGTCTCGTAGAGGTCGCGCTGGTCGCGTTCCAGGTCGATGCGCACCACCACCTCGGTCTTCGGCGGCAGCTCCTTCGCCACCGCCTCCTTGGTGCGGCGGAGCAGGAATGGGCGGATGCGGCGCATCAGCAGGTTGGCGCGGGTGTTGTCGCCGCGCTTTTCGATGGGCACGCGATAGCGCTTGCCGAAATCCTTGCGGTCGCCCAGCAGGCCCGGCATCAGGAAGGCGAACTGGCTCCACAGCTCGCCCAGATTGTTCTCCACCGGCGTGCCGGACAGGCAGAGCCGGTGCCGCGCCGGCAGCGCCGCCACCGCGCGGGTCGCCTTGCCGTCGGGGTTCTTGATCGCCTGCGCCTCGTCCAGCACGATCATGTGCCAGGTCAGGCGCTTCAGCAGATCGACGTCGCGCGCCACCACGCCATAGGTGGTCACGACGATGTGGGCGCGGTCGATCTCCGACAGCTTGCCATGGCGGTCGACGCCATGCAGCACCACCACCCGCAGATGCGGGGTGAAGCGTTCCGCTTCCGCCACCCAGTTGGGCACGAGGCTGGTCGGCACCACCACCATGCAGGGCTCGGTCAACCGGCCCTCATGCTCCTCCATGGCGATGTGGGCCAGCGTCTGGGCGGTCTTGCCCAGGCCCATGTCGTCGGCCAGGATGCCGGCGACGTTGTTGGCGCGCAGGCTCTGCATCCAGGCCAGACCGCCGCGCTGATAGTCGCGCAGTTCGCCCCGAAATCCCGGCGGAGGGGTCATGTCGCCCGGCATCTCGTCGGCGCGCAGGCGCTGGAGATAGCCGTCGATCTGCGCCGTCTCGTCACCGCGCCGGGCGATCAGGTCGTCGATGTCCAGCAGCGAGTCGGCCTCGGCCAGCGGCACCTTCAGCCGGTCGCCGCTGCTGCGCCCGCTGTCCAGCATCGCTTCGAGAACGCTGAGCAGCCGTTCGATGCGCTCGGCCGGCAGGGCCAGGACATTGCCGTCGTCCAGCACGATGTGGGCACGGCCGTCGATGATGCGGGTGGTCGACAGGCCGCCCTTTTCCACCAACCGGGCAAGGATCGGCAGAAGCGGCTGGCGCTCGCCGTCGATCTCGACGCCGACATCCAGGTCGAACCAGCCGTCGCCGGCATCGCGGACGGCAACCTCGACCTCCGCACCCGGTTCGATGACCTTGGTGCCGAAATCGGCGCCGACTTCCATGACCCAGCCGGCCTTGGTCAGGGCGGGGACCTCGTTGGTCAGGAAATGCTGCCAGCGCTCCTCGACGTCGCGGCCGGTCAGCCAATGGACGCGGGAGCCGCGGGCATTCAACGCGCCCTTCGGCGGCTCGATCCGCGCCTGGGCGAAGCCGAGGCCGGACAGCCGGTCCAGCGCCGCCTGCTCGTCGGCCTTGTCGCGGCGGACGAAGGTGACGTCGCCGAACTCATCCTCGTAGCGGGCGAACTGGCGCTGGTCGTCGGGTTCGATCTCCACCGGCCGGTCGGCCTCGCCATAGTCGAAGGACAGGCGCAGCACGTCGACCAGCCCGTCGGCCGGCGTCACCACGCGGCCGAGGCGAGCGATGATGCGGGGGGAGCGCTCGACGATGGCCGCCGCATCGGCCGCCCCGCTGCGCACGCCGGGAATGGCATTGTCGCGGAAGCTGGAGGTCGAGATGGACGGCGGCGGCGGGGTGATTCGCGGCATCGACGCCACACCGCCGCGCGACGGGCCGAACAGGCGGGACGGGGTCGATTTGGACGGAGGCGATTTGGACGGAACCGGCGGCGGTGGCGGAGCGGCCTGCACCGGCTTGGCCTTCGGCACCTCGACCACCTGGAGGTCGACCGGGAACACGGTGCCGGTGGCACTGTCCACGCACCAATAGGACTGCCCCTTCACCAGCACGCTGCGTTCCGGCAGGCCGGTCGGGCGCAGCTTGCGGGTGGCGGGGTCGCGGAAAGCGCGGACGGTGCGGCCCGGCCCCTCGGCCAGCGGGGTGCCGTCGCGCCAGTGCAGGCGGCCGGTGGAGAGCAGGCGGCGCAGCAGACGGTCCACCGCCTCTCCCCGGCTCTTGGCGACGGGGGTGCGCTCCGTCCCGCCGCCGCCGAGCAGCCGGGCGATGGCGCGGTCGGTATCGCCATCGACAGAGCGCGGCGCCTTGGCCAGCACGTCGCGCGGGCTGGCGGGGCTGCCGTCGGCCGACCCCTCCGCCACGAATTCCACCAGGATGTAGCAGGCGATGTCGCCCTGCCCCGGCTCCAGCGTCCAGCGCAGGCTCCGCACCGGCTCCGGCTTCTGCACCGGGGGTGGAGGCGGCGGGGGCTGTGGCGCCACGCCGCGGACCGGCGGCGGGACCGGCGGGCGGACCAGGGACAGCGGGGGTTTGGGAGCGGGCGGTGCCGTGGGGGCCGCTGCGGCAAGCGTGGGCGCCACCGGGACAGGCGGCGGGGGCGGAGGCGGGACCAGCGGCGCCTTCACGTCGGCAACGTCGAACAGAGAGGCACGGCGCCATTCCGGCCGGCTTTCCAGCGCCAGCATCGCCGCCGCCGCCATATGGGCGCAGGCGTTGCGGCCACAGGAGCAGCTGCGGTCGAGCACGACGCTGCGCTTGCCCTGCACCGGCGTCACCGTCACCGACAGCCGGCGGCCGAGATCGCTGACCTCCGCATCGATCCGGTCGCCACCGGGAGGACCCAGCGTCACCGCACCGGTCATCATCAGCGTACGGCCGCGCTGCAGCGTCTTGGCATCGAAGACGCGCGTCAGGTCCTCCTGACCGAAGGGGACGGCGGCGCCACCCGACGAAGGGCCACGCGGCAGGGCATCGAAAAGCGACATGCGGTGCGGAGGTGACCAGGCCAGAGCGGAAGGAATGGATGCGGATGGAACGGAACGGAACGGAAACGGGGCGTCGGTATAGGACCTTGCGCGGCGCGGCGCAAGCCTTTGGCTTAACCACGGAAGCGAACGGTGCCGCATCGGCGGAACCGGGCGCGGCCGTCCGTCATAACACAGGACGCCGCCGGCTTCACCCCGGTTGGTGATTTACCCGCGATCGCCGGGGAACATCCGGCCGGCCAGCTCGCACAGGCCGCCCTCGCTGCCCAGTTGATGGGCGGCCCAGCGGATCGTGCCCTCGACGAAGGAGGGATCGCCGGCGTGGATCAGCAGGGCCAACCCCAGCGCCAGCGCCCCCGCCAGCCAGGGGGAGGGACGCAGGCGCGGGACGGCGTCCTTGCGGCTGCTCCACAGGAACAGCAGGGCCGACAGCCCGCCGATCATCAGCCCGGCAACCACCTCCGCCCCCGAATGGGCGGAGACGGCGACGCGCGAGGCGCCGATGGCCAGCACCAGCGCCAACGCCGCCAGCGGCAGCGCGATGCGGAGCCAGTGCGATCGGGCATTGCGCGCCGCCAGCGCCGACACCGACCCGTAGAAGACGGCGGAGAAGGCGGCATGGCCGCTGGGGCTGATGAAACGGTCGCCGGCGAACAGCGACGGGAACAGCGGAAAATCGGGCAGACCACAGCCATGCCCCACCAGCTTCAGCACCACCATAGCGCCCAGGCACAGCGACAGGGCTAATAGCCAGCGCAACGCCAGCGGCGCCGAATGGTGCCGCCACAGCGCGGTCGCATAGAGAGCGGAAAGCGGGACGAGAAGGCTGCTGCTGCCCAGATGGGTGATGGCGCCGCTGGCGGTGGCGAGCATCGGTCCCCCATGAATGCCGGTGATCAGGAACGGCCTTGCCAGATGGTGCGGCGCAGCACGATCGGCAAGTGGACGAGCCGAAAGCCCCGCCCCTACCCCTCCACCTGGTCGGCGCGGGCGTCGGCGATGACGCAGTTGCGGCCCGACCGCTTGGCATCGTACAGCGCCTCGTCGGCCCGGCGGACCAGCCCCTCGGCGGTGTCGCCCAGCCTTCCGCCGATCGAGATGCCGACGGACACCGTCACGTTGATCTCGCCGTGCCCGGTCGACACGGCGAATGGCGTGTCGGCGATGCGCGAACGCAGGCGTTCGGCGACGATCAGCGCGGCTTCCCCGTCGGTGTCCGGCAGGATGACGATGAACTCCTCGCCACCCAGCCGGGCGACGAGGTCGAAGGTGCGCAGGTTGCGGCTGGCGCGGGCGGACACCTCGCGCAGAACCTCGTCGCCGATGGCGTGGCCGTAGGTGTCGTTGACCACCTTGAAATGGTCGATGTCGAACATCAGCACCGACACCGGCTTGTGGCTGTCGATGGCACGTTCCAGCAGCCGCGGCAGATGGGCGTTGACGTAGCGGCGGTTGAAGACGCCGGTCAGGCTGTCGGTCAGCGCCATCGACAGGCTCTGCTCGTAATTGGAGCGCAGCCGTTCCTGATAGCGCTTGCGCCGGATCTGGGTGCGGGCGCGGGCCAGCAGCTCGTTCCGGTCGACCGGCTTGATGACATAGTCGTTGGCGCCGAGTTCCAGCCCCTTCGCCACCTGCCCCAGGTCGCCGTCGTCCACCATCAGCAGGATCGGCACCTGCCGCGTGCGCTCGTGCGAGCGAAGCTGTGAACAGAGCCGCAGACCGTCCTCGTTCAACAAGGTCAGGCTGACCACCACCAGATCGAGCGGCGTGCCCAGCGCGCGTTCCAGCGCCTTGGCGCCGGTGTCGGCGGAGAACACCATGTTGTGGTCGCGCTGAAGGGTCTCCGTCACCTTTTCCAGGTCGAGGGCGGAATCCTCCAGCACCAGCACGTTGGCGCGCTCGAATGATTCGCTCAGCATGGTGCCGCTGCGCTCGATGACGCCGAACTGGCCGGACGTGCTTTCGCGCAGGCGCCATTCGTCCATCATCATCTTCAGCCGCACCAGCGAGCGGACGCGCGCGAACAGCGCGATGTCGTTCACCGGCTTGGTCAGGAAATCGTCGGCCCCGGCCTCCAGCCCACGGACGCGGTCGGCGATGTCCGACAGCGCCGTAACCATCACCACGGGGATGTGCATGGTCGCGGGGTCGGAGCGGATCTTCTCGCAAACCTCGAACCCGTCCATGCCCGGCATCATCACGTCCAGCAGGACGATGTCCGGCGACTCCTTCCGCACCATCTCAAGCGCGTCCGGTCCGTTGAAGGCCGTCAGAACATTGAAGTACTCGCGCGTCAGCTTCGCCGCGAGCAGCTTCACATTCGGCAGTACATCGTCGACGACAAGGACACGCGCGGACATCGGAAGGAAATTCCTGCAGAATTGCTACAGAGAAAACAGGCTTAGCCGAGAAACTTCTTGACTGTTTCGAGGAACTTCACGACCGAAATGGGCTTTGCCACATAATCCTCGCAGCCGCCCTGACGGATTTTCTCTTCATCACCTTTCATGGCGAAGGCGGTGACGGCCACGACCGGAATGCTCCTCAGTTCCGGATCGTCCTTGATCCAGCGGGTCACCTCCAGCCCGGAAACCTCCGGCAGCTGGATGTCCATCAGGATCAGGTCGGGGCGGTGCTGGCGGGCCAGCCGCATCGCCTCCATGCCTTCGCGGGTCTGCAGCGTGCCATAGCCGTGCGCTTCGAGCAGGTCATGAAAGAGCTTCATGTTCAGCTCGTTGTCCTCGACGATGAGGACGGTCTTGGTCGGCCCACCACCGGTCGCCAATGGACCGCACGGCTCCGCTGACATGCATCCTCCCTGGGTGTGACCCCCGCGTTCACGCTGTCCATTGCCGGATCGCGCACCGCAGTTGCGGGATCGAAGATCCGGTATAGCCCCTTTCTGATTAGGTCGCGACGGTTAAATAGTCGTTACCGGACCGCTGGATGAGGCCCCTGATGACGACCGGCCGCCCCTGCGTTCAAACGGAAAACCGCCCGCGGCGGACGCGGGCGGCGATTGGTTATCGGCAGCGGCAATGCACGACGATGGAGATGGGCGATGGAGATGGGCGGCGGCTCAGGCCGCCCGCCTGGTCCTGCGCTTGGCATCGCGGCGGCGGGCACCCTTGGCGCCGTACATCATGGCGTCGGCGCGGCGCATCACCTCGTCCTCGCTGTCGTCGGCACCATAGGGCTGGGTGCCGACCGAGAAGCGGACCGGCAGAGACTGGCCACCCCATTCCACATGGGTGGCGTCGGCGATGGCGGCCAGCTGGCGGGCGCGGGCGAGACCGCTGGCGGTGTCGGTGTTGGTCAGCAGCACGGCGAACTCGTCACCGCCCAGCCGGGCAACCACGTCCTCCTGCCGGACATTGCCGACGATCATCCGCGCCACCTGCCGCAGATAGGCGTCGCCGGCGACATGACCGTGGGTGTCGTTGATCGCCTTGAAGCCGTCCAGGTCGATCATGACCAACAGGCCGCCGGCGGACCCGTTGCGGCGGGCCGAGGCCAGTTCGCGCCTGAAATGGCTGTAGAAGCCGCGCCGGTTCAACAGGCCGGTCAGCTCGTCCGTCATCGTCAGGCTTTCCAGGTAGGCGATGCGCTCATGCAACTCGGCGATCGTCTCCTTGGCTTCGGCGAGCAGCGCGATCGTCTCGTCCAGCGTCTGGCGCTCGGTCCCCCGAAGAAGCCCGACACGCGAAGCCAGCGCGACCGGCGACCATCCGGCCGGCACGTCGAAACGGTCGGAGGTGTGGTGCTTCAGGTCCAGGGCGGCGACGATGGCGTTCATGGGGTCGGCTCCTCTGATGAAGGTCGGAACACTTCGCCTTCACCCAAGCAACCACTGTGCCAACCCGCCGCACCCCGCAGATACCAAGCATTTTATGCATTTCCGGCGGATTGCGCCGCCGGATCATCGGCAAGGGATGGAGCCTCTTTCCTACCGGACCGGCATCTTCTGCCCACCCCATCCGTTCGGGGCAGGAAATCCCTGCCGGGGAGGGGCGGCCGGAGCGACGGCCCGGCAAAAGGCTCCACCCGCCCTTCACACCACCCGATCCGGCGCCGACCGGCCGGCCATCACCGCGTCGATGTTGTCCAGCGCCTTGAAACCCATGGCATTCCGCGTTTCCACCGTGGCGCTGCCCAGATGCGGCAGCAGGAACGCATTGGGCAGGTCGCGGTAGCCAGGATGCAGGTTCGGTTCGTTCTCGAAGACGTCGAGCCCGGCGGACGCCAACCGCCCGGCCTTCAGCGCGTCGATCACCGCGTCGTCGTCCACCACGCTGCCGCGCGCGGTGTTGATGAGGATGGCCCCCGGCGGCAGCCGCCCGATCCGCTCGGCGTTCAGCCAATGTCGGGTTTCCGCCGTGGCGGGGAAGTGAAGCGACAGCACATCGCACACCGGCAGCATCGCCTCCGGGTCGGCGTGATAAGTGGCGCCCAGTTCGAGGTCCGCAGCCAGGCGGCGGCGGTTGCTGTAATGGATGGTCATGCCGAAGGCGCGGGCGCGCGCCGCCACCGCCTGCCCGATGCGGCCCATGCCGACGATGCCCAGCCGCTTGCCGCCGACATGGGTGCCCATCAGCTGGGTCGGGGTCCAGCCGGTCCAGGCATTGGCGCGGATCATCCGCTCGCCCTCCGAGGCCCGGCGCGCCGCGCCAAGCAGCAAAAGCAGCGCGATGTCGGCGGTGGCGTCGGTCAGCACGTCGGGCGTGTTGGTGACGGTCAGGCCGCGGGCGCGCGCCGCCTCCAGGTCGATGTGGTCGGTGCCGACGGAGAAGGTCGCCAGCACCCGCACCCGCTTCGGCAGCGCCGCGATGGCGGCGGCGTCCAGCCGGTCGCCGGCACAGCAGAGCACGGCGTCCGCCCCGGCCTCCGCCGCGCGGGCGGCGATCTCCGCTCCGCTGAAGGCGCGGTCTTCCGGATTGAGCACCGCGAGGTAATCGCGCGCGGCCCGCGCCTCCACCGCATCGGGAAGACGGCGGGTCAGCAACAGCACCGGGCGGGTGTCGGGACTGTCCGACTGCGCCGCGAACGGCAACTCGGCAGGACTTGTCATTCCGGCGGTTCCCTTCCATTGATAGGACATTCGGGTGGCGGGCCTTTCGGACCGCAGCAAAAACACCCATACTTCACCAAGAGCCGTCAATCACCTGTGGATACCGTCTTGCTCGACCGTCTTTCCGCCCTTCCGGCAATCGTCGGCGCGGTCCTCGCAGCCGCCGTTTCCACCGGTGCGCTCCTCGCTGCCTCCCCCGCCCTGGCTCAGCCGGCCGCGACCTCCATGGCGGCGGTGGCGGCCAGGATCCAGCCGCACCGGGCGATCTACACCATGTCGCTGGCCTCGGCGCGCAACGGATCGAAGGTCAGCGACGTCCGCGGTCGCATGATGTTCGAATGGGCCGACGCCTGCGACGGCTGGACGACGGAGCAGCGCTTCCAGCTGCGCTTCGTCTACAGCGAAGGCGACGACATGGCGATGAACACCAATTACACCACCTGGGAATCGAAGGACGGCCTGCGCTACCGCTTCAACGTCCGCAAGCTGGTCAACGGCGAGGTGGACGAGGAGGTGCGCGGCGAGGCTAACCTGAACCGCGACGGCGCCGGCACCGCCCAGTTCACCAAGCCCGAACCGCAGGAGATGGAGCTGCCGGCCGGTACCATGTTCCCGACCGCCCACACGCTGGCGATCCTGGACCATGCCGAACGGAAGGATCCCTTCTTCACCCGCACGATCTTCGACGGGTCCGACGCGGAAGGACCGACCGAGGTGTCGACCGTCGTCGGCAAGCCCGGCGCGCCGAAGGACGCCGGCAAGGACCCGTTGCTGAAGGTGGGCAAGGCCTGGCCGATCCGCATGGCCTTCTTCCCGACCCAGAGCGATTCGGCCCAGCCGGAATATGAGATGAGCCTGCATCTGCTGGAAAACGGCATCGCCGAGTCCATGCAGATCGACTATGGCGATTTCACCGTCAACGCGGTGCTGGACAAGATCGAGGCGCTGCCGAAGTCGGGATGTTGACGGCTGCGCAACGCGCCCGTGACAATTCACATCGGGTTTGCCGATCCTGGGGATGTGCGACGGTTTCCCTGTTGATCGCGACTCGCCGCTGCGCTTAACTGTGGGTTGAGGTTTTGCGCAACAGGCCGGGATTCGCCCATGGGCAACCGGCCGTCCGAGGGTTTATCCGTCATGAGCAAGAAGCATGTCCAGATCGGGCAGGTTTTCCAACCGGTCGGCAGCGCCGGCGGCCGCGGTTGGCGGGTGACGGCAACGGTCAGCCTGCTGGGCATCCCGCACGCCCGCGTCGTCAGCACCGAAGACGAGGGCGTGTCGAAGACCCTGAGCTGCTCGGTCCTCGCCGACACCAGCCACTATCGCCTGATCGCCTCGGCACCGGCCGATGGGATGGCGGCGTAAAAGGCGCGGATCAGCGGACGTAGTTCGACGACGTCTTTCCGACGCCGGAAAGACGTCCGCCCCTACTCCTCCCCCCGCCGCTCGCGCAGCCTCGCCCAATAGTCCAGCCGCTTGCGCAGGTCGCGTTCGAAGCCCCGCTCCACCGGCTGGTAGAACTCGCGCCGCGCCATCCCCTCCGGGAAATAGTTCTGGCCGGAGAAGCCTTCCGCCGTGTCGTGGTCGTACTCGTATCCCTTGCCGTAGCCGATGGTCTTCATCAGCTTGGTCGGCGCGTTCAGGATATGCTTGGGCGGCATCAGCGAGCCCGTTTCCTTCGCCGCGCGCACCGCCGATTTGTAGGCCGCATAACCGGCGTTCGACTTCGGAGCCGTCCCCAGATAGATGACCAGCTGAGCCAGGGCCAGCTCGCCCTCCGGACTGCCCAGCCGCTCATAGGCTTCCCAGGCGGCGATGGCCTGGGTCAGGGCGTTGGGGTCGGCCAGCCCGACATCCTCCACCGCGAAGCGGGTCAGGCGCCGCGCGATGTAACGCGGGTCCTCCCCGCCATCCAGCATGCGGCTGTACCAGTAGAGCGCCGCATCGGTGTCCGACCCACGGAGCGACTTGTGCAGGGCGCTGATGAGGTTGTAATGCCCCTCCTGCGCCTTGTCGTAGAGCGGGGCGCGGCGTTGGATGGTGGCGGCGAGCGCGTTGGTGTCCAGCACCGTCTCGCCCGGCAGCGCGAACAGCTCCTCGCACAGGTTCAGGCAGAAGCGGCCGTCGCCGTCGGCCATCGCCTTCACCGCGGCGCGCGCGTCGGCATCCAGCGGCAGCGGCCGGCCCATCTCGGCCTCCGCCCGCGACAGCAGCTTTTCCAGCGCCGCATCGTCCAGGCGGTTCAGCACGAAGACCTGAGCCCGCGACAGCAAGGCGGCGTTCAGTTCGAAGGACGGATTCTCGGTGGTGGCGCCGACCAGCGTGACGGTGCCGTCCTCGACGAAGGGCAGGAAGCCGTCCTGCTGGGAGCGGTTGAAGCGGTGGATCTCGTCGATGAACAGCAGAGTGCCCTGCCCCGCAACCCGCCGGGCGCGGGCGGCGTCGAAGACCTTGCGCAGGTCGGCGACGCCGGAGAACACCGCCGACAGAGGTTCGAAATGCAGGTCGGTGCTGTGGGCCAGAAGACGGGCGATAGTGGTCTTGCCGCAGCCGGGCGGCCCCCACAGGATCATGGAGGCCAGCCGCCGCGCCGCGACCATGCGGCCCAGCGGCCCGTCGGGCTTCAGCAGATGGTCCTGCCCGACCACCTCGTCCAGCGTGCGCGGTCGCAGCCGGTCGGCGAGCGGGCGGGGAGCCGCCGACTCGAACAGTCCGGCATCCCCGCCCGACTCGCCGCGTTTCGCCATGACGGCTGCCTCAGCGCGCCGCGCCGCAGCGCTGGTAGCACTGCTTCAGCTGATAGCTGCAGTTGTCGGTCGGGCTGAAGGGGGTCGAATCGGCGCGGTCGATGCCGCCCTGGTTGCGCGCGGCGACCGAATCCATGCACACATTGTGGCTGCGCTCGCACTGGGCCTGACAGGAGGCGCCGGCACCGGTGCCGCCATCGATCCGCAGCGACTGGTCGTCGGCACCGCCGCGCGGGGTGGACGGTCCGGGGACCACGGTGACGGTGGGCGCCGGGCCGGAGGCCGCAGGGCGCGACGCCGGATGGTCGGCGCAGGCCGACAGGCCGAGAAGGGCGACGGCCAGGAGCGGGGCGATGAGACGGACCGGACGGAACTTAGCCACGACGGCTCCTATTCTTCTTGTTGTGAGGACGGCCATGGGCATGACGGAATGCCACACCCCTCTGGACCATCTCCCGTTCGGACCCCACTATGCCGATATCAGCTGTAAGAAGGGAATGACTGAAATGACTCCGAAATCGGACGGCAGACCGCCGCGCAACCGGTCCCTGCGACTGCTGCTGGCACTGCTTGTCCTTGGTCTCGTCATGCTGGCCTCGCGCGTGCTGGCGCTGCCCAATGTCGGCATGGCCGAGATGATCATCCCGCTGCTGGGCGGTCTGTTCGTGGCGGTCGCCATCGTCATGATCGTGCGCCGCGACCGTGCCGACCGCGACGCCCTGCCCCCGTCCCGGCGCAACCGCCAGGACCAGGGCATGCCGGACTGAGTCGTTCAGACGAACTTGAAGCTGAGCAGGCCGCCGACCACGACGACCAACAGGACGGTGGCCACCAGCATCAGGCGCTTCTCGATGATGTGCTGGACCTGCGGGCCGTAGAAGTGCAGCAGAATGGCGATCATGTAGAATCGGGAGAAGCGCGCGACGATCGAACAGAGGATGAAGACCGTCAGGTCAAGATGGGCGAATCCGGCGGTGATCGTCAGCAGCTTGTAGGGGATCGGCGTCACCCCCTTCAGGATCAGGAACCAGGGGCCGAACTCGGTGAACATCTCCTGGAAATGATGGAACGACTCCTGCGCATTGTAGAAGTCGATGATCATCCGCCCGACGCTCTCGAACAGATAAAAGCCCAACGCATAGCCCAGCAGGCCGCCCACAAGCGACGCGAAGGCGCAGATGTTGGTGTAGAACCAGAGTCGCTTCGGCTTCTCCAGGCACATCGGCACCAGCATCACGTCCGGCGGCAACGGGAAGAAGGAGCTTTCGGCGAAGGAGATCGCCGACATCCACCAGACGGCATCGTCGCGGGCGGATAGGCGCTGGAGGCGCGTGTAAAGGGAACGCAACATTCTATCGGCCACATAAGAGAAAACCCTTCCTCCGGGGGGTGTCCCCGAAGGAAGGGTCTAACATATCACCGATATCGGCGGTTCCGTCCTGCACGACACGGGGCCCTGAGGCCCGATGCCGCACAGTCGGGATAACCGGCGCGATGCCCGGTCATATCACTCGGCGGTCTCGGCTTCGGCCTCGACGGCATCCTGCGTCGGGCCCGAATCCTGACCCTTGGCGGCGACGTCGCGGTCGACCAGCTCGAACACCGCCATGTCGGCGGCGTCGCCATAGCGGAAGCCGGCCTTCAGGACGCGGCTGTAGCCACCCTGGCGATCCTTGTAGCGATCGGCCAGCACCGTGAACAGCTTGGTCACCGTGTCGTTGTCGCGCAGCTGGGCGAAAGCCAGACGACGGTTGGCCAAGCCACCCTTCTTGCCGAGCGTGATCAGCTTGTCGACGATCGGACGCAGGTCCTTCGCCTTCGGCAGGGTGGTGGTGATCTGCTCGTGCTTGATCACCGCGTTCGCCATGTTCGAGAACATGGCCTTGCGGTGGCTGCTGGTCTTGCTGAACTTACGTCCCGAAACGCCGTGACGCATGGCGGTCCTCCTTCATGGCATGGCCCCCCTCGGGGAGCCGATCGTGAACCCCGCCGCCCAGTCGTAATGCTGGTACGGCGATGGGGTCGGGCCGTGGTGGCCCTGGGGAAAGCGCCCTCCCCGCCCGTGGACGGGAAGGACGCGGAAACAAGCGAGATGCTTAGTACGGCTCTTCCAGACGCTTGGCCAGCTCTTCGATGTTCTCCGGCGGCCAGTTCGGGATTTCCATACCGAGGTGCAGGCCCATCTGGGACAGCACTTCCTTGATCTCGTTCAGCGACTTGCGGCCGAAGTTCGGGGTGCGGAGCATTTCCGCTTCCGTTTTCTGCACCAGATCGCCGATGTAGACGATGTTGTCGTTCTTGAGGCAGTTGGCCGAACGGACCGACAGTTCCAGCTCGTCCACCTTGCGGAGCAGGTTCTTGTTGAACGGAACCTCCTCGTGCTTCTCCTCGGAGACGGCGTGCGTCGGCTCCTCGAAGTTGATGAACAGCTGCAGCTGGTCCTGCAGGATGCGGGCGGCCAGAGCCACCGCGTCGTCCGGCTTGACCGAACCGTTGGTCTCCACCGTCATCGACAGGCGGTCATAGTCGGTGACCTGCCCGACGCGGGCATTGTCGACCTTGTAGGACACCTTGCGGACGGGGGAGAACAGGGCGTCGATCGGGATCAGGCCGATGGGCGCGTCTTCCGGACGGTTCTGGCTGGCCGGGACATAGCCCTTGCCGGTCTCGACCGTCAGTTCCATGTTCAGCCGCGCGCCGTTGTCCAGCGTGCAGATGACCAGTTCCGGATCCATGACCTGGATGTCGGGACCGGTCTCGATCATGCCGGCCTTGACCTCGCCCGGGCCTTCGGCGCGCAGGCGCATGCGCTTCGGGCCGTCGCCGCCCATGCGCAGACCCATCGTCTTGATGTTCAGGACGATGTCGGTCACGTCCTCGCGGACGCCGGGGATGGAGGAGAACTCGTGGAGCACGCCGTCGATGTGGATCGACGTGACCGCGGCGCCCTGCAGCGAGGAGAGCAGAATGCGGCGCAGCGCGTTGCCCAGCGTCAGACCGAAACCGCGTTCCAGCGGCTCGGCGACCACGTTGGCGAAACGGTCGGCGTCGTCGCCGGGCTGGATGTCCAGCTTGCTCGGCTTAATCAGTTCCTGCCAGTTCTTCTGAAGCACGGATCGACCTCAAGATGCCATCGGGTGAACACGAACCCGCGGGGGCCGAGTCGTTCCCATGCTGAGGGGGCCGCGATGGCAGCGGCCCCCTGTCCCGGAACGGTCGGTCCCCGCGGGTGCGGAAACAATGCTAAATCAGACGCGACGCTTCTTCGGCGGGCGAACGCCGTTGTGCGGGATCGGCGTGACGTCGCGGATCGACGTGATCTGGAAGCCGATCGACTGCAGGGCGCGCAGGGCGGACTCACGCCCCGAACCCGGACCCTTCACTTCGACTTCCAGGGTCTTCATGCCGTGTTCCTGCGCCTTGCGGCCGGCGTCCTCGGCAGCGACCTGGGCGGCATAGGGCGTCGACTTGCGCGAACCCTTGAAGCCCATGGTGCCCGACGACGACCAGGCAATGGTGTTGCCCTGCGCGTCGGTGATGGTGATCATCGTGTTGTTGAACGAGGCGTTCACGTGAGCGACGCCGGCGGTGATGTTCTTGCGCTCGCGGCGACGCAGGCGCTGAGAAGCAGCGGAGGGCTTGGCCATTTTGCGTTCGTCCTCTTACTTCTTCTTGCCGGCGATCGGCTTGGCCGGACCCTTGCGGGTGCGGGCGTTCGTGTGGGTGCGCTGGCCGCGGACCGGCAGGCCCTTGCGGTGACGCAGGCCACGGTAGCAACCCAGGTCCATCAGACGCTTGATGTTCATGGCGACTTCACGACGAAGATCGCCCTCGACGCGGTAGTCGGCGTCGATGGTCTCGCGGATCTTCAGGACTTCGTCGTCCGTCAGCTCGTTCACGCGACGCTCGGCCGGGATTTCCAGCTTCGCGCAGATTTCCTTGGCCTTGAAGGGGCCGATGCCATGGATGTAGGTCAACCCGATCTCCACACGCTTCTGCGCGGGGATGTTGACGCCAGCGATACGCGCCACGCTGCTCTCCTCGATCTCGATATCTCAACGGCAGCCCGTCGGGCCGCCTACACACCGAGCAAATCCCGTCCGGCACAACGCAGGAACCAGGAACGCACAATGTTACCCGCCATCCCGATGGGACGGCGAGAGGGTGCGACTATAGAAAAACCGCGGAGCTTGTCAAGGTGAAATGCCGGCCGCTATTCGGCCGGAACCGGCTGCCGGACCGGCGCCGGGGCAGTGGCGGCCTCCGCAAGGCCGGCTCCGGAGTTGTCGTCCGGCATGTCCTTGACCGAAGCCGAACGCGACGGCATCCGGCCGGCATTCAACAGAGCGCGGTCGCGCAGGACCTGCGGCAGGTCGACGCTGAGCTTCAATTCGATGTTGCGCCAGATCTGGCGCAGGCGTTGGACATGCAGGTCCTCGCCGATCGCCTGCACCACCGATTCGAGATTCTCCAGCGTGATCCCGCGGTCGGCCAGCAGCACCGCGCCCTTGTCGTCCGTCTTCGGGCAATTCAGCGCCTGCACCAGCCGCGGCCGCGATTCCGGCCGGTTCATGAAGCGTTCGACGTCGAAGATGGTGCGGACATTGATGACCCGCAGCGCCTCGATCTGGTCCAGGTCGAGCGCCAGGATCAGCTGCGCCTGCGCCACCCAGTCCATCGTCTCGTAAATGCCGTAAGGCGTTTCGACGAACAGCAGGATCGGGTTGGCGGTGGCGAGGTTCTGCACGTCCTCGATCTCGAACTCGGCCAGCCGGAACTTGATGGCTGCGTCGATGCCGAGGATCATGTCGATCGGATATTCGCGGATGAAGCTCTGGGCCCGCGGATCGATCCGCCGGATCTGCAATTGCGGCACCCGGCTCAGCAGCGTCTGCAGGCCGAGCTTGGGGAAGAAGCCGGTCAGGAAGGCCACCAGCAATTCCGGCACGCCGTCACCGACCGCCCCCTCCGGCACGATCTTCGCCATGTCCATATAAGCGTGATGCAGGGTGACCGCGGTGATGCAGGCCAGGATGATATGGCCGGTCACCCGAAGGAAGGAGATCGGCGACAGGTCGTAGTTGGAGATGCGGCGGATCAGGTAGTCGATCGACCAGACATAGGCGCCGAAGAAGGCGAAGGACAGCACCGCCACGGTCTGGAGCTGGTAATGCACCAAATCCATCGGCGTGACCCCGTCGACTCCGTACAGCGTCATGCCGCTGAACAGCGGCTGGAAATGGTCCAGCCGGTCCTTGCCCAGCAGCATGCCGCTGGAGGTCAGGAAACCGCTGAATGACACCATGATGAAGACCAGGACCGGAAAGAAATAGGCGCGCCATTCCGACGGCTGCGTGTTGTCCGGTCCCTGCGGCAGCGCGCGGTACTTATAGGCCGCGAATTCGAAGGAGGGGATCAGCTGGTCGTGACGCTGCCCTTCGATGCGGAAGACCGACTCCAGGTCCGCGATAATCTTCTGCCGAACATTCTTGATATTGCTGCGGCCGATGAAGATCGTCAACGGAAGGATGAAGGACAGGCCGAGCAGACCGAGCGCGCTCAGCGTCCGCAACTCGCCCACAACATGAATCACTTCGTCGAACATCCCGCCCCCAACCCACAGCGTCGACACGCCATTTCCGGACGTGCACCCATGACGATACGACCGCGCGACGGTCGCACCGCCGAAGGTTATACTCCTATTGCGGGCTTTTCAGGAAGTTTCGCGCGCGGCAATCGGTGACGAAGACCCGACCGCCTACAGGTCGGCACCATCCCCCCGATGACGGATCGCGTCGGCCTGGGCTCGGACGCGGCTGAGATGCGGGTTGATCTTCAGCGCCGCATCGAACGCCCGCAGCGCCGGCTTTTCGTCGCCGAGGGCGAGATAGACGAGGCCCAGTTCGACCAGCGCCCCGAAATGGCGCGGCTCGAGCGACAGGGTATGGCGCAGGTCCAGCATGGCGGCGCGATAGTCGCCGAGCATGTAATGGGCAGCGGCGCGCTTGTTCCATCCTTCGGCATAGGACGGGTCGCGGGCGACCACCAAATCGAAGGCGTGCAGCGCCGACTCGTAATCGTCGCTGTTCAGGCTGAACACCCCGGCGCGCATGTCGCGCACCATCACCGGATCGGGATGCTCCAGCCAGAAATCCCAGATATGCTCCTCCACCGATTCGGCATATGCGGCGTCGGTGGTGCCGTGCAAGGCCTGGAAAAGACTATCGAGACGCATGTTCCCCTGCCCCGCCCCGGCCGGCACCCCGAGGGTCAGCAGCAAAAGCACAGTCAAGGAAAAGAAGCGTCGAATCATCATGCTCCAAATTTGGGCACGGATTCGCCGAGCTGCCAACTATTTTTTGGTTGCAAATCACTAAAAAATTAGTCAGAGGCGCTGACGTTGGGCTTTAGAGCCGCCGACCTATGCCCCCTATACCGTAGGTACAGGCGAAAGAATGGTTGGAAACGGCGAACGGCCGGCGGATCGCTCCGCCGGCCGTCTGCTTTACCGAATGTGTTCCAATCGTCTGGAAGACGATCAGGCAGCCTTGTTGCGGCCGGCCACGATTTCGTCGGTGACGTTGCGCGGCACCGGCTCGTAGTGGCTGAACTCCATCGTGTAGGACGCACGGCCCGAGGTCATGCCACGCAGCTGGCCGATGTAGCCGAACATCTCGTTCAGCGGGACATTTGCCTCGACGGCGATGTTCGAACCACGCTCCAGCTGGCCCAGGACGGTGCCACGACGACGGTTCACGTCGCCGATGACGTCGCCCAGGTAATCGTCGGGGGTGACGATCTCGACCTTCATCACCGGCTCCAGCAGGATCGGACCGGCCTTCGGCAGAGCCTCACGGAAGCAGGCCTTGGCGGCGATTTCGAACGTCAGGGCGTTCGAGTCGACGTCGTGGTACTTGCCGTCTACCAGGCGGGCGCTGAAGTCCACAGTCGGGTAGCCGGCGAGGACGCCGTCTTCCTTCTGCATCTCCAGGCCCTTCTTGACCGACGGGACATACTCGCGCGGAACCGTGCCGCCGACGGTCTCGTCGAGGAACTCGAAGCCCTCACCCCGCTCGCGCGGCGCGAAGATGATCTTCACCTCGGCGAACTGGCCCGAACCACCGGTCTGCTTCTTGTGGGTGTAGGTGTATTCAACCGGCTTGGTGATCGTCTCGCGGTAGGCGACCTGGGGCTTGCCCATGTTGCCTTCCACGCCGAACTCCGTGCGCATACGGTCGAGCGTCACTTCCAGATGCAGCTCGCCCATGCCGCGCAGGATGGTCTGGCCGGTTTCACGGTCGGTCTCCAGGCGGAGCGACGGATCAGCGCGGACCATCTTGCCCAGAGCGATGGAGAACTTCTCCTGCTCGCCCTTGGTCTTCGGCTCGACCGAGACGCTGATGACGGGGTCGGGGAAGCGCATGCGCTCCAGGATGACCGGCGCGGAGGCGTCACACAGCGTGTCACCAGTCTCGGTCTCCTGCAGGGAGACGAGCGCGATGATGTCGCCGGCGCGGGCTTCCTCGATCGGGTTGGCGTCCTTCGCGTACATCTCGACCATGCGGCCGATCTTCTCGCGCTTGCCGCGGGTCGAGTTCAGGATCGACATGCCCTTCGTCAGCACGCCCGAATAGACGCGCACGAAAGTCATCGAACCGTAGGTGTCGTTCAGCACCTTGAAGGCCAGCGCCGAGAAGGGCGCGTCGTCGGAGCTGAGACGCTCGCCGTTCGGGTTGCCGTCCTCGTCCACCGTCTTGATCGCCTCGACGTCGGTCGGGGCCGGCAGCAGATCGACAACCGCGTCCAGAACCTGGCAGACGCCCTTGTTCTTGTAGGACGAGCCGCACAGGACCGGGGTGAAGGCGCTGGTGATGGTACCCTTGCGCAGGCAGGCGCGCAGCACGGCGGCCGACGGCTCTTCACCCGACTCCAGATAGGCTTCCATCGCCGCGTCGTCCTGCTCCAGGGCAGTGTCGACGAGTTCGGCGCGCAGGGCCGGAATGCTGGCGACGTTGTCAAGGTCTTCCTTGACGGTCAGGTTGAGCTTGCTGGCGAGATCGTCGGTGACCTCCCAGGTCTCCCACTTGGCGTCCTTGTCGTCGGAGAACCAGACATAGGCCTTCATCTCGACGAGGTCGACCATGCCGCGGAAGTTGTCTTCCGAGCCGAGCGGGACCTGGATGCAGACCGGACGCGCGTTCAGGCGGGTCTTGATCATGCTGACGCAGCGCTGGAAGTTGGCGCCGGAGCGGTCCATCTTGTTGACGTAGCAGATGCGCGGAACGTTGTAGTTGTCCGCCAAACGCCAGTTGGTCTCCGACTGCGGCTCCACGCCGGCGACGCCGTCGAACACCACGACGGCACCGTCGAGCACACGCAGCGAGCGGTTCACTTCGATGGTGAAGTCGACGTGGCCCGGAGTGTCGATGACGTTGATCTTCTTCTCGCGCCAGAAAGCCGAAACGGCGGCCGACTGAATGGTGATGCCGCGCTTCTGCTCCTGCTCCATGTAGTCGGTCGTCGTCGACGTCTTCAGATCCTTCGTCTCGTGGACGTCGATGATCGTGTGCTTGCGACCGGTGTAGTACAGAATGCGTTCGGTGGTCGTCGTCTTGCCCGCGTCGACGTGGGCGATGATGCCGATGTTCCGAATGTCAGACAGTGGCGTTTGGCGCGGCATGTTGCGGTTCCATTGCAGTAACGCGACAACCGAAGCGCGACCGTCAGAGGTCGTCCGCTTCGGCGGCAGAGGTTGGTCGGGGTTTTACGGGCGATCTGTTAAGGCGTCATTAACATTCCGTAAACCGACAAGCAATTTGTCGGAATATTGAAGCGCGCGGCCCTCACAGCGTTCGGGCCACGCCGGCACACCCCAACCGAGGCTGCCGGGTCGCCCCGTTTCCGCCGCCTTATTTAGCAGCGGTGACCTGAATTTCAACGAGATACTGAGGCGCAGCCAGCTTGGCTTCCACCGTGGCGCGGGCGGGCGGATTGGCCGGATCGACCCATGCATCCCAGGCCTTGTTCATCGCGCCGAAGCTGGCGATGTCAGCCAGATAGATGGTGGCCGACAGCAGCTTGCTCTTGTCGCTGCCCGCTTCCGCCAGCAGGGCGTCGATCTGGGCCAGGATTTGGACGGTCTGACGCTCGACGTCGGGCGTCGGCTCGTCGGCGACCTGACCGGCGAGATAGACCGTGTCCTTGTGGACAACCATCTGGCTCATGCGCGGTCCGGTGTGGAAGCGCTGAATCGACATGACGGAAAGACTCCGGGTTCCGGGGGGGCGCGAAAAAGACGGGGGTACGTCTATGCCATTCGGGGCCGAGCGCGAAGCGAAAAATGCGCATCCGCCGCTCAGGGCTGCCCCGCAGCACCATCCTTGGCCAAAAGTGCGGCGAAACGCGCGGACGGAACCGCAAAATTGCGCACGGTCGGCCCCGGCTCGGCGGCAACGCCGACTCCGGCGACCGACCAGCCTCCCCCATTAGCATTCGGTGTCCGCACCAGCAGCGGCCCGCCGCTGGTCCCGCGCGTGGCGTCGCAATCGTGAACCAGCAGGCCGCCGCTTTCTCCCAGAAGTTGACAGTCGCGGTCGGCCATCAGGATCTGCGCCCGGTCCTGGCTGTAGCCACCGAGCATCACCGGCGTTCCCGGCGGCAGATGTCCGGCGCTGAGGGGCAACAGAGGCACCGACTCCGGGGCGGGCTCCGACAGGGTCAGCACCGCCCAGTCGGCTGCGACCGTCGGAGTCGCGGAGGCCGGATCGTATGTCGGGTCGGTCGCCGCACGCTCAACCGTGACATGGCGGGTGAACTCCCCCCGATCATAGCCGAACAGGACATGCAGGGAGGATGCCTGCAGGAATCGCCGCGTGCGTGGATTGAACAGACAATGGCCGGCGGTCACCACCGTGCGCCGGCCGACCAGCGCCCCGGTGCAGCGGCCAGCCAGATTGGTCTGCACCCGGACAATGCTGCGCCACGGGGCCGCGGTCGCATCCACCGGCGCTCGCCGGTCGCCAGGCCCGACGCCGGGAAGCAGCGGTCGTTCGGCATGCGCACCGGAGGCGACGGCCGACACCACGAGAGCAACCGCGGCTGCGACCATAAGGCCAAGACCGCGTCGACCGCGCGCATGTTCTTGCTCCGTTTCCCTCAATCCCGTATCCTCCACCGCATGGCGACGCTGATCATCACCGAAAAATCCAGCCAGGCGAAGGACCTGCGCGCGGCCCTTGGCGACCGCTACGGCCGCATCCTGCCGGCCGAGGGCCATCTGCTGCGGCTTGCCGAGCCGGATGAGGTCGATCCCGCGTGGAAGCGCTGGTCGCCGACCCTGCTGAAGCCGGACGGGCTCTTTCCCACCCGCCCCGACCAGGGCGGCAATAAGGCGGCGAAGCTGCAGGCGATCACCGCCGCGCTGCGCGCCTGCGACGAGGTGATCCTCGCCACCGACTGCGACCGCGAGGGCCAGCTGATCGGCCAGGAGATCCTGGAGCATGTCGGCTATCGCGGCAAGGTGCGGCGCGCGCTTTTCACGGCGCAGGATCCGAAGACCCTGCGCGACGCCTTCGCCCAACTAAAGCCCAACGACTCCATGCGGCCGCTCTACGAGGCGGCGGTGGCGCGCCAGCAGGCCGACCAAATCTACAACCTGTCGCTGACCCGCACGGCGACCAAGACCCTGCTGGCCCCCGGTACCCGCGGCGTCATCGGCATCGGCCGGGTGAAGACCCCCACCCTCGCTATCGTCTGCCTGCGCGAGCTGGAGATCCGCAACTTCAAGCCCGAGGATTATTTCGAGGTCGTGGCGACCGCCACCGTGGCGGAGGGCAGCTTCCTGATGCGCCACGCCCCAGCGCCGAAGGACCGCATCAAGAACCGCGCCGCCGCGGAGGCCATCGCCCGCGCCGCCGACAACCACCGCGGCCCGCTGACCGTGACGGTGGAGGAGAAGCGGCAGGCGCCGCCCAAGCTGTACGACCTGCCCTCGCTGCAGAAGACCTGCGGCCAGCGCTGGGGCTGGACCGCCGACCGCACACTGGCGGTAGCGCAGGAACTGTATGACGGCGAGGGCAAGAAGCTCATCACCTATCCGCGCGCCGAGGCGCGATACCTGTCGGAGAACCAGATCGCCGACGCGCCGGCCATCGTCGGGGCGCTGACCCGGCTGCGCGGCTTCGCCCATCTCGACATCGCCCGGCCGGTGATCCGCAAAGGCAAGTCCGGCCATTTCTGCGACAAGGCGCTGGAAGGCGTGTCGCACCATGCGGTGATCCCCAACGTCAATGTGCTGGACGATCTGGAGTCGCGGCTGGTCCGGCTGACCGACGACGAGAAGCGGCTGTTCGCGCTGATCTGCCGCTCCTATCTGGCCGCGGTGATGCCGGATTACGAATATCGCCAGACCAGCGTGACCATGCCGGTTCCGGTGCCGACGCCCGAGGTGACCAAACCGGTCGCCTTCCGCGCCGTCGGCCGCATCCCGCTGAAGCTGGGTTGGAAGGCCGCCTTCGGCTCCGCCGAGAACGACGACCGCTCCGGCGGCAAGCTGGAGGAGGAGGCCCAGCAGACCTTGCCGCCGCTGACCGACGGCGAACCGGCGACCCTGACCGACCCCAAGGTGGAGGCCAAGCGCACCCAGGCGCCGCCGCGCTACAACGAAGGCACGTTGGTCGACGCCATGCAGAACGCCTGGCGTTTCGTCGAGGATCCGGCTCTGCGCGACCGGTTGAAGGAGGCCAAGGGAATCGGCACCCCGGCCACCCGCGCCGAGGTCATCAAGGGGCTGCGCAAGCAGAACCTGCTGGGGGCCGACGGCAAATGGCTGGTGCCCACCCCTGCCGGGCTGCATCTGTTTGAAACCCTGCGCGCCGCCGCCCCCACCCTGGTCGATCCCGGCACCACCGCGCTGTGGGAAATGAAGCTGGACGAGGTGGTGACCGGCCGCGCCGATTTCCGCCGGGTGGTCGACGCCATCGCCAGCGAGGCCGATCGGCTGATCGGTGCGCTGGTCGGACAGCGCGGCACGTCGCTGGACCTTGGCTTGCCCGCCGCCAAGGTCCGATTCGCCCGCCGCGGCGCGGCTGGACGAAGCACGACGACCCGGGGCGCCACAGCGGCATCCGGCGATGTGGCGAAGCCTGTGCGACGGCGGACCCGCAAGGTTGCGGCACCCGCCGAGGGGGAAGCAGCGGCGCCGAAGCCGCGGCGCACCCGCAAATCCAAGGAAGCCAGCAGCGCCCCGCCAGCGGTGGCAATGGCTGAAAGCGCGCCGGCGGAGGCTTCGCCCATTCCGGAGTCGCGGCGCCGTCGCGAACCGACCGAGCGCATGGTCGCATTCGCCCGCAGTCTGGCCGAGCGCAAGGGCATCGCTCTGCCCGACCCGTGCCTACGCGATTTCGATCAATGCCGCAGTTTCCTGGATCAGCACGCGCGCTGACCACCACCCAACGGCCGGGTTAATGGTTGCATTATTGAAAAGATTTGCGCGATTTTGACGATATTGATCGCTGGACTCCAAGCCATATGCCGGTGATTCTCGGGGCAATCTCAACCATTGCTGAGCATTCCCATGAGAGCCTCCGGTTGGACTTCGCGCTCCGTCACCGCCGCCGCACTGACCCTGGTTGCATCGGCGCCCGCCCTGGCGCAGAACCTGCCGGAATACGGCGGCGCCAGCGTGACGCAGTGCGTCCCATTCGCCAATTTTCAGCCGGTGTCCTTCACCGATCCGCCGAAGCTGAATTTCAGCATCGCCGACGACAGCACCATCCACACGGTGACCATGGACACCGGGTCTGTCGGGGTGGCCATGTCCGCCACGACTATCCCCAATTACGAGAATTTGAAGTCGGCACCGGGCGCCAAGCCCGGTACGCAGTTCCTGTCGAGCAGCAAGGTGCTGTGGGTCGGCACCTGGGTGCCAATGACGGTCACGCTCTATGACCGCGGCAACAAGCCGGTCGCGACCTCCGAGGTTTTGATCCTGGGCGTGGAGCAATCAGGCCGCTGCGACAGTTACCAGACCGACCAGAAGATTTGTCCCAACCTGCCCGCGCCGGCGAAGCCGGTGCTGTATATGGGCGTCGGTTTCGGCCAGGAGGCCGATTTCCAGCCGCAAGGCACGCCGGACAAGAATGTCCTGCTGAACCTGCGCAGCGTGAACGGCCAGCCCATCGCCGATGGAACGTTCAACAAGGGTTACATCATCGGCCGCCAGGGCATCCAGGTCGGCCTGACAGCCGCCAACACGTCCGGCTTCCGCTTCGGCAAGCTGGAGCCCTATGCGCAATATCCCGGCGATTGGATGATGCCGCAGGGCTGCATCACGGTGAATCCGGAGGTGAACCGCAACGCCGACGGTCCGATCTGCACGACGGCCAACATCCTGGTGGATACCGGGATCCCGCAGAGCTACATGACGCTGCCCCATGCGATCCAATTCGACAAGGTGCAGCAGACCGATCTGAGCGAGCCGACAAAGATGGTATGGGTGCTGGCGCCCAACACGTCGGTGACTGTCCAGATTCCGAATGCGGCCGACCCGATCGCCACCGATGCCTTCATCGTCGGCGCTGGCGCACCGAACGAGCCGGCGCAGGTGATCCCCTCCAGCACCGAACCACCCCCGCCCGCCGCCAAGAAGGCGCCCTTCATCAACACCGGCCGCCATTTTCTGCGCCAATACCAGTTCCTGTATGACGCCAAGCAGGGATATGTCGGCATGAAGGACCAGCCGAATCCCTGCGGCGAGCAGTAACCGGCAAAGGGGCGCCCACCCGGCGCCCCACGCCGTGCGGACATGAAAAAAGCCCCGGAATGGGGCCTGAACGCATGGACAGCAATGGGGATGATGGGGGGATGGTGGGCGATGAGGGGATCGAACCCCCGACATTCTCGGTGTAAACGAGACGCTCTACCGCTGAGCTAATCGCCCGAACCTGAAAAATCATGCACTGAAATGCAAGCCGGCCGGGTGGTTGCCCGGCCAGCCGCACTATGCCCTGAGCGGGCCGGAAACTTCAAGCCTGCTAAACCTCACGCTCAGTTCAGAGCGTCCTTGAGGGTCTTGCCGGCCTTGAACTTCGGCTGCTTGGATGCCGGGATGTCGATCTTCTCGCCGGTGCGCGGGTTGCGGCCCTCGGTCGCAGGGCGCTCAGCCACCGCGAAGGTGCCGAAGCCGACCAGACGGACTTCATCGCCGTTCTTCAAGGATTCGGCGATGCTGTCGAACACGGCGTCGACGGCCTTCGTGGCGTCGGTCTTGGACAGACCGGACGCTTCGGCAACATGCGCCACGAGATCGTTCTTGTTCACGCAATCCCCCTTCGAAATTCAGCAAATACTGAAAGACAAAAGCCGCCCCAGGACTTTTCGTCCACGACTTTTTGGAAGCAAAGGATAAGCACAGCGCTTGCCGCCCGTCAATTCCCGACGGGCGGCAAAGCTCCTCTTGTCCCAAAAGTCAGCTGTCCGGCGACGGCTACGATCATATCATGGCCGATCTGGCCCCGAATCAGTGACGCAGGACCTCGCCATCGGCACCCTTCTCCTGGGCCTTGGCCGCGGCCGGATCGACCTCGGGTTCGGTCCACTCGATGGGTTCCAGCGGACGGACCAGCGCGTTGCGCAGCACCTCGTCCACCGTGCCGACGGGCATGATATCCAGCCCGCGCTTCACGTTGTCCGGGATGTCCGCCAGATCCTTCTCGTTGTCCTTCGGGATCAGCACATGCTTGATGCCGCCGCGCAGAGCGGCCAGCAGCTTCTCCTTCAGGCCGCCGATGGGCAGGACCCGGCCGCGCAGCGTGATCTCGCCGGTCATCGCCACGTCCTTGCGGACCGGAATGCCGGTCAGCACCGAGACGATGGAGGTGGCCATGGCGACACCGGCCGACGGACCGTCCTTCGGCGTGGCGCCTTCGGGAACGTGGACGTGGATGTCCTTCTTCTCGAACAGCGTCGGCTTGATGCCGAAGGCGACGGCGCGCGACTTGACGTAGCTCTCGGCCGCCTGGACCGATTCCTTCATCACATCGCCCAGCTTGCCGGTGGTGGTGACGCGGCCCTTACCGGGCAGGCCGACGGCCTCGATCGACAGCAGTTCCCCGCCGACCTCGGTCCAGGCCAGACCGGTGGTGACGCCCACCAGATCCTCCAGCTCCGCCTCGCCGTAATGGAAGCGGCGGACGCCGGCATACTTGTCGAGGTTGCGGCGGGTGACCGAAACCTTGGCGCTGCCGCCCTTCAGCAGGATTTCCTTCACCGCCTTGCGGCAGAGGTTGGCGATCTCGCGCTCCAGCGAACGGACGCCGGCCTCCCGCGTGTAGTAGCGGATCAGGTCGCGCAACGCGTCGTCGGAGATGGCGAACTCGCCCTTCTTCAGGCCGTTCGCCTCCACCTGCTTCTCGATCAGGTGACGCTTGGAGATCTCGACCTTCTCGTCCTCGGTGTAGCCGGCGACGCGGATGATCTCCATGCGGTCCAGCAGCGGCTGCGGCATGCGCATCGTGTTGGCCGTGCAGACGAACATCACGTCGGACAGATCGTAGTCGACCTCCAGGTAATGATCGTTGAAGGTACCGTTCTGCTCCGGATCCAGAACCTCCAGCAGGGCGGACGACGGGTCGCCGCGCCAGTCGGCGCCAAGCTTGTCGATCTCGTCCAGCAGGAAGAGCGGATTGGAGGACTTGGCCTTCTTCATGCCCTGGATGACCTTGCCGGGCATCGAGCCGATGTAGGTGCGGCGGTGGCCGCGCACCTCGGCCTCGTCACGGACGCCGCCCAACGACATGCGGACGAAGTTGCGGCCGGTCGCCTTGCCGATCGACTTGCCGAGCGAGGTCTTGCCGACGCCGGGCGGGCCGACGAGGCAGAGGATCGGCCCCTTGACCTTGTTCATGCGGTTCTGGACGGCGAGATACTCGAGGATACGCTCCTTGACCTTCTCCAGACCGTAATGATCGTCGTCCAGCACCTTCTGGGCCAGCTTCAGGTCGCGCTTCACCTTGGTGCGCTTCTTCCAAGGAATGGACAGCATCCAATCCAGGTAGTTGCGGACCACGGTCGCTTCCGCAGACATCGGGCTCATCGACCGCAGCTTCTTCAGCTCGGCCAGAGCCTTCTCGCGGGCTTCCTTCGAGAAGCGGGTCTTGTTGATCTTCTCTTCCAGCTCCGCCGATTCGTCGCGGCCGTCCTCGGTCTCGCCGAGTTCCTTCTGGATCGCCTTCAGCTGCTCATTCAGATAGTACTCGCGCTGGGTCTTCTCCATCTGCCGCTTGACGCGGTTGCGGATGCGCTTTTCCACCTGAAGAACGCCGATCTCGCCTTCCATGAAGGCATAGACCCGCTCCAGACGCTCAGACACGGTCGCGCATTCCAGCAGCTGCTGCTTTTCCGGAATCTTCAGCGCCAGATGCGAGGCGACGGTGTCGGCCAACTTGCCGGCTTCCTCGATCTGGTTGATCGAGACCAGCACTTCCGGCGGGATCTTCTTGTTCAGCTTGATGTACTGCTCGAACTGGGAGACGACGGCGCGGCTCAGCGCCTCCAGCTCCTGGTTCTCGCCGGCCTTCTCCTCGACCAGCTCGGCCTGGGCCTGGAAGAACTCCTCATTGTCGGCGAACTTGGTGATGGCGGCGCGCTGGCCACCTTCCACCAGCACCTTGACGGTCCCGTCCGGCAGCTTGAGCAGCTGCAACACGGTGCCGACAGTGCCGACGCTGTAGATGTCGGCCGGAGTCGGATCGTCCTGCGCGGCGTTCTTCTGGGTGACGAGCAGGATCTGCTTGTCATCCTTCATCACGTCTTCCAGCGCGCGCACAGACTTCTCGCGCCCGACGAACAGCGGCACGATCATGTGGGGGAAGACCACGATGTCGCGCAGCGGCAGGACCGGGTAGAGGGCACCACGGGAGAGTTCGATCATGGGCAGGGCCTCAATGAATGGATCGCCGCCAGCCCGGAATGGGCCTGACACGGACCCCGCCTCGGGTTAAGCGCGGGGATCGCCTACGGCACCGGACTAACGTGGCACACGGCCATGCGCCCTTCAAGGGGCTGCGACCGTCTTCCCGCCGTTTCCGCAAGGTGAAGCGGCCGTTCGGCCGGCAAAGACCGCCTTTGCTCCCCTTTCGGACGGCATAACAGGCGGTTCGAGCCGGTTTTACGCCCCTTCGACCATCCAAACGGAAGCTTAGCGGCTTCATTCACCCTGTCAGCCGTAGACGATCCGCTCCATAGGCGCCGGAGAGGCGCGATTCGGAATGGACAGTCCGTGCCCCATGCGCCGACCGCATCGGAAACGGGCCGAAAAAGAAAAAGGGGCGCCGAAGCGCCCCTCTTATCGTCTCGTCGCAAAGAGTGCGACGGCCTGCCTCGTCCGATCAGGCGCCCGGCGCTTCGCTGCGCCGTTCGGCGTGGACGTAGAGCGGCTTGGCGCGCCCTTCGACCACTTCCTTGTTGACTAGGATGCTCTCGATGCCGGTCAGGCCCGGCAGGTCGAACATCGGGTCGAGCAGGATGGCTTCCATGATCGACCGCAGGCCGCGGGCACCGGTCTTGCGGGCGATCGCCTTGTGGGCGATGGCGCGCATGGCGTCCTCGGAGAACTCCAGATGGACGTCCTCCATCTCGAACAGGCGCTGGTACTGCTTGACCAGGGCGTTCTTCGGCTTGCTCAGGATCTCGACCAGCGCGCCCTCGTCCAGGTCGGACAGGGTGGCCAGCACCGGCAGGCGGCCGATGAACTCGGGGATCAGGCCGAACTTCAGCAGATCCTCGGGCTCGACCTCGTGCAGGATCTCACCGGTGGCACGCTCGTCGGCGGAGCGGACATCGGCGCCGAAGCCGATGCTGGTGCCCTTGCCGCGCTGGGCGATGATCTTGTCCAGGCCGGCGAAGGCGCCGCCGCAGATGAACAGGATGTTGCTGGTGTCGACCTGCAGGAATTCCTGCTGCGGATGCTTGCGCCCGCCCTGCGGCGGCACGGAGGCGACGGTGCCCTCCATGATCTTCAGCAGGGCCTGCTGCACGCCCTCGCCCGACACGTCGCGGGTAATCGACGGGTTGTCGGACTTGCGGCTGATCTTGTCGACCTCGTCGATGTAGACGATGCCGCGCTGAGCCCGCTCGACATTGTAGTCGGCGGCCTGGAGCAGCTTGAGGATGATGTTCTCGACGTCCTCGCCGACATAACCGGCTTCGGTCAGCGTCGTGGCGTCGGCCATGGTGAAGGGAACGTCGATGATGCGGGCCAGCGTCTGGGCCAGCAGCGTCTTGCCGCAGCCGGTCGGGCCGATCAGCAGGATGTTCGACTTCGCCAGCTCGACATCGTTGTGCTTCGTCCCGTGGGCGAGGCGCTTGTAATGGTTGTGGACCGCCACCGACAGCACGCGCTTGGCGTAGGACTGTCCAATGACGTAATCGTCGAGCACCGCATGAATGTCGCGCGGAGTCGGGACCCCGTCGCGGGACTTCACGAGGGTCGTCTTGTTTTCCTCGCGAATGATGTCCATGCACAGTTCGACGCATTCATCGCAGATGAACACCGTCGGACCGGCAATCAGCTTGCGGACCTCGTGCTGGCTCTTGCCGCAGAAGGAGCAGTAGAGCGTATTCTTCGAATCGCCGCTGCTGGACTTGCTCATCGGTACTCCGTCATCTCGCGGGAGGCGTGGACCCCTAGGACCATGCCCGTTCGCGGCGCCCCCCGACGCCGGTCCTACTCAGGTTATCGCGGACGACGCCCGCGACAAGGTCACGCGCCGGTTTAGCGACGCATTACAATCCGCATACCGGACATGCCCCAAGGGGCTTTCCCTATGACCGGATCGTGTCACTGCCATTCAACAACAGCGTCACGACCCGATCAACCCTTTGTTGGGAGGGCTTGGAAACCGCGGCTTACGAATGGTGATCGACGCCGGGGCGCTTCTCCACCACCTCGTCGATCAGACCAAAGGCCTTCGCCTCTTCCGGCGACATGAACTTGTCGCGCTCCATGGCGGTCTCGATGGTGTCGAGATCCTGCCCGGTGTGCTTGACGTAGATGTCGTTCAGGCGCGAACGCAGCTTAAGGATTTCCTGGGCCTGGATTTCGATGTCCGAGGCCTGGCCCTGGGCGCCGCCCGACGGCTGGTGGATCATGATGCGGCTGTTGGGCAGCGAGAAGCGCTTGCCCGGCGCGCCGGCGGCCAGCAGAAGCGAGCCCATGGAGGCCGCCTGCCCCATGCACACCGTCGACACCTGCGGACGGATGTACTGCATGGTGTCGTAGATGGCGAGGCCGGCCGAAACGTAGCCGCCCGGCGAATTGATGTAGATCGCGATGTCCTTGTTCGGGTTCTCCGACTCAAGGAACAGCAGCTGCGAGCAGATCAGGCTGGCGACGGCGTCGTTCACTCCGCCGATCAGGAAGATGATCCGCTCCTTCAGCAGGCGCGAATAGATGTCGTACGCGCGCTCGCCCCGGTTGGTCTGTTCGATGACCATCGGGACCAGAGCATTCATCTTCGGCTCGAAGTCGTACATGTGTTCTTCCCTGCCCCCGCAGTTGGCTGAACCGGTGATCGTTGCCGGCACGGAACCACATATAGGAACCTTTGGGGGCGGATGGTAGTCCGCCCCCACTCCTTTCGGGGAGTTAGGCCGCCGCAGACTCGTTGCCTGCCTCGTCCTCGTCCTTGCTCAGCTCTTCGACGCTGACGGTCTTCTCGGTCACCTTGGCCTGATCCAGGATATGGTCGACGACCTTGTCCTCGAAGATCGGGGCGCGGAGGTTCTCGAGCGCCTGCTGGTTCTGCTTGAAGAACTCGAACACCTGACGCTCCTGACCGGGGAAGCGGCGAGCTTCGTTGATCAGGGCGCGGTTCACCTCGTCCTGGGTGACCTGGATGTTGTTGCGGCGGCCGACTTCCGACAGCAGCAGACCCAGGCGGACGCGGCGCTCGGCGATCGAGCGGTACTCGGCCTTCAGATCGTCCTCGGACTTGTCGGCGTCTTCGCCGGCGGTGCCGTTCTTCAGCTCTTCCTGCAGACGGGCCCAGATGCCCTCGAACTCGATGTCGACCATGCCGGCCGGCACTTCGAAGGAATGAGCCTCGGCCAGCTTGTCGAGCAGCTGGCGCTTCACGCGCAGGCGCGACAGGCCGTCATATTCGCCCTTGATGCGGTCGCGGATGGCTTCGCGCATCTTCTCCAGGCTCTCCATGCCGAACTCCTTGGCGAGTTCGTCATTGACCTCGGCCGGGACGTTCTTGCGCAGCTCCTTCACGTCGACCTCGAAGACCGTCGCGGCGCCCTTCAGGCGCTCATGCGGGTAGTCCTCCGGGAAGGTGACGTTGACGGTGCGGTGCTCGCCGACCTTGGCGCCGACCAGCTGCTCCTCGAAGCCCGGCACGAAGCGTCCGGCGCCCAGCTCCAGCGGGTAGTCCTTGCCGTCCATGCCCGGCAGGGCCTCGCCGTCGACGCTGCCCGCGAAGTCGATCACGGCGATGTCGCCGGTCTCGGCGGCGCGGTCCTCGGTGACCGGGGCCTGGGTGGAGTGGGCCGAGGCCAGACGGGTCAGCGCCTCTTCCACCGACTCGTCGGTGACCTCGGCGACCGGCTTCTCCAGCTCGATGCCCGAGAAGTCGCCCGGCTCGACGTCCGGCAGCAGCTCGACAGCCATCTTGTAGGTGAGGTCGCCGCCGTCCTCGTACTTCTCGACTTCGATCTTCGGCTGCAGGGCGACGCGCAGGCCGCGCTCGCTCAGCGCCTGGCGCGAGCTGTCGGAGATGGCGTCCTCCAGCACCTCGGACAGCACGCCGCCGAAATAGCGCTGCTTGATCACGGTGACCGGCACCTTGCCCGGACGGAAGCCCGGCAGCTGGACCGTGCGGCGCAGCTCTTCCAGCTTGCCGTTCACCTTCTCTTCGATGTCCTTGGCGGAAATGACGACCTGAAATTCGCGCTTGAGGCCGTCGGTGCTGGTCTCGGTGATGTTCATCGGAACGAAAGCCTATCTCGTTGTTCCGGCCCGGCGGCGCCCGTCCGGGCGGCCCGAATCCGTGTTGTCCATGCGGTCCAAGGTGTTGCCATGGTGCGGGCGAAGGGACTTGAACCCATACGACCGAAGTCACTGGAACCTAAATCCAGCGCGTCTACCAATTCCGCCACGCCCGCGTTCATGGCAAAGGCAGCCGCGACGGGTGCGCAAACACCCGCCGGACCGCCGGCGAAGTCCGGTCTATAGCACAGCGCGCCGGAAGCAAACAGGCAAAATGGCCCCACTCACGAGAGTGATCGGGGGAGCGACTGCCCGCCTGTTCGCGTCAGGCGCCGGGCTTGCCCCCCGCCTTGCTCAACGACCGCACCGCGGAGGAGGTGATGATCCGCCCTTCGCCGGTATAGGCCTCGTGGTTGGCGTCGATCTCGCCCAGGCGGTAGCGGTAATTGATCATCATCCCCAGCGACTGCTTGACGCCTTTGCCGGAGCGGTCGGCCAGCCAGTTCAGCCGCTCCATGCGGGCGCCGTTGGTCAGGTGGAAATGCGCCACGGGGTCCAGCGCGCGGGCGCGGCCATGGCCTTTCGCCTCCTGCACCGTCGTTAGATAATGGACGCACAGCCGCATCAAAGGACTGCGCAGCTGCTTCTGCAACTCTTCGTCCTCCGCCCAGCCGGGATGGGCGAGCGCGCGAGCGAGCAGCGGCGATTCGTCGGTGCCGATGCCGCCCTCGGTCTGCGCTACGCCCGACGACGCCCCGTCGTCCGCCTGTTCCAACTCGGCCAGCCGTTCGGCGATGCGCTCGGCCTCCGTGTTGGTCAGCAGGGCGTCGCCGTCGCGGTCCAGCGACCGGTCGAACCAGCGGCGGAAACCGGGGATCGGCGACAGGGTGGCGTAGCACTTGATGTTGGGGAACTCGGTCGCCAGCCCGTCGACCACCCGCTTGATCAGGAAATTGCCGAAGCTGATGCCCGCCAGCCCGACCTGGGCGTTGGAGATCGAATAGAAGATGGCGCTGTCGGCGCTCTTGGGGTCGCAGACGGGCGCGGTCGGGTCGAGCAGAGCCTGCACATTGTCCGACATGCCCTGGACCAGAGCCACCTCGACGAAGATCAGCGGCTCATGCGGCATGCGCGGGTGGAAGAAGGCGAAGCAGCGGCGATCCGAATCGAGCCGGTCCTTCAAATCCTGCCAGCCGCTGATCTCGTGCACCGCCTCGTACTTGATCAGCTTTTCCAGCAGCGAGGCCGGACTGTCCCAGGTGATGCGGTGCATTTCCAGGAAACCGACGTCGAACCACGCCCGCAGCAGGTTCTTCAGATCGTCTTCCAGCGCCTGCAGCAGCGGTTCGCCGCGCGCCATCTCCATCAGCTCGGCACGCAGGTCGACCAGGAACTTCACCCCTTCCGGCAGCGCGTTGAACTGGGTGAGAAGCCGCAGGCGCGGCGGTTCCAACGCCCGGCGCAGCGCCCGTTCGGCACGGCCGCGCGCCACCGGGTCGGCGGCGGCCTGGAAGGTCGCCATCGCGTTCATCACCGCATCCCGGTCGACGTCGAAGTCGCGCGCGAGCATTAGAAGGAAGTTACGCCGCCCCTGGGGATCCAGCGCCAGATAGGTGCGGCCGAGTTGGGCAGCGCGGGCGCGGGCCGAAACCTCGCCGCCGCGCGATTCCAGGCAGGCCTCGATCTGCTCCTTGAGGCGCTCGGCGTCCTCCTTCGGCAGATGGGTGCGCGGCGGCGCGCCGACGGCGCCGCGGGCCGATGCCGCGATCTCGCGCCAGCGGGTGCGCAGGTTGTCCAACGCGCGGTCGAAGAAGTTGGGCTGCGCGGCCGGAGATGGCGGCACGGGCTCCAGAGTGGTGGTGTCGGGTGCGTCGCTCATGCCCCGGAGTCTGGCCCGACCGGAGCGCCGCCGCAAGGGGTCGCGCGGACGGCGTCGTCAGGGGTACCGCAGACGTCGACTCATGGGCTGGTCTTGTAAGATCTCACCCCTGCGCCTTCAGCGCCTTCAGCACGCCGGGCAGCGCCCCCGCCAGATCGTCGGAGATCAGGCCGGGGCCGAGCGCGCGCCCCGCCTCGCCATGCAGCCAGACGGCGGTGCAGGCGGACTCGAACCCGTCCATTCCCTGCGCCAGCAGGCCCAGAACGATGCCGGCCAGTACGTCGCCGGTGCCGGCGGTCGCCAGATCGGGCGGCGCGTTGACATTAACCACGGCGCGGCCATCGGGGTCGGCGATCACCGTATCCGCTCCCTTCAGCACGACCACCGCGCCGGATCGAGCGGCGGCGGCCCGCACCCGCGACAGCTTGTCGCCGTCCATGCCGACCGATGCGCCGAACAGCCGGGCGAACTCCCCCTCATGCGGGGTGAGGACGCAGCGCTTGTCGAGCCGGTCGAGCAGTTCGTCGGCCGACTCGGCAAAGCTGGTGAGCGCATCGGCATCCAGGACGCAGGACCGCCGGGCGTCCAGCGCGGCCATCACCGCGGCACGGGTCTGCGCCCCCCTGCCCGCCCCCGGCCCGATCAGCACGGCGTTCTTGCGCGCGTCCTGCAGCAGTCGGGCGAAGGCGCCGGCATCCTCCAGCGGATCGACGATCACGCTGGCGCATCCGGCGGCATAGATGGGGAACGCTTCCGGCGGGCAGGCGATGGTGACCAGCCCGGCGCCGGCGCGCAGGGCCGCGACCGAAGCCAGACGCGCCGCGCCGGTCATCCGCGCGCCACCCAGCACCACGGCATGACCGCGCGCATATTTGTGGCCGTCCAGCGCCGGCCAGGGGAAACGGTGGTGCCACAGCGACGGCTCGTTCACCGCGGTTTGCGGGGCGATGCTGTCCAGCACCCGCTCCGGGATGCCGATGTCGGCGACCACCACCTCGCCGCACAGGGTACGGCCGGGCAGCAGCACATGACCGGGCTTGCGGCGAAAGAAGGTGACGGTCAGCGCCGCTTGCGGAGCGGCCCCCAGCACCCGGCCGCTGTCGCCATGCAGGCCGCTCGGAACGTCCACGGCAACGACGGTGCGGCCCTCCATCGCCTCGACGACGGCGCGGGCGAGCCCGTCGAGCGGCCGGGACAGGCCGGCGCCGAACAGCGCGTCGATGACCAGGGGGTTGCCCTTGAGGATGTAGGGATCGGCCGCCTCGATCGGGCCGGGCCAGCGCTCCGCCGCCACCGCGGCATCGCCGGTCAGCGCCGAGCGCGAACCGAGCAGCGCCAGTCGCACCGGCCAGCCGGCCTCCAGCAGAAGCCGGGCGATGACGAAGCCGTCGCCGCCATTGTTGCCGGGGCCGCAAAGCACGGCGGTCGGGTGCGGCGCCCAGCGCTCGCACACGGCGCGGACCACGGCGGCGCCGGCGGCCTCCATCAGGGCCGGGCCGGGCACCCCGGCGGCGATGGCCAGCTGGTCGGCCCGATACATCTCCGCGACGGACAGAAGCTCATCCATCCCCCACTCCCCCGACGCTGCCTTACCCTTACGGGCGAACTTCCAAGGGCGAACTTGCGCGCCCCCACTCTACCCGTGGGCTGCGTCTTTGCCCGGAAAGCACGATGCAGACAAGCATAAACGCCCGCGAAACGGCCAACCAGCCGTGCGGACGATAAGAAGAACGGATTTTCAGAAGAAAGAAAAGGGAAGATGGGGCGATGGATGGGACTCGAACCCACGACCACTCGGACCACAACCGAGGGCTCTACCAACTGAGCTACCACCGCCGCCGTCAGCGTTTCCGCCGTCGGGAGCCGCGTTATCCTCCAGCTCGGCTTTCCGGTCAAGCACCTTTTTCACGAAAAATGAAAAAACGTATTTCGGGTCCACCGGACGCCTCTTTCGCCCGTCCGGAGCGGCCATCCAGCGCTTGGCAGCGCGGAGCGCTTGCGCCAATTGCACAAATATTGTTCACTCCGCCGAATCCTTCGGCAGCAGCCTGCCCCATTGGACGGCATCCGACCGTCTTATGACCAGCGTCGATGCCGCCGGATCGGATCGGCCGAATATGGCACGCTCCATGCTTATCGTCGTCGCTGTCGGCAGTGCCGTGGACGGTGCCTGCCGGCGTTGGCACCTCGTACACGAGAGACCCATGAAGAAGATCGAAGCCATCATCAAGCCGTTCAAGCTCGACGAGGTGAAGGAAGCCCTTCACGAAGTCGGGATCAAGGGGATCACCGTCACCGAAGCCAAGGGCTTCGGCCGCCAGAAGGGCCACACGGAGCTTTACCGCGGCGCGGAATATGTCGTGGACTTCCTGCCGAAGGTGAAGATCGAGGTGGTGATGGAGGATTCCCTGGTGGAACGGGCGATCGAGGCGATCCAGCAGGCCGCCCACACCGGCCGCATCGGCGACGGCAAGATCTTCGTCACGCCCGTGGAGGAGGTGGTCCGCATCCGCACCGGGGAGAAGGGCGCCGACGCGATCTGATCGCGGCCGGACAGCATCGTCCACCGGCTCCTTCCTTCAAACCGGCACCCTCCCGACCAGCATCCGCCAACATGCGCCGCTTTCCCCATCACCTCATGCCGGCCCCGGCCGCACACCTCGCCGAACGGCCGATGGCCGCCTATGGCGAACGTGCGACTTTTTGGGTTGGCGCGTTGTGCGGGGAAGAAAGGCGTGAGATAACGTCCGCCGCGAGCGCCGCCCTCCGCCGCCAAGACCCCGAAGGGGCTTGGGCAGCGGCTTGACGCAGCGGGATCCAACCCTCTTAAAGCGTGGAAAAAGAGACATGTCCGACATCAGCAAGGTCTTCGACCTGATCAAGGAACACGACGTCAAGTACGTGGACCTGCGCTTCACCGACCCGCGCGGCAAGCTGCACCACACGGCCCAGCACGTCTCGACCATCGACGAAGACGTGTTCGAAGACGGCATCATGTTCGACGGTTCCTCGATCGCCGGCTGGAAGGGCATCGAAGAGTCGGACATGATCCTGAAGCTGGACCCGACGACGGCCATCATGGACCCGTTCGCCGCCCAGCCGACGCTGAACATCCTCTGCGACGTCTATGATCCGGGCACCGGCGGCGCCTACGCCCGTTGCCCGCGCGGCATCGCCAAGGCCGCCGAGAAGTACACGGCGTCGGCCGGCATCGGCGACACCGTCTTCTTCGGTCCGGAAGCCGAGTTCTTCGTGTTCGACGACGTGAAGTACTCCGTCGACATGAACAAGGTGTCGTACGAGTTCGCCTCGGACGAGGGTTCCTACTCGTCGGGCAAGGACTATGAGGACGGCAACCTGGGCCACCGCCCGGGCACCAAGGGCGGCTATTTCCCGGTCGCTCCGGTCGACAGCTGCAACGACCTGCGCGCCGAGATGCTGAGCGTCCTGGCCGAGATGGGCGTTCCGGTCGAGAAGCACCACCACGAGGTGGCCGCTGCCCAGCACGAGCTGGGCATCAAGTTCGACACGCTGGTCCGCACCGGCGACAACATGCAGTACTACAAGTACGTGGTGCACAACGTCGCCCACGCCTATGGCAAGACCGCCACCTTCATGCCGAAGCCGGTCTTCGGCGACAACGGCTCGGGCATGCACTGCCACCAGTCGATCTGGAAGGACGGCCAGCCGCTGTTCGCCGGCAACCAGTATGCCGACCTGTCGGAGCTGGCTCTGTACTACATCGGCGGCATCATCAAGCACGCCAAGGCGCTGAACGCCTTCACCAACCCGTCGACCAACAGCTACAAGCGTCTGGTCCCGGGCTATGAGGCTCCGGTCCTGCTGGCCTACTCCGCCCGCAACCGTTCGGCCTCCTGCCGCATCCCGTACGTCGCCTCGCCGAAGGGCAAGCGCGTCGAGGTCCGCTTCCCGGATCCGTCGGCCAACCCGTACCTGGCCTTCGCCGCCATGCTGATGGCCGGCCTGGACGGTATCCAGAACAAGATCCATCCGGGCGACGCGATGGACAAGAACCTGTACGACCTGCCGCCGGAAGAGCTGGCCAAGGTCCCGACCGTCTGCGGCTCGCTGCGCGAAGCTCTGAACTCCCTGCGCGAGGACAACGAGTTCCTGCGCAAGGGCGACGTCTTCTCGCAGGACATGATCGACGGCTACATCGACCTCCGCACGGAAGAGATGATGGCTTTCGAGACCATGCCGCACCCGATCGAGTACAAGATGTACTACAGCGTCTGATTTAGGCGTTGGAAACGCTGGGCCTTTCATCACTTCGGAAACGGAGGGTGTATCGGCCCGGTGTACCTCTCGAAAAGGCTCCCTGGGAAACCAGGGGGCCTTTTTCGTACCACGCCGCCGCTCCTCCGGATTGCCGACGCCGCCTGCCCACTGCCGGCGTTCTTTGATCTTTCAGATTGATTCCTGACCTGTATCTTTCTAAAGATCTGTAACTTTCGGCTATTCGCTATCCAAATGGGCGCTTGGGGAAGGCTTCTGGATCGATGCTGATCATCTCGAGCGACCAGATCACCCACCTGTCCGGCCTGTCTAAGGCCGACTTCATCGGACGGGCGGACCGGCTCCTCCGCTCCCAGTTCGAAGAGGCTGCGGCAATGCCCGACGGCGCACTGGACGGCGCGATCGGCGGGCTCGCGGACAAGGCGGTGGAATATGGCCTGGAAACCGAACAGCAGGCGCTCGCCTACATCGTGACCGGCTGGCTGCTCGGGCTGGAGTTCGATGCGGAGTTCCCGGCTGCCCGCTTCATGCTGGCGTCACCCGATTACACGCCGGCTGAAAAGGCAGACTGGCTGGAGAACTGGACCGTCCGGATGTTCAGCTTGCTGGCACCCCCTTCCCCGACGATGGCGGAGTAGGCGGCCATGGGATTCGGCGACGCCTTCAAGACGGCCTTCGCACAGGCAACGGACTCCGCCCGCGCCGCCGCCGCCGCGGTTGCGACCGGTGCCGATTGGGTTGGAAACGAAACGGCCGGCGCCGCCCGCCATGCGCAGGAGGCCGCCAAGAGCGTCGCCCAGTGGGCTGGTGAGCAAGGTGAGAAGGCGCGGGACCACATCAAGCAAACGATGGTCGCCGCCGGAGGCGCCATTGTCGACAACGCCCGCAAGGCCGAAGCCACTGCCCGCCAGACACTGGATGCCGCAAAGCAGACCCTTCAGGACGAGGTCAAGGCAGCACAGGCCCGGGCGGCGCAGGCGGTGACCGCCACCCAGAACAGGGCGAGGGAACTGGCGGCAGCGGCCCAGTCGCAAGCCCAACACATCGCTGAACGGACCCGTCAAGAGGCGGAAGCTCTGGCGCGCGCAGCCCAGCAACAGGCCAACCAACTCGTCGACGCCGCCCGGCAGAAGGCCGGCGAAGCCTATCAGGCGGCGCAGAAGACCGCCGAGGAGACGATGGCCTTCGCCCGGCAGGAGATGGACCGGGCCCGCGCGGAAGCGCAGAAGGCTGCCAATGCCCTGCGTTCCAAGGCGAAGGAAACTGCCGGCAAAGCAAAACAGGCGTTCCGCGCTGCCGCCAATGCAGCCGAAGACAAGGCCGTCGGCGCCGCACATACCGCCTGCTCGGCAGCCCAGAAGGCGCTGGATGCAGTGCGCGCCCGTTACGAGCAGGGTCTGCAGAACTCCGAAAGCAAGAAGCTCGCGAACCCGGACGGCAAATGGAAAGCCGAGGGCAAGCGTGGCATGGAAAATGATCAGCGCAACTATGCTGCCTGGGGAAATGAGGAAAGCGGCGTGCCAGGCCGCATGCCGAAAGCTGAATTGAAGGTTGGCCGGACCAAGGAGAATGAGTTTCTCTACTATGGTTCCGATGACAACAACGTTCGTGTCGGGGTTAACGACACGACTTTTGCTCTGGGGTATGAACACGACTTCCAGGCCAACCGCGACATTCTCGGTCTCGTCGCTGAAAAGCAGTTTGCTGCCGTCACCGCCCAGGGAAAGCACAAGTTCGGGGAGGACGCAGAGATCGGGGGGCAGATCGAAGTCATGTCGGCCAAGGGCTCCTTGACGGTCGCCGCGATCAGTTCGCCCGATTTCGTCGGCGGGAAGATTGAAGGCGGCGGCGAGATCAATCTCATCAAAGGCTCGGCCGCCGGACAGATCAACATCACGCCACGAACCGTCTACGCCAACACCCTGGGCAAGGTGGTCGGCGCTTTCAAACCGGAGTGGAAGGAACTGCCGTCCAACAAATACACCACGAAAGGTGTGTTCATCGGCGGTGGGGGCGAACTGGGGGTCGGCGCGGCCGCCAAGGCGAATGCCGAACTGAACCTGAAGAAGATGAGATTTGACGGCGGTGCCAAGATCGGCTTCGGTCCAATGGCTGGACTTTCAACAAGCTTTGGGTTGATCTTGGATTAACGGGCCATGGATGCACGTGGCACCCGACCGGACTTCGAACGCAAATCTGGAAGATGGACATGACTGACACTCTGCCGACTGGCCGTGCATTTTCGCCGCAGGAGATCAGTCGGCTGTTCATTTGGTACGACGCCGTTCCTTATGAGAATCAGGAACTGGCTCTTCGCCTATTGGTTCCCCAAGGCTGGCGGGTTGACGCAACGACCGCGCATACGCCATCCCTGTCCACCACCGTGATGAAACCGCTGGTTCTGCTCGCCCAACCGGACGACGCGGCCTATCTGCAGGTGCAGGCGATCCGGCTGGAGCACGACATCTCCGCCGAACACTGGATCCGCCATTACATGATCCAGGCCGATTACCGGCCGCGGGCGATGCGCGGATTATCGCCGGTGTTCGCCGACTCCCTGTGCGATTTCTCGATATCCGACGTCGAGTTCACCGGCCGGCTGGCAGTCCGCATCGTCGACGATCGGCTGTTCATGATCTTCGGCTTCGCCTCGGTGGACCGGTTTTCGGCGCTGGCGGAAAGCTTTGGCGTCGCCGTCGCCTCCTTCAAGCCAATCCAGCCGCCAAGCCGTCCGGGTGTCGAACCTTGGGTCCGGTTGTCCGCCGGGACGGTCGAATTCTCCTGCCCTCCCGGCTGGAGCTCCATCCCTGCCAAGGCACCGAAAGGAATTGCCGGGATCGACCTAACTCTAACGGTTGCGGATGCGCTCACCGGCTGGATGCGGGTCAAGACCGTTTCTCGCGAACTGCCGACCGACATGGAACTCCAGGTCCAGACAACGTTGGACACCCTGGCCAGGGACGGGCTGCGGGTGTCGCGGCTGATGGCGAACACCGGTGTCGGTCTGGAGGGCACCGCCTTCACCGGCGGCTTTCTTCAAGTGTTCGAGGCGCACACCAGCGCCGACCTGCCGCAGGAATTGTGGTTGGCGGTCTTGGAAGACAAGGAGCGCTACGTAGTGGTCTTCTTGGTCACGCCAGACCGGGTAGACCATTTCCAGGTGTGGGCGAGAAACCGCAGGGCGTTCGGTATCGTCCTCGAGTCCTTACGGTGAGAAAGGTGTTCCCACTTTCCTTTGAATCGTTCGTTCTGCTCTTCATGCTGTTTTTCGGACTGCTACTCGGCGCCGGCCTCCTTTACATCAGCATCCGGACCGGACCTGCGCTCGATGCCACCCACGCGTGGCTGGAACTGTTGCGGCGCGAGGATTATCAGGCGGCGTATGACAGCACCAGCCCCGAATTCCGCGAACGGCAGACCCTTGCCGATCTGACATCCTTCGCACGGGCGCATCAATTCACGCTGCACACCGAACTCCGCCTCGGGCGTCGGGCCATCGATCCTGAAACTGCCGTCTTCACCGGCTGGCTTGGATCGCCGGACGGCAGTTCGTCGATCGCTCTTTCGATCGGCGTGCGCAAGTCGCCGTCAGGCGTCTGGCAACCCGACCGGCTGGAGGTTGGGGCGGCGGTTGGCCGAAACATCGTCCGTGACGGCATATCGAAGTTCGGCCCACCCGGACTTTACGAGCCCTGATCGCGACGCGCGGCCGATCCCGTCATTTCAGCCACGCACTGACATTTGGCGGTGCGCAGCCCTCGCGCTCTGCGCAGTCCGCTTTCGCGCAATTGCAGGCGGGGAATCGGCAATCGTCGCCGTTCAGGTCGGTCGCCCGCACCGCGAGGTCATAGCGAACGCCGCGCATGATTGCGGGGCCGGCGGTGCTGTGGCGCTCATAATGTTCCACAACATGGCGGACGCGGGTGAGCAGTTCGCGCCGTTGATCGTGCCCCGGGTCCATGCCTTCGCCCCCAATCGCCAATGATTGCAGCCATGAACAGGGACGCCGGAAAGCCGCGTCCTGTTCCGACATCCATGCGCAGTACGGCGCAAGGGGAACTCAACGCACAGGAATGATGCGGCGGCCCGGCTGTTGCCACAGCAGTGATCAAGATGGGTGACCAAGACGGGAGGGCAAGATGGATCGCGATAGGCTGCACCGCGTCGCCAACGCGCTGGGCGACGTCCGCCTTTACGAGAAACACCACACCGGTGAGTTCATCACCATGCGCTTGCGCGACTCGCTGGCGGACAGCCCCGGCTATGATGAGGCCGAGGTGGACAGGAAGTTGTTGGAACTGGCGCGGGTGGCGCTCGAGGCCGCCGAATAGTGGCGGCGCAGGGTGACGAAGCGGCGGACGGGCTGTTGGTGAGGGAGAAGCGAGCCAACAGAGGGAGAATGCCGCCATGGCCGAAGACAAGAGGTCCGATCTGCCGCGGAATGAGCGGTCCGATAGTGATCGTCCGGCGACCAAGCCGATCCCGGTGAAGCCGGCGGCCGAGCCGATGAGCGACAAGGACGAAGCGCCGCCCGGAACGCCGGGGACGGGCGAGAACATCGATCCCAAGACCGGCGAAAGCTATGTGCAGGGGATCGGCGGGGCGTGATGGGCAGGTGTCGGCCGACGACACTCCAAACGAAAAGGGCCGGCTCCTGCGAGCCGGCCCTTTTTGTGTCATGTCGACCGCGTCATGCCATGAAGGGCGGAACGGCGGTGAAGTTGGCGGCCTTTTCGACGACATGGCCGACGCGCAGCAGCGTCTCCTCGTCGAACGGACGGCCGATCAACTGCAGGCCGAGCGGCAGGCCGTCGGCGCCCAGACCGGCCGGGACCGACATGGCCGGCAGGCCGGCGAGGTTGATCGGAACGGTGAAGACGTCGTTCAGGTACATCTGCACCGGATCGTCCATCTTCTCGCCGATGGCAAACGGCGTGCTGGGGGCGGTCGGCGTCAGGATGACGTCGCAGCTCTTGAACGCCTCGTCGAAGTCCCACTTGATGCGCGTGCGCACCTGACGGGCCTTGTTGTAATAGGCGTCGTAATAGCCGGCCGACAGCACATAGGTGCCGATCAGGATGCGGCGCTGCACTTCCTTGCCGAAGCCGGCGCCGCGGGTGTTCTCGTACATCTCCTTGAGGTTGCCGCCCTCGACCCGCAGGCCGTAGCGCACGCCGTCATAGCGCGCGAGGTTGGACGACGCCTCGGCCGGAGCGATAATGTAATAAGCGGCCAGCGCGTATTTGGTGTGCGGCAGGCTGACCTCGACCGGCTCGGCGCCGGCCTCCTTCAGCCAGGCGATGCCCTGGTCCCACAGCGCGGCGATCTCGGCCGACAGACCTTCGACCCGGTATTCCTTGGGAATGCCGACGCGCAGGCCGCGGATGTCGCCGGTCAGCGCGGCGCGGAAATCCGGAACCGGCATGTCGACCGAGGTCGAGTCCTTCGGATCGAAACCGCACATGGAGCGCAGCATGATCGCCGCATCCTCCACCGTGCGGGTCATCGGCCCGGCCTGGTCGAGCGAGGAGGCGTAGGCGACGATGCCCCAGCGCGAGCAGCGGCCGTAGGTCGGCTTGATGCCGACGGTGCCGGTGTAGCCGGCCGGCTGGCGGATCGAACCGCCGGTGTCGGTGCCGGTGGCGCCCAGCGCGGCACGCGCGGCGATGACCGCGGCCGAACCGCCCGACGACCCGCCGGCGACGATCTTCTTCTCCCAGGCACCCGGCGCGCCAGGGCTCCACGGGCTGACCGTCTCGCCCTGATGGGCGGTGATGGTGGCCGAACCCATGGCGAATTCGTCCAGGTTCACCTTGCCCAGCATGACGGCGCCGTCGCGCCACAGCTGGGAGGTCACCGTGGATTCATACTCCGGCTTGAAGCCGTCCAGGATGTGGCTGCCGGCGGTGGTCGAAACGCCCTTGGTGCAGAACAGGTCCTTCACCGCGATGGGCAGGCCGTCCATCGGCCCGGCCTCTCCCTTCGCGCGGCGCTCGTCGCTGGCCTTGGCCATAGACAGGGCGGCGTCGGGGGTTTCGGTGATGAAGATGTTGAAGGGGCGCACAGCCTCGACCGCGCGCACATGCGCCTCGGTCAACTCGACCGCGGTGAAGTCCTTCTTGGAGAGGCCGTCGAGGGCCTCCGCCATCGTCAGATGCGTGAGCGCCGTCATCACTCGACCACCTTGGGCACGACGTAGAAGCCTTCGGCCGTTTCCGGACCGTTCGACAGGACCTGCGCGGCGTAACCGCCGTCGGTGACCTCGTCCTTGCGGCGGCGCAGCTTCTGCGCGGCCACGCTGGTCATCGGCGGCACGTCCTTCGTGTCGACCTCGTTGAGTTGTTCCACGAAGGTCAGAATCTGGCTCAGTTCCCCAGCCAGGGATTCCAGTTCCTCGTCCGGCACCTTGATGCGGGCCAGATGCGCGATCTTGGCCACCGTGGCCTTGTCGAGCGACATGCCTCTACTCTCTTCCAAAACATTGGAAATCGGCCGCGAAGCTATCACCCGCGCACGCGCACCGCAACGATTGCGGCCATTCCGCAGTTCAGAAGGCGCCGGATCATGCGGCCATGCACGTCGCCGACTGCCAACTGGCCCGGTCCATGCGCAGTTTGAACAGCGCGATCGGCTCGCCCCAGGGCGTCACCCGCGTCTCCAGCGCGATCGGCATCATGCCGAGCTTGGCATAGAGCAGCAGGCCCGGCGTGTTGGTGTTGAAGCAGTAGAGCGTCAGTTCGGGCAGATGATGGTGATCGAAGGCGCGGTCGATCATCGTCCGCACGAGATATTCGGCGATGCCGCGGCGGCGCAGGGTCGGATCGACGCTGACATTGCCGATGCTGGCGGTGCGGCCATCCTCGAAGGTGGCGTAGTTGGCATAGCCGACCACGCGCTCCCGCCCATCCTCGGTCAGGGTAACCACAGTCGGATCGCGGCGAAGCCCCAGCGTCGCCCGGACCTGATCCGGGGTCAGCGGCCAGGCGGCGCGCGGAAACAGGAAATACAGTTCCTCCGCGGTGCGTGGGAACCCGCAGATGGTGGGGATGTCGGCGTCGGCAAGCGGCCGGTGCGACAGGGCGGTATGGGAGAGTGCGCTGCTCATACTTAGAAGAATAAGTATCTTTTACAACAACTCAAGCGATCTTGCAGTGGCAAGGCTGCGGCCTTATGGTCGGTCCATGATCCATACCCTCCCCGATCTCGCTGCCCGTCTGGGCAAAAACCAACGTTTGCTTGGCCTTGACGTCGGCACGAAGACCGTCGGGCTGGCGGTTGCCGATCCGGGACTGATCGTCGCATCTCCCATCGGCACGCTTAAGCGCACCAAATTCACCCAGGATGCGCGGGAGCTGGGCAAGACAATCCGCGACTACGGCATCGGCGGGCTGGTGGTCGGGCTGCCGCTGAACATGGACGGGACGGAGGGACCGCGTGCCGAGTCGGTGCGCGCCTTTGCCAACAACCTGCTGGAACGGTTCGACCTGCTGGGTTGGGAGGCCGAGATCGCCTTCTGGGACGAGCGGCTGTCCACCTCGGCCGTCGAGCGGTTCATGATCGGCGAGGCCGACATGACCCGCAAGCGCCGCGACGAGGTGGTGGACAAGATGGCCGCCGCCTACATCCTGCAGGGCGCGCTCGACATGCTGGCCAACCAGCGCCGCCTCGCTGCGGAAGCGGCAGAGGAAGATAACGGGGACGAGCGGGACGACGATTACCTTCGGGACTGACGCGGTCGCCGACAGGATGGTCCTCAGTCGAAGTTCAGGGCGAAGGACGCCCGCCCCTGCCCCGCCGCGGCGCGCTGCCACATGGCGCCGAAGGCTGCCTCCAGCGCGCGGGTGAAGCGCACGCCATCCAGCGCGGGCGAGGCGGCGAGCCGATCGCGCAGGCGGCTGCGGATGCTCGCCAGCCCGTCCGGATCGGACACCAGCGCCGCCGCCATGGCGATGTATGCCTCCTCCCCCTCGACCGCCAGCGCAGGAAGCCCGGCGGAGGTCAGGTGGGACACCGTATGGCGGGCGCAGAAACGCTCGCCGCCCAACGTCACCACCGGCACGCCCATCCACAGCGCCTCCAGCGTTGTCAGTCCGCCCGAATAGGGGAAGGGATCGAGCGCGACGTCGATCTCGCCGTAAGTCGCCAGGAATTCGGCATGCGGGGCCGCCCCGCGCAGATCAAGGCGGGTCGGGTCGGCGCCGGCGGCGGTGAACAGCGCCAGCGTCCGCGCCCGCAACTCCGCATCGTCCAGGCCGGGCGTACGCAGAAGCAGCCGCGATCCAGGCACCGCCGCCAGCAGGCGGGTCCACAAGGAAGCGACCTGCGCGTTCGGCTTGGGCAGGGCATTCAGCGACCCGAAGGTCGGGGCGCCGCGCGCAATCATCGGCAACGGCGCCACGGCGGGTGCGACGGCAGGCGGCGACCAGGGGACATAGGCGTCGGGCATGCGGACGATGCCTTCGATGGCCCAACCGTCGGCGCCCTCCGGGCTCTGCCGCGGGTCGGAAATCAGGTAATCCATCGCCGGCAGGCCGGTGGTGCCGACATAGCCGGCCCAGGTGACCTGCACCGGCGCCGCCCGCCGGGCGAAGACGCCCAACCGGTTGCCCAGCGTATGGCCGGCCAGATCGACCAGGATATGGATGCCGTCGGCGCGGATGCGCTCCAGCAGGGCCGCGTCGTCCATCGACGCGCTGTCGACCCAGCCATCGGCCAGACCGCGCAGCCGTGCCGTCGCCGCGTCGGGATTGGCGGTGTTGGAATAGCAGATCGCCTCCACCGCAGCACGGTCATGGGCGGCCAGCACCGGCTCCAGGAACGTGCCGACGGGATGGACACGGAAATCGGCGGAAACGTAACCGATGCGCAGCCTCGGCGAAGGGGCCGCCACCGCGGCGGCTGGTCGGTCAGGATAGCGGGCGCCCCAATCGGCATGGGCCTGCGCGATCTGCGGCATGGTCCGCGCCGGGTCGTACTGCATCAGGAACAGCCGGGCGCTGTGCAGCGAATCGGCGCCGGGTGCCAGCCGCAGAGCGCGGTCGAGAACGGCCAGGGCCTCGCCGATGCGGGCCTGGGGAGCGAGCGACCGGCTGGCGCGGTTGGCCCACAGCTCCACCCGCGACGGCTCCAGGCATAGCCCGGCGCGATAGGCGCGGTCGGCCTCGCCCGGCCGGTTCATCTCGGCCAGTGCGTTGCCGATGTTGTAGGGCGGGATCCAGTTGTCGGGTTCGAGGATCGCCGCGCGCCGGTGCAGCGCCGTCGACTCGGCGCGCCGGGCCTGCGCCCGCAGCAGATTGCCGGCATTCACCAGCGCGGCCAGCGCGCCGGGGCTGAGCGCGATGGCCCGGCGGTAGCAGCCCTCGGCCAGATCGGCCCGCCCGGCGCCGGCCAGCGTCTCCGCCATCACCAGCAGGCCGTCCATCGCCATGGCGAGACCGCCGTCGAGGTTCAGCGCCCCGGCATAGGCCTGCGCCGCTCCCAGCGCATCTCCCTGGCTTTCCAGCACCAGCCCGTAATTCGCCCACCAGACGGCGACACCGGGCCGGGCGGTGATGGCCCGGGCGAGAAGGTCCTGAGCCTCGGCCCAGCGGCCGGCCTGCGCGGCGATCAGGCCCTGGCGGTAGATGCTTTCGGCCTGATCCGGCGTCATCGTCTTCGGTTCCGTCTTAAGCTTCGGTACGGCCCAGCTGGTCCATCAGCTCGCGCCATTCGCGCTTGGACAGGCCGCTGGCCTCCTGCGTCACCGGCTCCCCGGCCAGCAGGCGCTTCACCACGTCCAGGCCGGTGCGCGACAGGTGGGCGCCGCCCATGCGGTACTCGGTGAAGGACTCGTAGACCGCCGGGACCCAGCGCTTCACCACGTCCAGCATGGCGTCGGCATAGACGCGGATTTCGTACTGGGCGTGGGCATCGGCGCGCAGCGACAGGAAATGCAGAAGGTTGTGGAGATCGACTTTCCAATACCACTGCGTGTAGTAGTTCAGCGACAGGTTCATCCGCGCCAGTTCGCGCGCCAGACCCTGGCGGGTCGGGTCGATGACGCTGCCGTCCTCGCGGTGGTTCAGCATCTCTTCATAGTGGCTGTAGGCGCGCTCGGAATCCTCGCGCAGCAGCCGCATGACGTCGGCCGCCTCCTCGCCCTCCAGCACGTCGCCGCGCCCCTGGCGGTTCACCACGGCCTGGGCGCCCAGCTGTTCCGGCGTCGGCACGTAGAACTCGCGGTCGAGGATGGAGTAGCGGGCCGAATACTCGTTCACGTTCGCGGTGCGGTGGCGAATCCACTGGCGTGCGACGAAGATCGGCAGCTTCACATGGAACTTGATCTCGCACATCTCGAACGGGGTCGAGTGGCGGTGGCGCATCAGATACTTGATGAGGCCGGAATCCTCGCTGACCTTCTTGGTGCCCTTGCCATAGGACACGCGCGCCGCCTGCACGACCGCCGAATCGTCGCCCATATAGTCGATGACGCGGACGAAGCCGTGGTCCAGCACCTCCAGCGGATGATAGAGGATCTCTTCCAGCGCCGGGACGGTGGCGCGGCGGGTGGTGGCGGTGACGGCGCGCAGGCGATCGATTTCGTCGCGCTGCTCGGGCGTGATCGGCATGGTGACTCCGGGGTTACGGTGCCGGCTGTCTTACCAGACCGCGTGGCTGTCGGGAACGGTGAACGAACGAAGTGCCCCGCGTCAACGCAACGCATTCGGCGATCATGCACACAGCCCCTTCCCTTGCCGGGCGGGAGTGCCTATATTCGCGTCGTCGGTTCGCCGACTATGGCGATAAACGCCTTGTGGAATAAGCGTTGTGGACCCGGGGGCGGTACCCGGCGCCTCCACCAACCATACACCGGACTCGTTGACCGGGGTCGTTGGGGGCGAAATAGGATCGACACGCGTGGTAAAGGCATGGTTTTCGCTCGGCATGGTTCCGCCGTTATCGGGCCATTGCAATAGTTGCCAACGACAACGTTGCTCAGGCTCGCCTCGCTGCCTAACGGCGGCTGGTAGCCTAAACCTAATCCCCGAGGGTTAGCGCCTAAGGGTGGGGCCGTGGGCCGCCTAGCAACAGAAGGCCCACACCTCTTTTTCCAGCGTTTCGTGCCGGCCCTCGGCCAAGGCGGGACGCCGGACCGATCGCGTTATCAGGGACCCGCCCAAGCATGCCGAAAGAGCAGCTCCGCTATGACCGTATGGTCGAGACCGCGTTGCGCGGCGTTGTCCGCGACGCGCTGACGGAGGTTGCCGAGCGCGGCTTGCCGGGCAATCACCATTTCTACCTGACCTTCCGCACCGGCTTCCCCGGCGTGGAGATCCCGGATTACCTGGCCTCCCAGTATCCGAACGAAATGACCATCGTCCTGCAGTTCCAGTATTACGGGCTGGACGTGACGGACGACCATTTCGAGGTCACGCTGAGCTTCAACAACGTGCATGAGCGGCTGGTGATCCCGTTCGCCGCCATCACGACCTTCGCCGACCCGTCGGTGAATTTCGCGCTGCAGTTCCAGCCGCTGGCCGCCGCCGAATCGGCGGAGGTCTCGACCATGCCGCCCCGCCCCGCCGTCGAGCGCGTCGAGGAAAAGGCCGAGGAAAGCGCCCCGGCCGAGGAGCCGAAGCGCGGCGAGGTCGTGGCCCTGGACGCCTTCCGCAAGAAGTAACCTTCTCCCACACATGCCTGCCCAGCCGCCCAGTGAGTATGTCGCCACGCTCTGCGAGATGATGGCGCCGCTGGGCGATGTGCGGGCGCGCCGCATGTTCGGCGGCTATGGCCTGTCGATCGACGGCTTGACCTTCGCGCTCGTCGCCGACGACATTCTGTATTTCAAGGCGGACGACGTGAACCGCGCGGCATTCGCGGAGCTGGGCCTGGAGCCCTTCCGGCCGATGCCCGACAAGCCGACCACCTTGTCCTACTACCCGCCTCCCGATTCGGCGCTGGACGACCGCGACGAACTACTGCCCTGGGCCCGGTCCGGGTTCGAGGCGGCCTTGCGCGCGGCGGCGAAGAAGGCCGCGAAAGTGAAGCGGAAGTAATAGTCCCTCTCCCGGCACGGGAGAGGGACATTCCCCCCTCAGATATTGTCCGCCATATGGATCGTCGCGTTGCTCGCCTGGGCGCCGGCGGTGCGCTGGCGCATCTGGCGGGCGAAGCGCAACGGGTTGGGGAGGAAGTTCAGCATCGAGCCGAGCTTGCCGACCGACGAGGTCGCCTTGCCAACCGCCATCACATCGGCCAGCCGGCGGTCGATGAAGGCACGGGTTTCCGCATGGTCGTCCGACTTGTCGTCCAGCCAATAGAAGGTGGAGGAGCTTACCACCGCCGCCAGCAGTGCCCGCTTGGTGTAGTGGTTGTAGTCGGTGGAGGTGTCGCCGGCGGCGAACCACATGGCGTCCACCGTGCGGTAGAGCAGCCGCAGGCCGAGCGTCACGTTCTGCGGCATCGCAAGATATGAGAGTTGCCGCCGCTTGGCCTCGCGGTAGGGCTCCAGCACCTCGAAATAGGTGCGGACGGCGAGAGAAATGCGCTCGCGCACCTTCATCTCGGCCATCGACTGGGCTTCCAGCCGGTCCAGCATCTGGCGGTCGGCCCAGTCGGCGAAATGCTCCACCGCGTCGGTGACGCCGCCGGGGAAGGCTCGCAGCAGCGCCGACGGCTCGTGCCTTGCCATCTCGGTGCCGTCGCGCAGAGCCTGCAGGCTCCAGCCGTCGAAGACGACATTGGGCAGGCTGGCCACCAGGATCTCGTCGCGAAGCGTGTCGATGCTCATCGCCAAATCTCCCTGCGCTCGCCCTCAGGCCGGGGTCGGCGCGTCCTTTGCCGCGGCCAGCGCGGCGTTGAGGTGATGCATCTCCTCGGTGCAGACGAGGAGATGCAGATCGTCCATGCGATCAAGATAGAGCACGCCATCCAGGTGGTCGACCTCGTGCTGGACCACGCGGGCATGGAATCCCGACGCCTCCCGCTCGATCCGGGCACCGTCCAGGCCATAACCGCGGTAGCGGATGCGGGCGTAGCGTGGCACCAGCCCGCGCAGGCCGGGAATCGACAGACAGCCTTCCCAACCCAAAACCTTGTCGTCCGTCAGCGGCTCGATCACCGGATTGACCAGCACGGTGTTCGCCACCTCCTCCCCCTCGCCGCGGTCGGCGGTGATGCGGAAGACGATGATCCGGCGCGACTCCGCGATCTGCGGCGCGGCCAGCCCGACTCCGGGAGCGTCCAGCATGGTGGCGATCATGTCGGCCGCCAGCCGGGCGACGGCCGGATCGGTCGGGTCGGCGATGGGCTCCGCGATCTTGCGGAGTACGGGATTGCCCATCCGGGCGATTGGAAGCACTGGCATGCCGCTATATCTGGAGTGTGAATGCGGCCGCAGCAACCGCTTCCTGTGGTTCCGGCCGGGCTTATGCTTGCGGGCCGAAGACTCCCCTTCACAAAGGCGGTGGAGCATGCTACACACTGCGCCCACACAAGGGGTGCGCCCGCCGCGCATACCTATTTGTTGCCTTTGCGCAACACGGCACACTTGGAAGGGTGACGGTAAACGTGCAAGTTCTGGTCCGAGATAACAACGTCGATCAGGCCCTCCGCGCGCTGAAGAAGAAGATGCAGCGCGAGGGCATTTTCCGTGAGATGAAGCTGCGCCGCAACTACGAGAAGCCCTCGGAGAAGCGTGCGCGTGAGAAGGCTGAAGCGGTGCGTCGCACCCGCAAGCTGCTCCGTAAGCGGATGGAACGCGAGGGCTATTAATCGTCGGTCGCACGTAGCGACTGCGAAGGGCGCGTGTGATGCGCGCCCAAGACCCCTTGTGTCTTGCACCCGACCGTCCCGCGATCTTCGCGAGGGCGGTTTTGGTGTGTCTGAGCCATTTCGTTCAGCCTGATTGTCCGCCGGTCAAGCGTATTGCCAGATACGCGTATTGAACGATCAGCAAGCGAACAGCCAGCCCTCGGAAAGACCCGATCATGAGCGCTTCCAACCTCACCGCCCGCCACTCGGTCCCGGCGCTGCGCGCCCGCAAGGGGGGCGAGCCCATCGTCTGTCTGACCGCCTACACCGCCCCGGTGGCCCGGCTGCTCGACCCACATGTCGATATCCTGCTGGTCGGCGATTCGCTGGGCATGGTGGTCTATGGGTTGGACAGCACGCTGCCGGTGACGCTGGACATGATGATCGCCCATGGTGCCGCGGTGGTGCGCGGGTCTGAACGGGCCTGCGTCGTCGTCGATCTGCCCTTCGGCAGCTATCAGGAGAGCAAGGAGGCCGCCTTCCGCGCCTCGGCCCGCGTGATGGCGGAAACCGGCGCCCAGGCGGTCAAGCTGGAAGGCGGGCTGGAGATGGCGGAGACGGTGGCCTTCCTGACCGCCCGCGGCATCCCGGTGATGGGCCATGTCGGGCTGACGCCGCAGTCCGTCAACACGCTGGGCGGCTACAAGGCGGTTGGCCGCGATGCCGAAGCGGCGGAACGGATCGCCGCGGACGCCCGCGCCATCGCCGAGGCCGGCGCCTTCACCCTGGTGATCGAGGGCACGATGGAGCAGCTCGCCCGCCGCATCACCGAAGAGGTGGCGATCCCCACCATCGGCATCGGCGGTTCGCCGGCCTGCGACGGTCAGGTGCTGGTCACCGACGACATGCTCGGCCTGTTCGGCGCTTTCCAGCCGAAATTCGTCAAGCGCTATGCCAACCTGGGCGAAACGGTCGGCGAGGCCGCCGCGACCTATGCCGCCGAGGTGCGCAGCCGCGCCTTCCCGGGGCCGGAGCATTGCTTCGGGATGAAGAAGGCGGCGACGGTGTAACACTCCGTCCCACACATCGTTCTTCCTCCGTTCCAGGCGATCCGCTACAGTCCGACCGCCATGGATGCACCCTCCCCCGCCCTGATCCCGCCCAACGTCGCCGCGTGGTTCCGGTCGCGCGGCTGGGCGCCGCACCCGCATCAGGTCGCCATGGTAGAGGCGGCGGAACGGGGTGAAAGCGCCCTGCTGATCGCGCCGACCGGCGGCGGCAAGACGCTGGCCGGCTTCCTGCCGTCGCTGATCGAACTGGCGGAACGGCCGCGCGAGGGGCTGCATACCCTCTACATCTCGCCGCTGAAGGCGTTGGCGGTCGATATCCAGCGCAATCTCGAACAGCCCATCGCCGAGATGCGGCTGCCGATCCGCGCGGAGACCCGCACCGGCGACACGCCGGAAGCCAAGCGCAAGCGCCAGCGCACCCATCCGCCGCACATGCTGATGACGACGCCGGAAAGTCTGGCGTTGCTGCTGTCCTACACCGACGCCGACCGGCTGTTCCGCAATCTCCGCTGCGTCATCATCGACGAGCTGCATGCGCTGGCCGGCACCAAGCGCGGCGACCTGCTGGCGCTGGGTCTGGCGCGGCTGGCGCGCCTCGCCCCCGCCGCCCGCCGCGTCGGGTTGTCGGCCACGGTGGCGGAACCGGAGCGGCTGCTGGCGTGGCTGTCCCGCCGCGGCCGGCATGACGGAACCGATTCCGACGACGTGCGGCTCGTTCTCGGCCGCAGCGGCGTGCAGGCGGAGGTGGAGATCCTGACCTCGCAGGAGCGGGTGCCCTGGGCCGGCCACATGGCGATGCACGCCATGAAGGAGATTTACCAGCGCATCCACCGCCAGCGCACCACCCTGCTGTTCGTCAACACCCGCGCGCAGGCCGAACTGGTCTTCCAGGCGCTGTGGCGGGTCAACGACGACAACCTCCCCATCGCGCTCCACCACGGCTCGCTGGCGGTGGAACAGCGCCGCAAGGTCGAAGGCGCCATGGCGCGCGGGGAGTTGCGGGCGGTGGTCGCCACCTCCTCGCTCGATCTCGGCATCGACTGGGCGGCGGTGGACCTCGTGGTGCAGATCGGCGCGCCGAAGGGGTCGAGCCGGCTGGTCCAGCGCATCGGCCGCGCCAACCACCGGCTGGACGAGCCGAGCCGCGCCCTGCTGGTCCCCGCCAACCGCTTCGAGGTTCTGGAATGCCGCGCCGCGCTGGAGGCGGTGCACGACCACACGCTGGACGGCGAGGCGCCGCGACCGGGTGGGCTGGACGTGCTGGCCCAGCATCTGCTCGGCATGGCCTGCGCCGCGCCTTTCCTGCCGGACGAGCTGTATGAGGAGGTGATCTCCGCCGCCCCCTATGCCGCGATGACCCGCGACGAGTTCGACGACGTGCTGGATTTCGTCGCCACCGGCGGCTACGCGCTCGGCGCCTATGAGCGGTTCCAGCGCCTGAAGCTGCGCGAGGATGGGCGGATGGCGGTGGCCGGCCCGGCGGTGGCGCGGCAATACCGGATGAATGTCGGCACCATCACGCAGGAGGCGCTGCTGCGCGTCCGGCTGAACCGCGGCCCGGTGCTGGGCGAGGTGGAGGAGTATTTCATCCAGGGCCTGACCCCCGGCGACACCTTCCTGTTCGCGGGTCAGCTTCTGAAATTCCTCGGCGTGCGCGAGATGGAGGCGCAGGTCGCCAAGGGCGGCACCGGCGACCCGAAGGTTCCCGCCTATGCCGGCGGGCGGCTACCGCTGACCACCCATCTGGCCGAGCGCGTGCGCGCCATGCTGGCCGATCCGCGCCAGTGGGACGGGCTGCCGGTGGATGTGCGGGAATGGCTGCGGCTGCAGCGCTACCGTTCGGTCCTGCCGAATTGCGACGGGCTGCTGGTGGAGACCTTCCCCAAGGCCGGCAAGCGCTTCCTCGTCGCCTATGCCTTCGAAGGGCGGAACGCGCACCAGACGCTGGGAATGCTGCTGACCCGGCGGATGGAGCGGTTCGGGCTGGGGCCGCTGGGCTTCGTCGCCACCGACTATGTGCTGGCGGTGTGGTCGCTGCGGTCGCCCACCGACATGGACGCGCTGTTCGACCAGGACATGCTGGGCGACGATCTGGAAGCCTGGATGGACGAATCGTCGATGCTGCGGCGGACCTTCCGCAACGTGGCGCTGATCGCCGGGGTGATCGACCGCCGCCATCCGGGGCAGGAGAAGACCGGGCGGCAGGTCACCTTTTCTTCCGACCTGATCTATGACGTGCTGCGCAAGCATGATCCCGGCCATGTGCTGCTGCGGGCGACGCGGGCCGATGCGGCGGGAGGCCTGACCGACATCCGCCGCCTGTCCGACTTCCTGGCGCGGGTGCGTGGGCGGATCACCCACAAGGACCTCGACCGCATCTCCCCGCTGGCGGTCCCGGTGATCCTGGAGATCGGGCGCGAGCGGGTGGACGGCAGCGCCACCGACGAACTGCTCGCCGCCGCCGAGGCCGAGCTGCTGGCGGAGGCGATGCCGGAACTGGCCCCGCCACGACCTGCGAAATCGGAAACAGGGCGCCCGCAGCAGGGACGGTTGTCGTTGTGACACCGCCCCTTGCCGATCGCAGGTTACTTGCGCAGTTCGGGCTCCACTCCCGGCTCGCCGCTGAACTCGACGAGAATCGTCTCGTCACGGACGATGAACTGGCAGGCCAGACGGTAGGGTGGCGGGCGGTGGGCGTTCTCGGCCGCCTCCAACAGGTCCCTGTTCAGCTTGCCATTCACGGACAAGGTAACTTTCTCCTTTTCGGTCAGATCGATGGCCATCGGAGTCTTCCCGTCGAGATAGGTCACCTTGACGAGGCAGGACCCGCACTCGCCGTCCTGGCACTGGAACGGGATCGGGATGTCGTGCTTCTTCGCCAGCGCCAGCAGAGTGCCGGTATCGCCGGCGACCGCGTAGACGGTCATGTCCTTGGGCATGTTCAGGCCGGTGAACGTCACTGTGGCCATGGGTATCCTCCGGGTATGGTTGTGATCCGCCATGCCTCCACGGCGGCGGCCCGTCCGGCTGCAAACATCATGCCCGCAAAGATCTTATGGATATTGGCCATTTCCGATGATCGCCGGTAAACGAATGTTGTCAGCTTCCTCCCAAGCCCGCGGCTCTGCCTGTCAGGGCGATGACAGCCGCGCCGCCCTGACTCTCCGCGGTGCCGACCTGCTGGCCGATCCGTCGGGCGCGCTGCTGTGGCCGGCTGAGGGCATTCTTGCCGTTGCCGACCTGCATCTGGAAAAGGGTTCCGCCTTCGCCGCGCGCGGCCGGATGCTGCCGCCCTACGACACGCGGGCGACTCTCGATCGGCTGGCGGAGTTGATTGCGAGGGCACGGCCGGCGCGCGTGCTGTGCCTGGGCGACAGCTTCCACGACCGCCGCGCGGCGGAGCGGATGGACCCGGCCGACGTGGAGCGGCTGCGCGGCCTGACCGGCGCCGTCGCCGACTGGGTGTGGATCACCGGCAACCACGACCCCGAACCGCCGCAGGGCTTCGGCGGCCGGGTCGTGGCCGAGCTGTCCATCGGCCCCCTGACCTTCCGGCACGAGGCGCAGCCGGGCGCGGTGGGCGAGTTGTCGGGACACCTGCACCCGGCCGCTGCGGTGGCGCTGGCCGGGCGGCGGGTGCGCGAGCGCTGCTTCGCCCATGACGGTGCCAAGCTGATCCTGCCCGCCTTCGGCAGCTTCACCGGCGGGCTGAACGTGCTGGACGCCGCCTTCGACGGGCTGTTGGCGCCGGGCTTCGAGGTGCTGATGACGGCGCGCGGCCGGGTCTATCGCTTCCCCTGCGCCCGTTTGTCGCCGGACCGCGCACGCTGACGCTCTGGCCGAAGCGTGAGCGCGGCCTATATCGGTTGATCCGGATGAGACCAACCGAGCGCCGCGCATGCCCGCCTCTCCCATCATCGTCTGGTTCCGCAACGACCTGCGCCTTGCCGACAACCCGGCGCTGACCGCCGCCGCCCAGGCCGCCGCCGAACGCGATGCGCCGGTCATCCCGCTCTACATCCTGGAGGAGGAAGCCGGGGAGCCCCCCTTGGATCCCTGGACGCTCGGCGGCGCAAAGCGCTGGTGGCTGCACGGCAGTCTGGAGCGGCTCGCCACCTGCTGCGCCCGCCACGGCTCGCCGCTGGTTCTGCGCCGGGGCGAGCCGGCGGCCGTGCTCGACGCGCTGATCGCGGAGACCGGGGCGGAGTGCGTGCTGTGGAACCGCCGCTACACGCCCGCCCAGACTGCCCGCGATTCGGCGATCAAGGAACGGCTGAAGACGCGCGGCATCAGTGCGCGCAGTTTCAACGCCGGCCTGCTCGCCGAACCCTGGACCGTCCGCAACAAGAGCGGCGGTCCCTTCAAGGTCTTCACCCCCTTCTGGCGCCATTTGTCGGCCACGCTGAACCCGCCGCTGCCGACCCGCGCCCCGGCCGAACTGATGGCGCCGCGCATCGCACCGGCCAGCGACGATCTCGACGGTTGGGGCCTGCTGCCGACCAAGCCCGATTGGGCGCCGGGCTTGCGCAAGCGCTGGGTGCCGGGAGAGACGGCGGCGCTGTCCCATCTCGCCGATTTCCTCGACGGTTCGGTCGGGGTCTATGCGACGGAGCGTGATCGGCCGGACCGCGCCGGTACCTCCGCCCTGTCCCCCTATCTGGCTTTCGGGGAGATCGGGCCGCGGCAGGTCTGGCACGCCGCCCGCCATGCCGCAGAGGCCCGGCCGGAACTGGCGCCCGGCATCGACGCCTTCCTGCGCGAGATCGGCTGGCGCGAGTTCCAATACCACCTGCTGCACCACGCGCCGGAGTTGCCCGACCGGCCGCTCGACCCCCGCTTCGCTGATTTTCCCTGGCGCGAGGATGCGGCGGGCCTGCGGGCTTGGCAGCGCGGGCGCACCGGCTATCCCATCGTCGATGCCGGCATGCGTCAGCTGTGGGAGACCGGCTGGATGCACAACCGGGTGCGGATGATCGTGGCGTCGTTCCTGATCAAGGATCTGCTGCTGCCCTGGCAGGAGGGGGAGCGCTGGTTCTGGGACACGCTGGTCGATGCCGATCTGGCCCAGAATGCCGGCAACTGGCAGTGGGTGGCCGGCTGCGGCGCCGATGCCGCCCCCTTCTTCCGCGTCTTCAATCCCGTCCTGCAGGGCGAGAAGTTTGACCCCCAGGGCGATTACGTCCGCCGGTACGTCCCCGAACTGGACCGCTTGCCGCCGCGCTGGATCCATCAGCCCTGGGCCGCCCCGACCGAGGTTCTGCGGCAGGCCGGCGTCCGGTTGGGCGACGATTATCCGCGCCCGATCATCGACCATGCCGTCGCCCGCGACCGCGCGTTGGCCCTCTACAGCGAGCGCAAGGGCAAGGCGGAGGCCACGACCTGAACGGCGATCTTCATCGAACGGTCACGGCCGCGCCCGCAAACGGTCATGCGCCATCGCTATCTTGCCTGCAGCGGCCCGGTGCGGCCGCGCCGTCCCAAAAAGAAAGAACAGCCGCCACCTGACAAGGCGGCCCCTCCCCCGGGGCCGCCTTTTCCCTTGCCGCGTTGCATCGGGCGACAGAGTGTTATAAAGTAACACCCATGTCCGCGCTTCACGACCATACCCACTGCATCGCCGATGCCCTGACCCGTGCCGACGCGCTGTGCGCCGAACGGGGGGCGCGGCTGACCGCGTTGCGCCGCCGGGTGCTGGAGCTGGTGTGGTCCAGCCACCGGCCGCGCGGCGCCTATGCGATCCTGGAGGATCTCAGCCAGCAGGACGGCAAGGCGGCGGCGCCGCTGACCGTCTATCGCGCGCTGGAGTTCCTGGTCGAACAGGGGCTGGTCCACCGCATCGAATCGCTGAATGCCTATGTCGGCTGCGCCGCGCCGGGGGATGTCCATTCCGGACAGTTTCTGGTGTGCGAGGCCTGCGGCGACGCCGCCGAGATCGACGATCCGGGTGTCGGCGCCGCCATCATCGCCGCGGCGGCCGAGCGTGGCTTCCGCGTCCAGCGCCCCACCGTCGAGGTGCGCGGCCTGTGCAAATCCTGTCAGGAGAATCCCCGTTGAGCGCTCCCGCCGCCCCTCCCGCCCGTCTTCCCGTCTCGGTACTGACCGGCTTCCTCGGCAGCGGCAAGACCACGCTGCTGCAGGCGCTGTTGCGCAACCCGGCCATGGCCCGCACCGCCATCGTCATCAACGAGTTCGGCGAGGTCGGACTCGACCATCTGCTGGTCGCCAAGGCGTCGGAAAACATGGTGCTGATGGACAGCGGCTGCCTGTGCTGCACCATCCGCGGCGATCTGGTCGACACGCTGCGCGACCTGTTCCTGAAGCGGGTGAAGGGCGAGATCCCCGAATTCGACCGGGTGGTGGTGGAAACCACCGGCTTGGCCGACCCCGCCCCGATCATCCACACCCTGATGTCCGACCCGCTGCTGGCCGCCCGTTTCCGCCTGGACGGCGTCATCGCCACGGTGGACGCGGCGCATGGCTCGCTCCAGCTCGACCGCCAGCCGGAAAGCGTGAAGCAGGCCGCCGTCGCCGACCGCATCGTCCTGACCAAGACCGATGTCGCCACCCCGGCGGCGACTGCCGCCCTGATGCAGCGCCTCGCCGCCATCAACCCGGCCGCCCCGATCATCCCGGCCGCCCATGGCGAGGTCGATCCGAACAGGCTGTTCGACGCCGGGCTCTACAACCCCGAGACCAAGAGCCCCGACGTCGCCCGCTGGCTGCGCGAGGAGGCCTATCGCGACGAGCAGGCCAAGGGGCATGAGCATCATGACCATGGGCACAGCCACGACCACGATCATGGCCACGACCATGACCACGATCACGGCGACCATTGCGGTCCCGACTGCGGCCATGACCATCATCATCACGACGCCAACCGCCACGACGACCATATCCGCGCCTTCTGCATGGTGATAGACCGGCCGATTCCCTGGAACGGCTTCGTCGACTTCATGGAGGCGCTGATCGCCCAGGCCGGCGAGAATCTGCTGCGGGTGAAGGGCTTGCTGAACGTTCAGGAAAGCGAGCTGCCGGTGGTCGTCCACGGCGTCCAGCACATGTTCCACCCACCCGTCCGCCTGGAGGAGTGGCCCAGCGACGACCACCGCACCAAGCTGGTCTTCATCACCCGCGACCTCGGCCAGCCGGTGATCGAGCCGCTGTTCAACGGTCTGGTCTGGGGCGAGGGGAAAGAGGGGTAAGTGCGGGCTGCGGAGTGCCCCCGCCTCAACCCTCCCCCCGCTCTCAGCGGACCTACGGTCCGCCTGCCGCGTCAGCACAAAGCATAGCTTTGTGCGAGAGCTGAGCGGGGGAGGTTAGGTGGGGGCACTCGAAGCCGACACCATCACCGCACCACCACCCGTCGCAACGGGCTGTCGCCGACCGCCCACACCCCGCGGTCCACCGCCTTCGCTCCTTCGAACACCAGCCAGCTCTGCCGCCCGTAATGCGGCAGCGGCCGGACCAATGCCCGCAGCGCCTCGGCGTCGGTGCCCGACACCACCAGCGCCGTGCGCCCGTCCGCCGCGCGTGACACCCACACCCGTGCACTGCCCCGGCCGGCCAGCTCCGTCGGCATCGGAGGCAGCCTGCGCGCCTCCAACTCCCGCGCCACCGCCACGTCAGTGCCGACCAGCAGCAGCGGCGCCCATCCACCGCCGCCCTCCCGACCAGCGCCGTCGACCAACCGGCCGGCCAGCGTCCTTGCGGCCTCTGCCGCCTCGCCATCCATAGAGCCATCAACGGCGATCACCCGCTCCGCACCCGGACGCAGGGTCACGTCGCGCAGGATCGGCGGCGCCTCCCCCGGAGCCAAGCGGCGGAACAGATCGAAATCGGGATCGACCGCCACCGCCCTGACCTCCGCTTTCGATGGAACGCGCAGTGTCGCCTGCCGGCTGTCGAGCCGGACGCTATGTTCCTCCACCCCGGCCGCCGTCTCCAGCCGCACCGGCACCGTCAGCGCATAGGGCGGGTCGGCCTCCTGCCGGAGGGTCAGCCGCACACCGTCGCCATCGACGTGGGCATCGACCAGGGTCAGCATCGGCGCCCCCCGCCGCTCCACCCACTGGCTGAACAGCCCGCCCAAATCACGGCCGGACGTTGTTTCAAAGGCATGGCGCAGATCGGTCCAGCCGGCTTCGCGAAAGGCGTGATCGCTCCAGAATCGGCGGATGCCGGCGTCGAAAGCGTCGTGCCCGATCTCCGCCTCCAGCATGTGGAACAGCATCGCCGCCTTGCCGTAACCGACGATCTGGGAGGCATCATGCGTCTTGGACAGGAACGCCGTCAGCGGCCGGTCGCGCTCGGCCGGCAGGGCGGCATAGTCGCGCAGCCAGTCCAGCCGCATTGCCCGCGCGGCCTCGGCGCCGCGTTCGCGGGCAGCGGCATAATCGGCCATGTAGGTGGTCAGCCCCTCCGCCCAATTGCCGCCCTCGCCCACCCGCACGCCGTTGCCCCACCAGTTGTGCATGATCTCGTGGGTCAGCGACTGGCTGCGGATGAAGGGCAGCGGCAGGACGGCGCGGCCGATGGCGGTCAGGCCGGGAAAACCCAGCCCCACCGGCGGCGGAACCGACACGATGCTGAAGCCGTCGAAGGGGTAGGCGCCGATACGGGCGGATCCTGCGGCGATCGCCTGCTCCGACAGGCCAAGATAGCCGTCGGCCAGGCCGGTCTGCTCCGGATGGCGGTAGAGCCGCAGGCGCAGGTCCCCCGCCATCCGCTCCTCAACCGTCCAGGGACCGGCGAAGACGGAGGGTTCCTCCACGCTGCGACTTTCCTCGAACACCGCGCGATATCCGGCGGCGTCGCGCCCCTCCTCCACCAGCCGCCCGGTGGCGACGGCGACATAGGGCGCCGGCACCCGCACCGACAGGCGCCAAGTCGGCGGCTCTTCCGATGCCGAGGCCGGATCGGGCAGCCAGCCGCCGAGCCCTGGCAGGAAGGCGCCCTCGCCGTCCAGCGCAAGTCCGGTGCCGGCGGTGAGGCCCGGCAGCCGGCCGCCGTAGCGCAACGTCACCGGCCCGCTTCCTTCCGGCACCACCAGTTGCAGCCGGTCGCCACGCCGGTTCACCGGGACGGGCGTGTCGCCGGCCCGCGCCTCCTTCAGCGTCAGGGCCGGGTCCAGCCGCAAGGACTGAGTCCCGGCCGGCAATGTCAGTCGATCCACTGCCTCTATCCGGCCGGCAGCGGGGTCGAGCGTCAGGTCGATGTCGTGGTGCAGCGGAGCCGCGGTGGCCGGGGCGACCGCGCCCAGGGCCAGCGCCGCGCCCGCCAGGGCCCCCAGGGTCGGGATCCGGATGCGCAGGTTCGTCATGCCCTTGAAGATGGGCGCCGAACCGTCGAAGGGCCAGCGCGGCGTCATGCCGCGCGGATGCTCTCTAGGAAGCCGTCCACCTCGCGGCGCAGCCGGTCGGCGACGCCGGTCAGGAGCCCGGATTCATCCAGCATCTCGTTGGCCTTGGTGCCGGCATCGGTGGTCGCCTCGCTGGCGCCGGCGACGTTGATCGAGACCGCCTGCGCACCCTGGGCCGCCTGATGGACGTTGGCAGAGATGTCCCGCGTCGCCGCCCCCTGCTGTTCCACCGCGGCGGCGATGGCGCTGGAAATGCTGGTCATCTCGGCGATGACATGGCCGATGTCGCGGATCGCCACCACCGCCACGTTGGTCGCCTGCTGGATTTCCGCGATCTTCTTCTGGATGTCCTCGGTGGCGCGGGCGGTCTGGCTGGCCAGCCCCTTCACCTCGCTTGCCACCACGGCGAAGCCCTTGCCGTGCTCGCCGGCACGCGCGGCTTCGATGGTGGCGTTCAGAGCCAGCAGATTGGTCTGCCCGGCGATCGAGTTGATGAGGCTAACCACCTCGCCCACCTCGTTGGCGGCGCGGACAAGGCCATTCATCACCTCGTTCGTCTTGGCCGCTTCGGTCACCGCCTGGTTCGCCACGTCGTTGGAGGCGCTGACCTGCCGGCCGATCTCGCCGATGGAGCTGGACAGCTCCTCGGTGGCGCCGGCGACGGTGTTGACGCTGACCGCTGCCTCTTCGGCGGCCTGGGCGGCAGCACTGCTGCGGCTGGTGGCGGTGCCGGCGCTGACGGTCAGCGATTGGGCTGTCTGGCGCATGGTGCCGGCCGAGGCCGTCACCTGCCGCACCACCTCGCCGATGGACCGTTCGAAGCCGTCGGCCAGCCTGGACAGCAGGGCCACCCGCTCGGCCTCCGCCTTGACGTGCATCTCCTCCTGCTGGGCGCGCAGGCGGTGGTTTTCCAGCCCGCGTTCCTTGAACACGCCGACCGTCGCGGCGATCTGCCCGATCTCGTCCCGGCGGTCGGTGTCGGTGACCTCGACATCCAGGTCGTCATTGGTCAGCCGGCGCATCGCCGCGGTCAGCCGCGACAGCGGATGCGTGATGGAGCGCGCAATCCACAACGACAGCAACAGCGCCGCAATTCCCAAACAACCGCCGAGCAATCCGGCCTGCAGCGCACGATGGCGGAACTCGGCCTCGATGTCGTCGACATAGACACCGGTGGCGACGATCCACTTCCAGCCGGGCGTCATCTGCGAATAGGCGATCTTGGGGCTTGGTTGGGCCCCTGCCACCTTCGGCCAGGAATAGGAGACGTACCCGCCACCCTTGCGTCCTTCTTCCACCAGAAGATGTGCAAAGGGAATGCCATTCGGGTCCTTGGAGTCGCCGAGATTTCGCCCTTCGATTTGCGGCTGTCCACCGTGGACTTCAACCAAGCCATCGGCATCTGTGGCGAACAGATATTCGTTCCCGGCGTAACGCATCGAACGTATGGCGTTGCGGGCTGCGGTACGGGCCGCGTCCAAGGGCATCTCACCCTTTGCAGCACGGGTTTCAAAATCTTCGACGACACCGATGGCGGCCTCGACGATCGAACGAACCTTTGCCTCGCTGGCCTCCTGTTGAGTGGTGTGAAGAGAAGAGAGAAGGATGGCGGCCACACCTATGATTGCGCAGAGCATAACTGCGGAAATGGCGAGGAACTTTATTTTTATGCTGACGTTTTGCATTCACACGACCTCCCGGATAGAACATTAGAATTCTATGGATTCGGTTGGTCAGTGTCAAAACGGATTAGTGGAGACACAATTGAACGTCAAATACGTCAGAAGATTACAGGCCGCTAAGAGACTGATAGCAAATCATCACAATTGATCGAAAAGACTCCAAAAAAAGATCCCAAGCCTAGGTCAACCCGCATAGGCGCGCACCCGATCATACAATTTTGACAACCGGACATCGCAGATCTCGAGCTCTTTCAAGTGATCAACTGTGTTGGCCAGGTAATCGATGTTGGGCCCGCGCTGGCCGCAGCAGCCGGCGATGCGACAAACGACCGCAGTCTCGTCCAGGCCTCGGCAATATTGCGGATGGTTGCGGTCGACGACGAAGCAGCAGGCGCTGACCGACTCCAGCCCTTCCGCCGACCGGCCGTCGCGCAGGCGCACGCGCAGCAGCCTCGGCCGGTAGACCCGGCTGTCCATCTCGCGCTCCCACAGATAGTCGAGGGTGGAGGGCACGTCGGCCGCGGCAACCCGGAAGACGATGCCCCGGCAGGAGCCGCCGCGGTCCAGCCCCAGCACCAGCCCCGGCCGCTCGGGTGTTCCGCGATAGCGGTAGGAGGCGACGCAGAAGCTGCGGTGGTATCCCGCCAGGGTCGCCGCATGCCGCTCCGCAAACATGAAGCCGGGGTTCCACATCAGCGAGCCATAGCCGAACACCCACAGGTCGGCGCCGGGTTCGACGGCGATGTCGCCGGTCCAGGCAGGAGTCGGAAGCGGTGAATCGGGAGCCATGGGGGATCGCGGGAGGAAAGATCGCTTGGGAATGGTTGGAACCGAATCGGCAGCCACCGAGCCTAGCATGCGGGTTCCGGGGTCGCTATAACGGTACGGAGATGGAACGGACATGCCACCGATGCGACCCAACGCCACCTCTTCCGCTCCGCGCCGCCTGCTGACCGGGCGCCGGATCGCGACCATCCTGGTTCTGATGGTCCTGCTGCTGCCTGCCCTTCTTTATTCGCTTTGGTGGTGGCAGGCGGCCCGCTCCGTGCGGCAGGGGGTGGAGACCTGGGTCGCCGACCAGCGCGCCAACGGGGCGGTGGTGGAACATGGCGGGCTGACCGTCGGCGGCTTCCCCTTCACCCTGCGGGCCGAGTTGGAAAAGCTCCATCTGGCGACCCGCGGCGCCGACTGGCAGGGCGCGGGCGTGGTGGCGGAAGCGGCCCCCTGGAACCCCACCCGCATCGAGCTCGCCTTTCCGGGCGAGCAGCGCCTGTCCATCGTCCAGCCCGGTCAGCCGCCAATCGACATCCTGGCCCCGCAGGGCGGCAGCGGCGACGTGACCATGCGGATGTCGGGCACGCTGGAGCGGCTCGCCCTGCACTTCACCGGCCTGACCGCGCGGGTCGCCGGACAGCCGGTGCCGGTCGCCGCGCTCGATGTCAGCGCCGCCCAGCCGGACCAGCCGCCGGCCGAACGCGGCACCGCCGGCCTGACCCTGACGCTGTCCGCCGACGGGCTGACCCTGCCCGACGGCATGCCGCCGACCCTGGGCCGCGAGGTGAAACGGACGGAGCTGACCCTGCGCGTCATGGGCAACCCACCCCGGCCGGAACCGGCCAGCCTGTCGGCCTGGAGCCGCGACGGCGGCACGGTGGAACTGGACCGCCTGGCGCTGGATTGGGGACCGCTGGGGGCGGTGCTGTCCGGCACGCTGGCTCTGGACGCCCAGCTGCAGCCGCAGGCGGCGCTGACCGCCGAGATCCGCGGCGCACCGGCCATCCTGGACGCGGTGAAGCCGATGATGCGCCCGAACGAGGCCGCCATCGCCAAGACCGTCCTGGCCATGCTGGCGCGTCCGACCGGCCCGAACGGCGAACCGGTGGTCACCGCCCCGGTGACGGTGCAGGACCGCGCTCTGTATGTCGGGCCGTTGCGCGTCGCGGCATTGCCCAAGCTGGTCTGGTGACAAGTATCGGGCCGCTCCGTCGATAACCGGCGGAAATGCAACAGGTGCAGGCGGGCATGACGCTTCGATGACTCCGCCCCCTTGTTTCACACGGCGCATCCGGTCAAATTGACGCACTCCCTGTCGCGGCTGCCATGGTGCGTCGGTCGATGTGTCGGTTTCTTGCCTATTGCGGCGAGCCCGTGTTCCTGGAAACGCTGGTCTGCACGCCCTGCCATTCCCTGATCGAACAGTCGATGCACGCCGCGGAGGCGAAGACCGAAACCAACGGTGACGGTTTTGGCGTCGGCTGGTACAGCGAGCGGACCGAGCCCGGCCGCTATTGCGAGATCCGCCCGGCTTGGTCGGACGAGAATTTGCAGTCGATCTGCAGCCATGTCCGCTCCCACCTGTTCTTCGCCCATGTGCGGGCGGCCACCGGCACGGCGGTCAGCCGGGCCAACTGCCATCCGTTCAAAGCCGGGCGCTTCCTGTTCATGCACAACGGGCAGGTCGGCGACTGGCCCCGCCTGCGCCGCCGGGTGGAAGCGATGATTCCGGACGAGCTGTACAGCTCCCGCACCGGCACCACCGACAGCGAGGCGATCTTCCTCGCCGCCGTGGGACAGGGGTTGGAGCAGGAGTCGGTCGGCGCCTTCCAGCGCGTTCTGCATGCCATCCGCGACGAGATGCAGGCGCTGGACATCACCGCGCCGCTTCGCTTCACCGCGACCTGGACCGATGGCGAGCGGGTGTGGGCGGTGCGCTGGGCATCCGACGACAAGCCGCCCAGCCTGTACTGGCGCCGGGCCGAGAATGGCCTGATCGTGGTGTCGGAGCCGGTCGACGCCCAGCGCGACCAGTGGCGGCAGGTGCCCCCGAGCGGCGGGCTGGTGGCGCGCATCGGTGCTGCGCCGGAGATGTTCACGTTTCATTGAGGGAGGGGCCATCACCCCTCCAGCAACCGCTCCTTCGGCAGCAGGATGGTCACCGCCGTCCCCCGCCCCGGTGCGCTGTCGATCTCCACGCCGCCACCATGCAATTCGGCAAAGCGGCGCACGATGGGCAGCCCCAGCCCGACCCCCTCATGCTGGCGGACCAGCGAGCGTTCGGCCTGGGTGAAGGGGTTGAAGATTCGCCCCATCAGCTCGGTAGGGATCCCCGGCCCGTCGTCGCGCACGGTCAGCCCGACGAAGTTGCCGCGATCCTCCACCGCCACGGCGACATGGCCGCCGGTGGGCGTGAACTTGACCGCGTTGTCCAGCAGGTTCAGCACCATCTCGCGCAGCCGGCGGCGGTCGATGCGCATGCGGAAGGCGGGACAGGGATGGACGGCCAGCGTCAACCGCTTGCCCACCGCCTTCGGCGCCAGCATGTCGGCGCAGCCGGTCAGCAGTTGGGGGATGTTGACGTCGCTTTCCTGGATCTCGATGGAGCCGGTGGAGCCGCGGGTATAGTCCAGGATGTTGTTGACCATGGTCAGCAGCGACCGGCCGCTTTCCTCGATCAGCTTCACATATTCTAGGTAATCGGGATGGCCCAGCTTGCCCATCCCTTCCCCCGCCAGCACGTCGGCGAAGCCGATGATGGAGTTCAGCGGCGTGCGCAGCTCGTGGCTCATCACCGCCAGGAAGTCCAGCTTGGCGCGGTCGGCCTTGCGCGCCCCTTCCAGCGCATCCGACAGCTCGGCGGTGCGCTCCGACACCCGGTGTTCAAGCTCGCGGTTCTGTTCGGCGGCGCGGCGGTAGAGCTTGCGGATCTCCACCATGTTGCGGACGCGGTGCAGAAGCTCCCAGGCGATGAAGGGCTTGGTCAGGAAGTCGTTGGCGCCCAGTTCCAGCGACTTGCGCCGGGTCTCCTGGTCGGTCTGGGCGGTCAGCACCAGGATCGGCACGTAATCGTCGCCGAAGATCGGCTTCAGCCGCTCCATCAGGTCGAAGCCGCTCATGTGCGGCATGCGGATGTCGATCAGCAGCAGGTCGAACGGCTCCGCGGCGCAGAGGTCCGGCACCTTTCGCGGGTCGGTCTCGCCGCGCACATGGCGATAGCCGTCATGGCTCAGAATTTCCCGCAACAGGTCGACGTTGGACGGGTTGTCGTCCACGATCAGGATGCTCGCGTCCTTGACCTGCTGGGCGAGCGCCGGGTCGATCTGGCTCCTGTTCATCGGGAGCATGCACCTTTGAACCGTCCGCGTGGGCAATTAGATTTGCCTCTGAACGGATCGAATGCAATCCGAAATGAGCAGCCCGGCGAAATGAGCGGCCGGGCGCCCGGCCCGGCACCGCTCAAGCCCGTTTTTCCCAGCCGCCGCGGTCGGTCTGCTGCCAGTAGGTCAGGCTGTGGCCGGCCGCCTTGCAGGCCTTCCAGCGCTGGCGCGCGGCCAGCACCGCCTCGTCGTCGTTGCCGTCGAACAGGTCGCAGACAAGCTCGAAGCCGTCCATCCGGTCGCTGACGCAGCCGTCGACCGTGACCAGCACGGTGGCGCTGTTCGGGTTCTCGTCGGCGTCGGTCAGCCACACCGGCTGGCGGTCGGCGAAGCCGTCGCGCGCCGCCCCATGCGGCAGGAAGGAGCCGGGATCGTAGGTCCACAGATGCTGGTTCAGCATGTCCACCCGCTCCGGCGAGCCGGCCAGCACGACGGCCCGCCAGTTCCGCTCAAGAACCTTCTCCAGGATCTTGGGCAGCGCCTGTTCCATGGTGCGCCGTTGCAGGTGGTAGAAGCGGACTTCGGTCATGGCTCCGTCACACAACTCAGGTCATCAGGCTTCGTGGTATTCCGCCACGAAGCGGTCGAGCAGGCGCACGCCGAAGGCGGAGGCCCCCTTCGGAACCGTGGCGCCGTCCTTCTTCGCCCACGCCACGCCGGCAATGTCGATGTGGGCCCAGGGCAGGTCGTTGACGAAGCGCTTCAGGAACTGCGCGCCGACGATGCTGCCGGCGCCGCCGCCCGACCCGGTGTTCTTCATGTCGGCGGCCGGCGAGTCGATCTCCTTGTCATAGCCGTCACCCAGCGGCATGCGCCACACCGGTTGGCCCACCTTCAGGCCGGCGGCCGTCAGGTTCATGGCGAGATCGTCGTCGTTGGCGAACAGGCCGGCATGCTCGTGGCCCAGCGCGACGATGACGGCGCCGGTCAGGGTGGCGAGGTCGATCATCAGCTTGGGCTTGTAGACGTCCTGCGCGTACCACAGGCAGTCGGCCAGCACCAGGCGGCCTTCGGCGTCGGTGTTGATGACCTCGATGGTCTGGCCCGACAGCGAGGTGACGATGTCGCCCGGACGTTGCGCCGTACCGGACGGCATGTTCTCCACCAGACCGACGATGCCGACGGCGTTGACCTTCGCCTTGCGGGCGGCCAGCGCGTACATGGTGCCGATCACGGTGGCGGAGCCGCCCATGTCCCACTTCATGTCTTCCATGCCGGCCGCACCCTTGATCGAGATGCCGCCGCTGTCGAAGGTCACGCCCTTGCCGATAAAGGCGACCGGGCGCTTGTCGGCGGCATCCGGGTTGCCGTTCCAGCGCATGACGACCACGCGCGGCTCGAAGGCGCTGCCCTGGGCCACGCCCAGCAGGGCGCCCATGCCGATCTTCCGCAGCTTCTTCTGGTCGAGGATCTCGACCTCGACGCCGAACTGCTCCAGTTCCTTCGTCTTCTCGGCGAGGCTTTCCGGATAGATGACGTTGGCCGGCTCCGACACCAGATCGCGGGTGAAGCGGATGGCGTCGGCCAGCGTGTCCAGCTTCTTGAAGGCGGATTTGGCGGCACCGTCATCCTCGACCAGCAGCGTCACCTTGCGCAGGCTGGGCTTCGGGTCCTTCTTGTCGGACTTCCGGTCGTTGGTCCGGTATTTGTCGAACTTGTAGCTGCGCAGTTGCGCGCCGAAGGCGATCTCGGCAGCGGCGGCGGCCGGGGAAAGCTTGGCTTCCTCCGGCAGTTCGACCAGCAGCGCGGCATCGTCGGCGGCCTTGTCGAGCTGGACGGCGATGGCGCCGCCGGCGGCCTGGAGGACCAGATCGGTCAGGTCGGCGCCCTTGCCGATGCCGACCAGCAGGATGCGGTCGAGCTCGGTCCCGGCCGGGGCGAGCAGCGTCAGCGTCTCGTCCTTCTTGCCGGTGAAGCGGGCGGCGGCCATGGCGCGGGCCAGCGCCCCGCCGGTCTTCTGATCCAGCTCGCGCCCGATCAGGCCGAGGCTGCGGTCGGCGGCGACGGTCACGGCGAGCACGCCGGAGGACGGCAGGGACGGCTTGGCGAAGGAGAACTTCATCTGGTCCTCTTGAGGGGATTGGGCGAATGCGCCCGGATGACGTCAGCGGCGGAAAGCCTACCCCACGGATAAGGAGCGCGCCACCCCGGCTGTCAAGGTGGGGGTGGCGGCGCTCCTTCCCCCCTCACTCACGCATCGATCGCCTTGCCCAGTTCGACCGGATCGACCTCGCCCTGTTCCAGCCCGACGTCCGACACCGTCTCTTCCACGCGGCGTTCCAGCACGGCGGCGAAGAAACCGTCGGTGTCGTGCTTGGCCGGAGTCAGGCGCAGGTACGGACCCTCGACCGGCGGCGCACCGGCCTCCTCCTCCGCCCACACCTCGGCGACGGACTTCACGATGAAGTCGTGGTGGGTCTGCAGGAAGGCCTCGACCTGCGCCTCGTTCTCGTCATGCAGCATGGAGCAGGTGGCGTAGATCAGCCGCCCGCCCGGCTTCACCAGACGCGCCGCGCTGTCCAGGATGTTGGCCTGCAGCGGCAGCAGCTGTTCCAGCCCCGGGCCGAGCTGGCGCCAGCGGGCGTCCGGGTTGCGGCGCCAGGTGCCGGTGCCGGAGCAGGGGGCGTCGACCAGCACGCGGTCGAACTTGCGCTTGTGGCGCTTCACCCAGGGATCGCGCTCGCTGGTCAGCGGATGGGCTTCGATGTTGTGCAGGCCGGCGCGGCGGAACCGCTCGGCGGCGCGCTTCAGTCGCTTGTCCAGCACGTCGCAGGCGACGACACGGCCCTTGTTCTTCATCAGCGCGGCGATGGCCAGCGTCTTGCCGCCGGCGCCGGCGCAGAAATCGACCACCTGATGGCCCGGCTTCGGCGCCACCGCCAGCGCCACCAGCTGCGACCCCTCGTCCTGGATTTCGACCAGGCCGTCCTTGAAGGCGTCGACGGTGCCCAGCGGCGGCCGGCCCTTCACCCGCAGGCCCAGCGGCGACCAGCGCGTGGTTTCCGCCGTGATCTGCGCCTTGGCCAGCGCCTTGATGGCGCTCTGCTGGTTCGCCTTCAGCGGGTTGATGCGCAGGTCGAGCGGCGCCGCCTCCAGCAGCTTCTCCATCTCCACCCCGAACCGGTCGCCGAGCGAGGCGCGCATCGCCGCTTCCGCCCACTCCGGACACTCCACCCGCACCGTTTCCGGCATGTCGGGATGGTCCATCGTGTGGCTTTCCAGCTTGCCGACCATCGCCAGCTCGTCGTCGGTCAGGCGGGCCGGAGCGAACTTGCCGCCGCTGAACATCTCCAGCACCACGCCGGCGTTGCGGTTCTCCTCCAGCAGCAGATAGGCCAGCACGCGGGCGCGCGGGGTGGCGCGCTCGTAGCCGCCGCGCTCGATCCACCAGCCGAGCCGGGCATGGCGGCGCAGGATCGCGTAGGCCATCTGGGCAACCGCGGTGCGGTCCTTCGACCCGATGTAGCGGCGATTGCGGAAATAGGCGCTCATCACCGCGTCGGCGGGGCGAGGGGTCTCGTCGATCTCGGTCAGCAGATCGATGACCGCCTGGAGGCGGGCGGCGGGTGTCATGGCGTCTGGTCCCTTGGGGTGTCACATGGCGGCGAACAGGACCGGCCGCCCGCATGTTCCCCCGGTTGGTCCGGAGGCCGGGATGCATCGTTGCGGACGGTCCTTCACGTATGGGCTGTCGATACCGCGTTTGTCGCGTCCTGTCACGCCTTGCCGCCGCGCGGCTGCCCCGCTTGCCGCCGGAAAGACTTGGACGGCGCCCACCCGTGACAACCAGCCGCGACCTACCCGAAAGTGCAGGTTGGGGATTGACGACTCGAGGTAACCACCGGCACAAACGTTCGGGTGATGTGACCTTATCGTGACCGGACCGCCAGAGCGGCCGGACGGCCGGGTCTTCGACGAACAGATCGATTGCTGGTGGCGGAGTGCGCGATGGCGGCTGCGGCTGGGGTGGCGTGTGCGCGTGAAATGAAGCGGCCCAAAGAGCGGCAGCTCCTGCGGATTTCCCTGCTCGGCGGCCTGCTGGCGACGCTGGCGGCCTGCGCCGGCACTACGCCAGCGGTGGACGGGCAGCGGAGCACGGCTCAGCGCCCGACCTGGGATCAGGTGTCGCCCGACTTCCGCCATCTCGCCGGCTGGATCGACGACGACCATGCCCAGGCGGTCCCGGCGGTCCAGCGCACTTGCGGCTGGGTGAGGAATCAGCCGCCGGGCAAGCCCCTGGGGCAGTTGCGCGCCGCCGGCACCACCGACGACTGGCGCGCCATCTGCGCCGCCGCCCGCGACCTGCCCTCCGGCGACAGCGAGGCTGCCCGCCGCTTCTTCGAGACTTTCTTCACCCCGCGCGACGTCAGCAACGGCGAGAACGGTCTGTTCACCGGTTACTACGAGATCGAGCTGCACGGCAGCTGGACGCGAACCGAGCGCTACAACATCCCGCTCTACCGCATGCCGGCGCGCGGCAAGAACGGCCTGCCGACCCGCGCCCGCATCGAAAACGGCGCGCTGAAGGGCAAGGGGCTGGAGCTGATGTGGGTGGACGACCCGGTCGACGCCTTCTTCCTGGAAATCCAGGGGTCGGGCCGGGCGGTCATGGCCGACGGGTCGGTGGTCGGCATCCACTATGCCGGCCAGAACGGTCACAGCTATTACCCGATCGGCCGCCATATCATCGACATCGGCGACGCCACGCCGGAACAGATGTCGTTGCAGACGATCCGGCGCTGGCTGAAGGACCATCCTGCCGAGGCCCAGCGGGTGATGAACCTCAACCCCTCCTACGTCTTCTTCAAGGTCAAGCCCGAGGTCGGCGCCCGCGGCGCCCGCAACATGGAGTTAACCCCCGGCCGCAGCCTCGCCGTGGATGTCGAGCATATCCCGCTGGGCGTGCCGCTCTGGCTGGAGGTGCGCGACGCCCCGGTGCCCGGCGGTGCGATCAACCGGCTGGTGGTGGCGCAGGACACCGGCGGCGCCATCAAGGGTCCGGTGCGCGGCGACCTGTTCTGGGGCCACGGCCCGCAGGCGGAGGAAGGGGCCGGCGTGATGAAGGCGCGCGGGCACTACACCATGCTCACCCCGCGCAGCCTGTCGGTCCAGACCGCACAGCGGAAGTGATGACCGCGGAAGCGAAGACGGCTGGAGGGGACATCAGGCTGGAGCGCCTGACCGCCCTGCCCGACCGCGCGGCGGCGCTGGGCGCCCTGGAGGAGATCTTCTTCGCCTCCACCACCCGGACGGAGTTCGCTTCCCCTGCCGACCGCGCTGCCTTTCTCGCCACCTGGACCGGCTGGTTCGTGGCGGAGGCGCCGCGGGACATCTGGATGGCGGTGGCGCCCGACGGGCTGGTGGTCGGCTATCTCACCGGCTGCAAGGACAGTGCGGGATCGGTCGAACTGGCGCGGCGCATCCCGAAATACGAGGTCTTCGCCGACCATTTCGCGACCTATCCCGCCCATTTCCATGTGAATGTCCGGCCGGGCTGGCGGGAGCATGGACTGGGCCGCCGGCTGGTCGACCGCTTCGCCGAGGATTGCCACGCCGACGGCCTGTCCGGCGTGCATCTGGTCACCGCCGTCTTCGCCCGCAATGTCGAGTTCTACCAGCGCGCCGGCTTCACCGACGCCTGCCAGCGTGGGCCGCTGCTGTTTCTCGGCCGACGCCTGAACCCCTGACTTTGGGGACGCTGCTGTGCTAGGCAGGGGCATCTCCTTGCCGGAAAGCCCGCTGCCATGACCCGCCCGCCCCTGCTGATCGAAAGCCCGCAGAACCCGCAGTTCAAGCTGTGGGAATCGGCGCTGGAAAGCCGTGGGCTGAAGAAGAACGGCAAGTTCCTGCTGGCCGGGCTGAAGACCGTGCCGGAGGCGCTGCGCCAGCATCCCGACCGGTTCGAGCGCGTCCTGTTCACCGACCCCGCCCAGATCGCCGGCTGGCGCCTGCCGCCGGGGGTGGAGCCGGTGCAGCTGGCCCCCGCCCTGTTCCGGACGCTCGACGTATCGGGCACCGGATTCCCGCTGCTGGTCGGCGCGGTGCCGAAGATGCCGGCCATCGACCTGTCGCAGCCGCCGCAGGGGCTGGAATTGCTGTGCGCGCTGGGCGATCCGAGCAATCTCGGCGCCCTGCTGCGCAGCGCCGCCGCCTTCGGCGTGTCGCGGATCGTGCTGCTGGAAGGCGCGGCGCATCCCTTCCACCCGAAATGCCTGCGTGCGGCGTCCAATGCGCAGTTCGCGCTGACGCTGCTGCGCGGGCCGCGCTGGGCGGCGGTAAACGAGGCGGTCGGGCCGCTCTATGCGCTGGACGGCGGGGGCGAGGATCTGACGCGCTTCGACTGGCCGGCCGACATGCGGCTGATCCTGGGCGAGGAAGGCCAGGGCGTGCCGGCCGACTGCCCGGCGACGCGGCTGTCGGTGCCGACGACCGGCGCGGTGGAGTCGCTGAATGCCACGGTGGCGGTCAGCGTGGCGCTGTTCGCGCGGTACGCGGCAGTTAAAGGATAGGTGGGGGTCTAACTCAGCAAGTATCCTCCCTACCCCATCACCGACGCCAGGACCCGCACCACCTGATCCGACCCATAAGGCTTCTTCAGCACCGGCACGTCCGCGAACCGCTCCGGCACCGCGGCGGACTCGCCATAGCCGGTCGCGAAGACGAAGGGGATCCCCAACTCCTGCAGCCGATCGGCGACCGCGACCGAGGTCTCGTTGCCCAGATTGACATCCAGCACGCCGACCACCGGCGGGTCCTCGTCGATCAGCCGCAGGGCGTGGCGGACGCCGGCGGCGGTGTTGACCCGGCTGGCGCTGAAGCTCAGCAGCACGTCTTCCGTCGCCATGGCGATGATCATGTTGTCTTCCAGCAGCAGCACCGGACCGCCGATGGAGAAATCGGCCGCCGGCACCGGCAGGCTGCGCCGCCCGCCGCCCGGCAGGCTGGCGGCGACGGTGACATACTGCGCCGGGATCATGAAGCGCGCCCGCAGGCCGGACAGGGCATAGGTCACCTCGGCCTCGCCCTGCAGATCATGGGGGACCGAGCGCTCGATCACCGTGGTGCCGAAGCCGGTGCGCGACGGCGCCCGCACCGGCGGGCCGCCATTCTCCCGCCAGTCGATCTGCAGCCGTCCGCCCGCGTCGATCGACCAGCCGGCCTCGACCCAGCCGCCGCTGTCGCTGAGCGCACCGTATTTGGCCGAATTGGTGGTCAGTTCATGCACCACCAGCGCGAAGACGGAGAAGGCCTGCGGTGCCAGCAGCACCTCCGGCCCGGTCAGCCGCACCCGCTCGCTCTTGGCCGACAGATAGGCGCCGATCTCCGCCGCGATCAGCGCGCGCAGCGAGGCCGGGCCCCAATTGTCGGCAGTGATCTGGTCATGGGCGCGGGCCAGCGCCTCGATGCGGCCGGCGACGATGGCGGCGAACTGCTGCACCGTCTCCGCCCCGGTCTCGCTCTGCCGCACCAGGGCGCGGACAAGGCTGAGGATGTTCCGGACACGGTGGTTCAGTTCGGCGATCAGCAGTTCCTGCCGCTCGGTCGCCTCCTTGCGGGTGCGTCCGGCGATGTCGGCCAGCCGCAGCACCACCTCCAGCAGGGTCACCCGCAGGGATTCGGCGTTGCGCTCGTCCAGCTCGGTCCAGGGCTTGGAGCGGCCGCGCACGGTTTCCTTCCAGGCCTCAAAACTCTTGCGCGGTGTCAGGCGCGGACCGTTGGGGCCGTACTGCGCCGGCTTGGTGGGGTCGCCGCCCCAGGTGACGGTGCGGATCAGTTCCTTGCGGAAGAAGACCAGATAATCGCGCGGCAAGCGCGACACCGGGATCGCCAGCAGACCGCAGGCCCGTTCGGTGAAGTCGCGGGCCGGCGGATGCACCGCCCCCAATTCGTCGGTCACATAGACCTTGCTGGGCGGCGTCCGGTGCAGGAATCGCATGACGCCAAGCGTCTCCTCCCGCGTCGGCGTCTCGCCTTCCATGTGCAGCTGGCCGTCGATGCAGCAGGCGAAGCCGTCGCACTCGATCAGTGTCCGCAGCTCCGTCGCGAAGGAGACAAGGCTGTCCAGCGGCGACTCGCTGTCGGCCAGCATCGACATGATGCGGACATGGGCGCGGCGGGCCTGCGCCTCCTGCTGGCTTTCCTGTTCGCGCTCGCGTCCCTCCAGCAGAAGGGACACCATCTGGCCAAACAGCTCGGCGGTGGTGCGCCGTTCGAAGGAGAGCGAGCGGGCATGGCGGTGATGGCAGGCGAACAGGCCCCATAGCTTGCCGTGCCGCAGAATCGACACCGACAGCGAGGCGTTGATGCCCATGTTGCGCAGATATTCGACATGGATCAGCGAGACGCTGCGCAGCAGGCTGAGCGAAAGGTCCAGCGGCCGGCCCGTTGGATCGAGCGTCGGCAGCACCGGCACCGGCGGTGCATTCACGTCGGCGATGCAGCGAAGCCAGTTGCGCTCGTACAGGCGCCGGGCCTGCTGCGGGATGTCGGAGGCCGGATAGTGCTGGCCGAGGAAGCTGCCGATGCCGTGCACCGCCGATTCCGCGATCACCTCCCCCGCCCCGTCGGGGCCGAAGCGGTAGACCATCACCCGGTCGAAGCCGGTCAGCGCCCGCATCTGGCGCGCCGCCTCGCGGCAGAAGCCGTCGAAGCCGCGGGCGTTCTGGACCCGCGCGATCATCGAGCGCAGGAGGGAGCCCGAATCCTGAGGCCCCTCCCCTTCGCTCGGTTCCGCCTCGATCACGATGGTGGAGCCGGACAGGTGGACGGCCACGTCGCAGACCGGCGCGACATCCGACAGATGGACGCCGAAGGCGCGCTCGACACTGCCGTTGATGTGGGCGACCTGCAACCGGCCGCGGATGGTGTGCAGCGCCTCGCCCGTGATCACGCGGGCGAGCGGATGCCCCAGCAGATCGTCGGGCTCCACCCCCAGCCAGCGGCCGATATTGGCCGAGACATGGAGGACGATCCAATCGGCCGTGACGGCGATCAGGAATCCGGTGGGCTGGATAAGACCCAACTGGTGGATGGGCTCCCGGTCGCAATCGGTGAGGTCGACAGACCCCGAAGGAACCGGGCCGCTCATCGAACAAAGACTTCGGACAAACGCAACCTCAAGCGGAAGCTGGACCGGCGGCGTTTGTCACGCACTGCCAAGGGATTTCATCAACAATTTAGGCAGGAGAATGGAATGCCGCAACGCTCCAAAATGGCTATTCCTATGCTCTTACTAGGGCGCCTTAACTTAACATATGATAAGTTACGCAGCGGCTCGCGTGCATTTGTTTCAGTATTTGGCTCGGATTCGGGCATCGGCCATCGAATTTTTTCACCCTGGCCACAAATACGGATCGAGGCCCCGGACATGATGCCGGAGCCTCGACAGGTCAAAATTCTAACGGTGATCGGGTGTCAGCCGCGGCCGGCGATCAGGCTGTCGGCCGCCGCGCGGGCCTCTGCGGTGACGGTGGCGCCGGACAGCATGCGGGCGATCTCCTCGCGCCGCTCGTCGCCGTCCAGTTCGGCGACGCCGGTGGTGACCTGCTCGCCCTTCTGCGACTTCTGCACCTTCAGGTGAACGGCGCCGCGCGCCGCGACCTGCGGGCTATGGGTGACGACCAGCACCTGCAGGCCATGGCCCAGCGTTTCCAGCCGCTCGCCCACCGCCGCGGCCACGGCGCCGCCGATGCCGGTATCCACCTCGTCGAACACCAGTGTGCCGACGGTGGAGGTCTGGGCCAGCACCACCTTCAGCGCCAGCATGAAGCGCGCCAACTCGCCGCCCGATGCGATCTTGTTCAAGGCACCCGGCGGCGAACCGGGGTTGGTGGCGACCTGGAAGGCGATGCGGTCGATGCCCGACGCGTTCCATTCAGACTCGTCGAGCGGCTCGACCAGCGTGCGGAACTTGGCCTTCTCCATCTTCAGCGGCGCCAGTTCGCCGGCGACCGCCACATCCAGACGGCCGGCGGCCTCGCGACGGGCGGCGCTCAGCGCCTCGGCGGCCTTGTGGAAGGCGGTGCGGGCCTGTTCGGCCTCCTTCGCCAGCTTGGCCAGCAGGTCGCCCTGATCCTCGATCAGCAGAAGCCGGCCGGCCATCTCCTCACGCAAGGCGGCCAGCGCATCGACATCGACGCCATGCTTGCGGGCGGCGGCGCGCAGCGCGAACAGCCGCTCCTCCAGCTTCTCCAGCGCCCGCGGGTCCATGTCGACTCCGCTGGAAGCGGACTGCAACGCGGCGATGGCCTCCCCTGCTTCGGTCGCGGCGCGGTCGAGCGCGGCGATGACCGGGTCCAGCGTGCCGCCGGCCTTGTCGGCGATGCGGCTCAGGGTGCGGATGGCCGAGGACAGGGCGCGCTCGACGCCACGGTCGCCCGACAGTTCCGCATAGGCGGCGTTCATGCCGTCGACCAGCTTTTCCCGGTGCATCAGCACCGCGCGGGTCTCCGACAGTTCCTCCTCCTCGCCGGCCTTGGGGGAGAGCGCGTCCAGCTCGGCCACGGCGTGGCGGAGATATTCCTCTTCGGAGCGGGCACGGGCGATGTCGGCGGCAGCGGAATGGCGCGCATCCTCGACCTGCCTCCAGGCACGGTGCGCGGCGGCGACCTGCGCCGCCTGGGCCGACAGCCCGGCATAGGCGTCGAGCACGCTGCGGTGGGTCTGCGGGTTCAGCAGGCCGTGGGTGTCGAACTGCCCATGCACCTCGACCAGTTCGGCGCCCAGCGTCTTCAGCAGCCCGACGCCGACCGGCTGGTCGTTCACCCAGGCGCGGCTGCGCCCATCGGTGTTGACGGTGCGGCGGATCACCAGTGTTTGGTAACCCGCCGCGCCGTCACCCGAATCGGCGTCCAGCCCCTGTTCCTTCAGGATGGCGAAGGCCGGGTGGTCGCCCGACAGTTCGAACTCCGCGGTGACGGAGGCCTGATCGGCGCCATGGCGCACCAGCCCGGAATCCGCACGCGCGCCCAGCGCCAGCCCCAGCGCGTCGAGCAGGATGGACTTGCCGGCGCCGGTCTCGCCGGTGAGGGCGCACAGGCCCTTGCGGAAGGACAGGCTCAGCCGCTCGATCAGGACGACATCCCGGATCGTCAGCGACACGAGCATGGAGCGTCCTAGAACAGGGAGTTCCAGGCTCGATTGAGCCACGACTTCTCGTTTCGCTCGGGACGCAGATTGGCGTCCACCAGCAGTGCGTAGCTGTCCGTGTACCATTCGCTGCCGGGGAAGTTGTGGCCGAGCACGGCCGCGGCGGCCTTCGCCTCGTCGGTCACGCCCAGCGCCAGATAGCACTCCACCAGGCGGTGCAGCGCCTCAGGCACATGGGACGTGGTCTGGTAATTTTCAACGACGGCGCGGAACCGGTTGATCGCGGCGGTATACTGATGCTGACGCAGGTAGAAGCGCCCGACCTCCATCTCCTTGCCGGCAAGATGGTCGTTGGTCAGGTCGATCTTCAGCTTCGCGTCGCGGGCGTATTTGCTTTCCGGGAAGCGGCGGACCACTTCCTGCAGGGCGTCGAGCGCCTGACGCGTCATCTTCTGATCGCGGCGCACGTCGGTGATCTGCTCGTAGTAGCACAGCGCCCGCATGTAATAGGCGTAGTCGACATCCGGGCTGCCCGGATGAAGCTGGATGAAGCGGTCGAGCGCCAGGATGGCGTCGTCGTACTTCAGATCCTGATAGTGGGCATAGGCGGCGAGAAGCTGCGCCTTGCTGGCCGAATCCGAATAGGGATGCTGGCGCTCCACCTCGTCGTAGAGCTTCGCGGCCTTCTTGAAGGCGTCCTCGCGCATCGCAGCGTCGGCTTCCGACAGAAGCTGGTCGGCCGGGCGTTCGACATACGCGTCCTCCTTGGTGGAGGAGCAGGCGGACAGGGCGGCGGACAGGAGGATGGCCGTCAGCGGCAGGCGGTACGGGCGAGGAAGCATCGTCGTCTTGGGCGCTTTCGAAGTTGCCCCTGTATAGCACGCCGGGGTGAGGGCGCCGCAAGCGGTAACGCGGGGGCGGGCGATATGCCCCTCCCCGCCTTCTTGCGGATAACGGAAAACGGATGGGCGACGCGTCCTACCCGAAAAGCGCGTCGATGTCGGCTTGGCTGATGTTGCCGCTATCGGGCGTGGCTTCGGCCGGGCCGTGCAGGTCCAGATCCTCGTCCTTCTTGGTGACGGACGGCGGCAGCGGCATCGACTCGAATTCGCGCTTGTTCCACAGGCCCATCATCGCGTCGACGCGCTCTTCGATGAAGGACATGGCGCGGACGACCTTGGTGATGCGCTGGCCGGTCAAATCCTGGAAGTTGCAGGCCTCGTAGATGCGGACGATGACGTCGACCATGTCGTTGACGCGGTCGTTGTGATAGCCCTCCGGCAGGGACGACTTCAGTTCCGACACCACCTCTTCCAACTCTTCGGCGCAGGCCATGATGGTGTTGGTCGCGGCCTCCGTCGCGGCGACGACGGCGCTCAGCTCCTGGCTGGCCTGCTGGAACTTGTCGTCGCCGGCCAGCGGGTGGCGGATGGCCGCCATTTCCATCTTGGTCGCCTTGATCTTGCCGGAGATGTCGGCGATTTCGACCTGGATCTGGTCGATCTGCGCCGCGTCCATCGTCAGGAATCGGTCCAGCTTGGCGCCGAGATCGCCGATGGCGCGCAGCACCTCGGTGTTGTCGGCCTGGACGACCTGGGCCGGGACCGGAAGGGCCGGGGCCGCCGCGCCTTCCTCGATCAGGGACTGGAAGGGATGCCCGGATTTGCGGGCTTTCTGAAGCTCGGCCATGAAGGGCTTGGTCATCTGCTTCATCCTCGGTCCCGCCTCTCGGAAACGGCCGCCAGTGGCCTGTGTGTGGTGGATGTCTGGTCGCGTGCGTCGGTTCTGCGTTTGGATCGGCTGACCGCACGCCATCCGGCCATCGGCGGGCGGAGGCGGTCAATCGGGAGAGAGCCTGAATACCGGGGTCGGAATGCCCGTGCCGGAGTCGAACCGCCCCCTATCCGAACAGGGCGTCGATGGCCGCCTGATCCAGCGGCACCGGCGGCTCTGCCGCGGCCGGCGGCGGAGGCGGGGCGGCGGGTTTGGGAGCGGCCTTGGCCTTCGGTGCGGCGCCCGGCGGCTTCGGCACCGGCTTCTTCGCCGGAGCGGGTGCGGGCGTGTCGAACATGCTGTCGATGTCCGACTGGCTCGCCACCGCAGGAGCCGCGGCGGGAGCGGGCGAATCGAACATGCTGTCGATATCCGCCTGACTCGACTGGACCGGAGGCGCAGCGGGCGCAGGTGCAGGTGCCGGACTGTCGAACATGCTGTCGATGTCGGCCTGGCTCGACTGGACCGGTGCGGGCGGCGGCGGCGGCGGCGGGGCCGCGACCGGTGCCGGCGCCGGTGCCGGGCTGTCGAACATGCTGTCCACGTCGGCCTGGCTGACGCCATGGCCGTCCAGCTGCGGACCGTTCAGCAGATGGGCGTCGGGACGGCTGTCCGTCTGCTCTTCCTTGACGATGATGCCGGCCAGCCCATCCTCGCCCCAGATGCTGATCATGGCCATGACGCGCTGTTCGATGTAGCGGAGCGCGTTGACGACCTTGCTGGTGCGCTGGCCGGTCAGATCCTGGAAGGAACAGGCGGTGAAGATGTCGTTCACCTGGGTGTCGATCTCGCCGCACATCGCGGGATCGGCACCGCTGGACCGCAGCTTGCCCGCCAGATCCATCAGCCGCTCGGCGGCGTTCAGGATCTCGAAGGACGCGCGTTCGGTCGAGATGACGATGGCGTCCAGTTCGTTGGTGGCGGACAGGATCTTGTCGCCCGACCCGTCGGGGGGCCGCAGCGCCGCAACTTCCCGCCTCGCCTGCTCGATCGAGGCGGCCATTTCCATCAGCTCGCGGCGCAGGACGCCGACATGCTTGCCGGCCTCCACCGCCTCGTTCTGGCGGTTCCAGGAGTCGCGGAACTCCTGGAGCATGGCGCGCACTTCCTCCGTCGCGGCCCCGAGGGACCGCCGGTGGAGCCGCCGCAGGAACGCCCTGCCCTTCGCCGATCGGGCGATGGCGTCCTCGATCTGCTCGAACTCCTCATCGGACAGCTGCGGAAGCTGCTCCAAACCGGTCCACTCCCCAAACTGGATTCGCCAGCCGCCCTATGGGCCGGGCACCGAACGGCAGGTGCCGCCGTCCGCCCGGACCGAACAGTCAGTCGCGATCACGAAAACCGAGGATCAGCCGCCGATGACGGCCTGGATCTTCTGCTTCAGCGTGTCGGCGTTGAAGGGCTTGACGATGTAGTTGTTCACGCCGGCCTGCTTGGCGGCGATCACGTTCTCGGTCTTGCTCTCGGCGGTGACCATGATGAAGGGCGTTGCCGCCAGCTTCGCGTCCGCGCGGATTTCCTTCAGCAGCTGCAGACCGGTCATCGGCTCCATGTTCCAGTCGGAGATGATGAGGCCGAACTTGCTCTCACGCAGCTTCGCCAGCGCCGACACGCCGTCGCCGGCCTCGTCGATGTCGGTGTAGCCGATCTGGGTCAACAGGTTCCGCACGATGCGCCGCATGGTGGCGTAATCATCGACGACGAGGATCTTCATCTAGACGTCTCCGCAATAATCCGTTGCCGGTGTCTGACCGGCCGTTACGCCCACCCGGCGCGGGGGCTGCGCCGTAATCCGGGAAGTGATGCCGACTGTAGTGCCCTAACTGCCGCCAAAAGTCATCCCCTTGGGTCACACTGCAGCAGGCTGGTAAAGAACGTGTTACCACGGACGGCAACAACTTGCCGAATCAGGGGCACCCCCAGCGCCGGGCCATGATTTGATACAGCCGTCCGCTCCCGTCACAGGGGGGCGGTGGCCTGCTCCAGCCAGCGGCGGGCCGCCTCGTCCAGCAGCGGCGACAGCGACTCGCGCACCCGCGCATGATAGGCGTCGACCCAGGCGGCCTCCGCGTCGTTCAGCAGCGACCGGTCGATCACCGACCGGTCGATCGGCACCAGGGTCAGCGGTTCGAACTCCAGAAGCGGACGCTCGGCGCCGGCCGGCTCTCCTTCCGACTCCACCGGCCGGACGACGATCAGGTTCTCGATGCGGATGCCATAGGCGCCGGTCTTGTAATAGCCGGGCTCGTTGGACAGGATCATGCCCGGCTGCAAGGCCACGGTGTTGCCGACCTTCGACACCCGCTGCGGCCCCTCATGCACCGACAGGAAGCTGCCGACGCCGTGGCCGGTGCCATGGTCATAGTCCAGCCCCGCCTGCCACAGCGGCAGCCGCGCCAGCACGTCCAGCTGCGAGCCCGTCGTGCCCTGCGGGAAACGGACGGTGGACAGGGCGATGTGGCCCTTCAGCACCCGGGTGAAGCGGTCGCGCATCTCCGCCGCCAGCGCCGGATCCAACGCGCCGACCGCCAGCGTGCGGGTCACGTCGGTGGTGCCGTCCAGATACTGCGCGCCGCTGTCCAGCAGGAACAGGCTGCCCGGCTCCAGCCGGCGGTCGGTCTCCGGCGTGACGCGGTAATGGACGATCGCGCCGTTGGGACCGGCCCCGGCGATGGTGTCGAAGCTGACGCCGCGGAACCGCTCATTCTCCCGGCGGCAGGCCAGAAGCCGCTCCACCACCGCCAGTTCGGTGAGATTGCCCTTCGGCGCCTCTTCCGAGAACCAGTGCAGGAAGCGGACGAGCGCGGCGCCGTCGCGGACATGGGCGGCACGGGTACCGGCCAGCTCCGCCGCGTTCTTGCAGGCCTTGGGCAGGGCGCAGGGGTCGCCGTCGCGCTCCACCCTCGCGCCGGCCAGATGCAGCCGGTCGACGATCCAGGCGGATGTGCAGGACGGGTCGGCCAGCACGCGGGCCGAGCCGCGGGCGACGGCGTCGAGCGCCGGGCCGAATTCCTCCACTGGCCGCACCCGCACCTGATTGCCGAGATGGGATCGCGTCCGCGGCGCCAGCTTGCGCGGGTCGAGGAACAGTTCCACCGACGCATCGGCGGACAGGATGGCGAAGGACAGCGGCAGCGGCGTGCAGGGTACGTCGGCGCCGCGGATGTTCAGCAGCCAGGCGATGCTGTCCGGCTGGGTCAGCACGGCGGCGGCGATGCCCTTCTGCCCCAGCTCGTCGGCCAGCCGCGCCCGCTTGTCGGCGGAGCTTTCGCCGGCGAAGGCGTCGTCCTGCGGCACCACGGGGGTCAGCGGGGCCGGCGGCTGGCCCTGCCACACCGAATCGAGCGGATTGTCCTCGCAGGCCACCAGCAGGATGCCGGCGCGTTCCAGCGCGGCGCGGGTCTTCTCCACCCAGCCGATGGTGTGCAGCCAGGGATCGAAGCCGAAGCGCCCGCCGTCCGGCAGGACGGCGACGATCCAGTCGGTCAGCGGATCTTCGACCAGATGCTTGTACTCGTACAGGTCGGCCGGCACCTCGCTGCGGACCTGGAGGGTGTAGCGGCCATCGACGAAGATCGCCGCGCGGTCGGCGGCGACCACCGCGTTGCCGGCCGATCCGGTGAAGCCGGTCAGCCAGCCCAGCCGCTGGGCCCGTGGCGGCACATACTCGCCCTGATGCTCGTCACCGCGCGGTACGATGAAGCCGTCGAGATCGCGGCGCTTCAGCGCGGCGCGCAAAGCGGCCAGGCGCTGGGCGGGGCCGGGCTTGTCCGCCGGAGCCTCGCCGGCCAGCGACGCTTTCAGCGCCTGGAGCTGTTCGGTCAGGGCCGGCGGGAGATTCTCGCCCACCAGCATTGTCCAGGCGGCGGGCTCCTCCCCTTCCGGCGCCGCCAGCACGCCGGCCAGCAGCGCGCGGACATCGGCGGGAGACCGGCCGGTCCCGGCCTCGGTCAACAGGGTCGCAAGGGCGTCGTCGCCACGATAGGCAGCGGAGGGAATCGCGCTGGGCACGGAACCTGTTCCTCGGAAGAGTGAATCCTATGGCCACAGGCTAGGCACCCCGCAGGGACTGCGCAAGCGGCGGGGCGGCGGCTATGCCGGTTGGGGTGGGGGTGCTGGCTTCGATTGTCCCCTCCCCATCCCTCCCCCGCGTTCCGCGGGAGAGGGGGTAGGAGCTTTGCGGGAATACAGCGGCAGTGTCCCCTTCAGGCCGGCAATCCCGCATCGTCCGGCAGCCCCAGCCGCTCCAGAACGCGCTTGCGGGCCTCGCCGCGTTCCACGTCGGAAATGTGCAGCAGCCCGCCGATCCGCCGCAGCAGGCTCGACTCCAGGTCGTTCAGGACGCCGTCGGCGTAGGCGACCTCCCACAGCATCTCGATGATCCAGATGCGCTGGCCGGGCGGGCAGCGGTCCATGATGATGCTGATGTAGCGGTGGTAGGGCGACACGTCCTCGGTGTCGAACACCGCGGCGGACAGCAGGTCCTGCGCCTCTTCCTCGCTCAGATTGAAGTGGCGGCGGGCGACGGCCAGGATGCGGTCGCGCTCGGCTTCGGAGATGGTGTCGTCGGTACGCGCGGCCTCGACCATCAGGGCGGCGGCGGCGGCCTGCAGGGCGTCCTCGCCCGGCTCGACGTCATCGTCGCCCGCGAACAAGGACCGGATGCGGTTCAGCATGGTGACTCCCCAGAAACGTGTCGGAACATCGTCCCTAGGGGAAGTCGCATCACGGCCCTTTGGTTTCAACGCTTCACCACAAGAGTGGTCCATTCCCCGACCGGAATGCGCGCCACCAGCCGCAGACCCTGGTTGCGGTGGGCCTGGATGACGTGGCGTTCCTGCCGGTTCAGCAGGCCGGCCAGCACGGCATAGCCGCCCTTCTTCAGGTGGCGGCGCAGTTGCGGCGCCATGCGCGACAGCGGGCGGGCCAGGATGTTGGCGGTGATGAGCGTGTAGGGCTTGTGCCGCCCGACGATCGGCGTGTGGTAGCCGTCGCCGCCCTGGGCGCGGATCATGCGCTTCTGCCCGTTCAGCGCCGCGTTGATGACGGTGACGCGCACGGCCTCCGGATCGATGTCGACGGCGGTGACCGGAACGCGCCAGCGCTTGGCCACCGCCAGCGCCAGAATGCCGGAGCCGCAGCCCATGTCGAGCGCGCCGCGCCGGCCGGCGCGCGGCAGCTTCAGGTGGCGCGACAGCCGGTCGAGCGCCTGCAGGCAGCCGTTGGTCGAACCGTGCTCCCCCGTGCCGAAGGCGGTGGCGGCGTCGACCAGCAGCGGGATGCTGCCGGCCGGCACGATGCCCTCATGGTGGGAGCCGTGGACGAAGAAGCGCCCGGCGCGAATCGGCGGGAAGCCCTGGTAGCTGTGCGACACCCAGTCGATCGGCGGCAGGTTCTCGACCGCCAGCCTCGGCTCCTCGATCCCCAGCGCCTTGGCCAGCACGGCGACGCGGGATTGCAGCCGCGCCTCGTCCGGGGCGCCGTACAGCGTCGCCTCCACCAGCCAGTTGCCGCCCTCCTCCAGTTCGAAGGTCGACACCGCATCGGCATGGTCCCCCACCGCCTCGGCGAAGGCGGGCGCATGGGCTTCGGGAACGACCAGCGCGATGCGCCAGAGCGGGGTTTGCGACATGACAGGGGCTTTCCGACGACGACGCGAGAACAGAAGCGGCGTTTTTAGCATCAAGCCGGAAAGAGACCAAGGTTTCAGGTTATCGGGAGAATCCTTATTCGTATTCGCTTGTGCCGCCACCTCGTCCGGCCGCCCGCTACCGCCCCGACAGCCGGTCGGCGATGTCATGCATGCCCTGGGCGCGCAGGACCGACTGGCGGTGGCGCAGCAACCGGCGCTCCAGCGCCTTCTCCGTCGCCGCGCCGCCGAGCAGCGCGCCGTCCGCCCCTTTCAGCCGGGCGGCAAGGTCATGGGTCAGCATCCCGTCCGCCTTGGTGTCGCGGCGGTCGAGCGGCTGGTCGCCGGCGATGCTCTGGCGCAGGCGCTCCAGCAGGACGGTGCGGCTCTGCGGCGCACGGCCCTGCAGGGCAAGGCGGCAGACCCTGCGCAGCGAACCGGCCATCGGCGCCAGTGCCGGATCGGGTTCGCGGTCGAACAGCCCGTCGGCCAGCACGCAGAGCCCGGCATGCAGGCTGGACTGCGCACCCAGCAGTTCCTTCACCGTGTCGGCGGAACCCATGATGTCGGCGACCACCCCGTCCAGCAGGGCGAGATGGCGCGGTTCGGCATCCTCGCCCATCATCGCCAGTAGCAGGTCCAGCTTCCCCGCCAGCGGTCCGCCGGCCTCCAGATGCTGGCACAACAGGATCAGGAACAGCGCGTCATGGCCGGCCGGTCCAACCGTCTCCTCGATGCGGCCGCTGGTTCCGGGCAGGTCGGCGGTGTCGAAGCGCGGCAGCCGGCGCCGTTCGGCCAGCGCATCGCGTGCGGCGCCGATGACCGCCTCCACCAGTTGGCGCAGTTCGCGGGCTCGCGTGGCGTGGGAAACGCCGTGGATGTCGGCATGATGGCGGGCGACGGCATGGATGGCGGCGCCCAGCAGCGCCCCCTGCTCCTCGAACCGGCGGAACAGCGGCCAGGAATGCAGCAGTTCGGTCGGGGTGATGCGCTGGGCGTCCAGATAGGGGCGCAGCAGCCGGCCGATCACCACCCGGCTCTCGAACCCACGCAGATCGTCGGGCGTGCGGCAGAGCGGCGCCCCGTCCGCCGTGCCGCCCAGGGTCAGTCCCTTGCGCGGAGCCTGCGGGGCGGTCTTGTGCAGGATCACGGTTTCCAGAGACAGGCCGGCGACGGTGCGGAACTTCACCACCTTCGCCTCCTCCACCCCGGAGGCGGCCAGCTGCGAGCGGGCGGCCGACAGCGCCGATTCCTGGTCGGTGTAGGCCCCTTCGATGAGCCAGCGGCCCTCGCGGCGGCTCTGCACCTCGTAACTGACGCTGCCCGTTCCGAACACGGCGGATGGCCTCCGGCTTCTGTTGCACCGTTGCAATCTTGGGCCGCACCGGCCGCCGCGGCTGTGACGGCCGTCACACTGCGGCAACCCGTCCAATTCGGAGCGCACCGCCCGTCGGATCAGCCCGCCTTGTCGGCGGGCACGACGAAGCTGTCCATCACCTTCTTGCTGCCGGAATGATCGAAGTCGATCTCCAGCTTGTCCTCCGACACGGCGGCGACGGTGCCGTAGCCGAATTTCTGGTGGAAGACCCGCGCGCCCTTGGCGAAAGGCGCATCGGGCCGCGCGCGCGGCGCCACCGCATAAGCCCCCTGGTCCAGCGTGATGGTCTTCGGCGCCGGCGCCTGCCGGGTGGAGCCGCGGAACTGGAATCCGCCGGCCCCGCCGCCATAGCCCCCTGCCCCGCCGCCGAAACCGCCGCGCCCGCCGCTGCCGGCAAACAGGCCGTTGGCGGCCTCGGCCTCGACATTGTCCTGGGGAATTTCCTCGACGAAGCGGGACGGCACGGCGCTGACCCAGTTGCCGTAGAGCCGGCGGTTGGCGGCATGGCTGACATAGGCGCGGCGGCGCGCGCGGGTCAGGCCGACATAGGCCAGCCGCCGTTCCTCCTCCAACCCGGCGATGCCGGTCTCGTCCAGCGCGCGCTGGTTGGGGAACACGCCCTCCTCCCAGCCCGGCAGGAAGACATGGTCGAACTCCAGCCCCTTGGCGCCGTGCAGGGTCATCACCGTCACCTGCTCGATCCCGGCGGCCTCGGCATTCTCCATCACCAGCGCCACATGCTCCAGGAAGCCCGGCATGTTCTCGAACTCCGCCATGGCGGTGACGAGTTCCTTCAGGTTCTCCAGCCGGCCGGGCGCCTCGGGCGTCTTGTCCTCCTGCCACATGCGGGTGTAGCCGGATTCGTCCAGGATGGTGCGGGCAAGCTCGGTGTGCGGAACCGTCGCCATCAGCGTCCGCCAGCGGAAGAAATCCTGCAGCAGCCCGCGCAGGGTGGCGCGCAGCTTCGGCTTCAGCTCGTCCGTCTCGGTCAGCGCCCATCCGGCCTCGGTGAGCGAGATCCCCCGCGCGCGGGCGGCGGTATAGAGGGTCTGCATCGCCGCAGGGCCGACGCCGCGCTTGGGCAGGTTGATGATGCGTTCGAAGGCGAGATCGTCGTCGCCGGAATTGACCACGCGGAAATAGGCCATCGCGTCGCGGATTTCCTGCCGCTCGTAGAAGCGCGGGCCGCCCAGCACCTTGTAAGGCAGGCCGAGGGTGATGAAGCGTTCTTCGAACTCGCGGGTCTGGAAACCGGCGCGGACCAGCACGGCGATCTGCGACAGAGGCGTGCCCTTGCGCTGGAGCGTCTCGATCTCCTCGCCGACCCAGCGCGCCTCCTCCTCGCCGTCCCACACCGCCTTGACCTTGACCGGTTCGCCGCCGTCGGCCTCGGTCCACAGCGTCTTGCCGAGACGTCCCTGGTTGTTGGCGATCAGCCCGCTTGCTGCGGCCAGGATATGACCGGTGGAGCGGTAGTTCTGTTCCAGCTTGACGATTGTGGCGCCGGGGAAGTCGGTCTCGAAACGCAGGATGTTGCCGATCTCGGCACCGCGCCAGGCGTAGATCGACTGATCCTCGTCCCCGACGCAGCAGATGTTCTTGTGCGCCTGGGAGAGTATCCGCAGCCACAGGTACTGCGCGACGTTGGTATCCTGATACTCGTCCACTAGGACATATTTGAACTTGCGGTGATATTCCGCCAGCACGTCCGGATTGTTCTGGAAGATCGTGATGTTGTGCAGCAGCAGGTCGCCGAAGTCGCAGGCGTTCAGGGTGCGCAGGCGCTCCTGATAGGCGCGGTAGATCGCCACCACCCGGCCGCCGGCCACATCGCCGCCGTCAGCGTCGCCGAGACGGTCGGGGGTCAGGCCGCGGTCCTTCCAGCGTTCGATGGCGCCCAGCACCTGACGGGGCGGCCATTTCTTGGAATCGATGTTCTCGGCCTGCAGCAGTTGCTTGATCAGGCGGACCTGATCGTCGGTGTCGAGGATGGTGAAGTTCGACTTCAGCCCGACCAGTTCGGCGTGACGGCGCAGGATGCGGGCGGCCAGCGCATGGAAGGTGCCGAGCCACCAGCCCTCCGGCTCGATTCCGACCAGATGGGCGACACGCTCGCGCATCTCGCGGGCGGCCTTGTTGGTGAAGGTCACCGCCAGGATCTGGAAGGCGGCGGCGCGGCGCGTCATCAGCAGATGGGCCAGCCGGGTGGTCAGCACCCGCGTCTTGCCGGTACCGGCACCCGCCAGCACCAGGACCGGTCCGTCCAGAGCCTCCACCGCCGCCCGCTGGGTCGGGTTCAGCCCGTCCAGATAGGCGAAGCGCTGCGCCGCAGCGGGAACGGCTGCGGCAGGAGCGGCGTGGCTCAGCGGGTCATCATCAAAAGCGTCTGACATGGCGTCCCGGTCCGGGGATGAACGAAATTCCGCTCAAGCACGCGAATGCTGTCTTGCGGTCAGAACGTATACAGCACAGAGCCGGCCCGCACGACCCCCCGTGAGAGGCGCCTCACCCCTTCGGGAACCGCGTTTCTCGGCGCCCACGCTTATGCCGAACGGCAAGCTTATGAGATGTAGGACTCCAACCAATGGGCGACGACATAGTCCAGATCAACCACATCCATCGGCTATGATAGTCCACTGCCGCTGTAGTTCAGTGTCCCGACGAAGTCACAGGCGTCAGGTTAACGATTTCCCCTTTTCTGTCACAGACAGTTATTCCACCTGACCAATGCGAGCTAATTTATGTCCGCATCTTGTCTTATGCAGGCTTACGGCATATGCCCATTGCTCGACGCGAAATTTACCTAAGCGAAATTTTGCGCGGCGCAAATCGGGGGTATCTATGGATCACAACGAGGCACCCCCGAACCCTGAGGGGGAGCAGACCGGACGCAGGAGCGGAAGGTTGGGGATGTCTCCGAAGCGCCAATCGGCGCCACATCGATCCGAACGGAACAAAAGGCGGGCTGAGACCATGGATGCCATCAACGTTTTCCTCATCGACGCCAACAAGCTTTTCCGTGAAGGCATGAAGCGCCTGTTCGAAGGCACGCCCTTCAACGTCGTCGGCGAGGCCGGCAGCCTGCGCGAGGGCCTGTCGACGCTCAGCACCGGTACCAACCCCGACCTGATCCTGATCGACCTGCCGAGCGGCGCCGACGAGGAAGTCGAAGCGATGCGCGCGCTGCGTGAGAATCACCCGTCGATCAGGATCGTCATCCTGACCAACGACCTGGAAACCCGCCGCCTGTCGGCCGCCCTGGGTGCCGGCGCCGGCGGCTATCTGCTGAAGGACATCGCCTGCGAGGCGCTGATGCAGTCGCTGAAGCTGGTGATGATGGGCGAGAAGGTGTTCCCGACCCACTTGGCCGAGCTGTTGGTCAACGGCCGCACCGAGGACATGGGCGCCGAACTGCCGACCCGCCGCAAGGGCCTGTCGCAGCGCGAGGTGCAGATCCTGCGCTGCCTGCTGAGCGGCAACAGCAACAAGATGATCGCCAATCATCTGAACATCACGGAAGCCACCGTGAAGGTTCACCTGAAGAGCCTGCTGCGCAAGATCAACGCCTCCAACCGCACCCAGGCCGCCATCTGGGCGCTGAACAACGGCATCGGCGACCAGGCTGCCGAGGCCGGCGTCGCCGCCACCGTCTGATCCTCATCCGATCCATTCGACCGCTCTGCCAAAAGGTCTCGCCCGCCTTCCGTCCAGGCCGCCCGCCCCATCCATCCGGGGCAGGCGGTCGGCGGAGCGGAGCGTTGCCTTTTGCAGCGCTTTTCCGATTCCGGAGCCCTGCATTCGGGGTGCGACCCGGCCCCTCGGCCAGAAAAGGGGGGCGGGCATAGAGGAAGCGGTCTAAGACCAAAAGCGAACTACAGCGTCAGAACAGGCGTTCCTATGTGAACGTCCGGGCCGATGACGCCATCCCGGTGTCGGATCGCCGCAACCTTCTGGAAATGCCCGCGATGAACGTGCTGATCGCCGACGATCACCTGCTGTTCCGAGACGGTCTGCGCCGGCTGCTGGCGCAATTCGACGCCGACATGACCTTTTTCGAAGCCAGCACCTATGACGAAGTGCGGGCGCTGTGCGATGGGACCAGACCCTTCGACCTGATCCTGCTCGATCTCGGAATGCCGGGCTGGACCGGCTTCTCGGCGCTCGGCGACATCCATGCCAGCCTGCCCAAGGCGCTTCTGGTGGTGGTGTCGGGGTCGGAGAAGCGCTCCGACCTTCTGGCTGCGCTTGAGAACGGCGCCGCCGGCTATATCCCGAAATCCTCCAGCGCCAAGGTTCTGCTGGGTGCGCTGCAGCTGGTGCTTGCCGGCGGCATCTATCTTCCCGAACAGGCGATCCGCGGCGGCGACCGCGTCGAGCAGATGCATGGCGGGAACGGCTCCGGCGACACGATGGACGAGTCCACGGCGATGGGGAACGGCAACGGCGACCAGCTGACGCCTCGCCAGCGCGACGTTCTGGCCCGGCTGCGCGACGGCAAATCCAACAAGCAGATCGCCCATGAGCTGGGGCTGACGGAAGGTACGGTGAAGGTCCACGTCACCGCGATCCTGCGGCATCTCGGCGTCCGCAACCGCACCCAGGCCGCTCTCACCGCTCAGAGTTTGTGACGGAGGGCGGCCGCCGCCCAGGTTCGCTGGCCGCCCCATCCTTCTTCCTACCGCTGCGCGCGCTCCACCGCGGAGACCAGCGCCAACAGCGCGCCGCGCAGTTCGGCCGCATGAGTGCGTGGACGGATGGCGGCGGCGTCGGGCACCGCCACGACCGTCAAGGTCCGGCAGCCGGTCAGCCCGTCTTCCAGCCGTGCGAATAGGCCGGCCGGGTCGCTGCCCTGCATCAGGGTCACCGGCACCCGGACCGCCGGCAATTCGGAAACAAGCCCTCCCAGATCGCCGGACAGCACCGCCGGCAGCGCCCATCCGAAACGGGCGGCCAGCGCACTCCAACGGCGGCGCATCGGCGATTCGGCCCCGACATCGTCGACGATCATCACACCGCCGACCCGTTCCGGGTAATCCAGCGCCGCGGCGATGGCGAGCGGCGCCGTCACCGCCCCCGCCACCAGCACCGGCCGGCGCCCGCCGCGCTCCACCAGCAGGGGGGGCAGGATCGCCGCCCCGGCCGACGCCGGCACGGTCAGCCATTCCTGGCCCGCCGGCACGTGATCCAGCAGCCGCCACCACGCCCCCTTGCCGGGATGAAGGAAGATCACCCGCCGTCCGGCCGGATCGCCGGCACGGTCGGCCGTGCGGTCGCCCACCCCCTCCACGGCCCCGTCCACGGCCAGGCAGGTCACCGGAAAGCGGGCGGCATCTGCCCGTCCGGCGCGGACGGCGGAAGGCTGGGTGTGAAAGAACACGGTCGCGGTCCCCGGTGCTGGCATTCCGCGATGGGACTGCCCCATCGCCGAAGCCAACCCTAACGAAGCGGAACCCAAATCGTCCCGTACGATAAATCGGGCAGAAACCTTAACACGGCCCAAAAAGCCGGCCTGCCCGCAAAAGGTTTCAGCCACCGCCGAAACACGACAAAAGCAAAGCAAATTCCTAGACTTGCCGACTTGTCCCGACCATGGGCCGCCGGCCGGCAATGCGATCGGTCAATGCAGGGTCACCTCCTCGCCCTCGCCATCCGGTGCCACCGCCAGCGGGCGGCGCAGTTCACCGGCCAGGCTGCGCCATTCCGGCGCTCCACCCAGCTGTTGCAGCAACTGTGCGGTGAAGGCGAACACCGCATGTTCCAGAGGTCCGTTGTCCTCGGCATGGGCATTCACGGTCAGGCAGGATTCCGCGGCGCTTTCGAAGATGGCGGCGGCGGCGCTGGCGCCCGGTCCAGGGTCCGGCAGCGGGATGGCCTGCGGCTTCTCCCCGCTCACGCGCAGGCGCGAAAGATTGTCGGCCAGCAGGCGGGTGCGGATGGCGTTGTCGACCGCGGCGGCCATGGTGTAGCCGGCCTCCTCCTCGACGGTGGCGCGCAGGATGCGCAGGCCGGCGATCAGCCCGCGGACCACGTCCCCGTTGCCGCCGCGCTTGGCCGCCGCCGCGACGGCGGTGCCGAGGATGGCAGCGACCACCGGCGAGAGCGATTCGCCGTCGCCCGGGACGTTCGGCGCATCGGCGCCGGAGTCGGTGTTCAAAGCCTCGTTCATGCGGCCTCCGATCCGTATAAACCGGAAACGGGCGGCCCGCCGGCGATGCTGCCGACGAAGGACCCGTCCGGATGCGTCGTCATGATGCCTGTACCGGATCTGTGCACCGAATGGATACGGTTCAAGGCATGGATGGCATACACCACCCCCTCTTTCGCGCCGCCGGATGGGGTGCTCCATCTTTGGGCTGGCCAAAATCCGAAAGTCGACGGTTCGAAAAGCCCACCTCTAGGCGGGCGGTGCGACCGTCCCCACATCTGCGGCGAAAGGGAGGGTTTCGTGTCATGTCTCTGCTCAGTCTTCTCCTCAATGTGCTGTGGTTGTTCACGGGCGGCATCTGGATGGCGCTGGGCTGGCTGTTGGCCGCGGTTCTGATGGCGCTGTCCATCGTCGGCCTGCCCTGGGCCCGATCCGCCCTGACCATCGCCCATTACACCCTGCTCCCCTTTGGGCAAACCGCCGTGCGCCGGGATGAGTTCCGCGGACGCGAAGACATGGGCACCGGGGCCTTGGGCTTCATCGGCAATGTGGTGTGGTTCGTGCTGGCCGGTTGGTGGCTGGCGCTCGGCCATCTGATCTCGGCGGTCGGTCTTGCCATCACCATCATCGGCCTGCCCTTCGCCTGGGCGCATCTGAAGCTTGCGCTGCTGGCTCTCTGGCCGATCGGGACCGAGATCGTGCCGGCGGACGACACCGGCCGCCGTGTGGCCGGACGGTTCTGATCCCGCCCCCGCGACACTTTCCGTCAACTCAGCTCTGGGCGGCGGCGACCATCCCCTTCGCCGCCGCTTCTTCCCGCCCGGCGTTATCCCGCGCCTTCATCGCCTTCAGCATGACCGAGGCGCGCCAGAAGCCCAGCCCGGCGCCATCGACGAAATGCACATGACGGTCGGCCGTCACGTCGCCGACCAGACAGGTGACGGTGGTGGCATCCGCCCGCGCGGTGCCGTAGCGGATCGAACCGGCCAGCGCCGCCTGGGCCAGCAGACTTTCGATCGCCTCCGCCTCCCCCTCCGTCACGTCCAGCACCAGCCGTGGCCCTCCGGCCGATTTGCGGAAATCGGTACGCTCCGCCATGTGGCGGCGGTAGCGCTGCGGATCGAAGCCGCCGAGCGTCACCCCCAGCTTCAGCAGCAGGACCAGAAGCCCCGATCCGGCCAGGGCCTTGCCCACCCGCCGGATGCGCGTTCCCCATCCGGAACCGTCCCGGCCGCCGCGCGCCTCCATCAGCAGGGCGCGCCAATCCGGCGGCCAGCCCGCCTCCAGCCGCTCCCCCACCCCCAGCGGGGCGGCGCCGGCGGTGGGCACGATGGCTTCGATGGCACGCTGGACGCGGGCCAGTTCCAGCAGCCCGGCAGCACCGGAATCGACCGCATCGACGATCACGCACAGCACGGTCCCGTGCCGCGGCGGCACCGGGTTCCAGCGGCAGGACACCGACTCCAGACCCGGCAGCGGCCCTTCCTTCGGCGGCAGGTGCCAGCGCGCGTCCTCCTTCACCCAGGCGTCGGCGGCCACCACCCCGGCGCCCAAAAACAACCCGAAACTGTTGCCGTTGCCGACGTCCTGCAGGGCGGCCATCACCTCCAGCCCCTGGTCGAGCAACGCCTGCACCGGCACCAGCCCGACGCGCAGCGGCACGTCCATCACCTCCGCCGACCAGTGGGCGAGCGCCGAGAGCGCTGCCCGCGCGGCGTCCTCCCGCCCCGGCGGCACCGCGGCAATGGCGCCGTCGCCGCCGAACTGGCAGGCCGCCGGTTCCTGCCCGATCCGCACCGCATCGGACAGCACCGCGACCACCCCGGCGGCGACGAAATTCACGTCGCGGTGACGGCCCTGCCCGGCCAGTTGCGTGCTGCCGGTGACGTCGGCCACCGCCAGCGACCATCCGCCGTCCAGCGCCGCATAGCGCTGCGGGTCCGAGGCCTCGAGGGCGAAATCGCGGATCACCGGCAACAGCGGCATGGCGGACCCTCCCCACGGGGCAGCGACAAGGCAAGGATCGACCGTAGCACGGCCACGACCTCGGCGGCAGGGCGAAGGAACTCTGAAAGCCGCGCGACCTCAACGTCCGAATGGATCCTGAATACGGGAATTACCGTGTCGTAACCGATGCTTACGTCATTAACCGTTGTTAAAGGATATGGCGTCGAAACTGTCGGAATATGTCGGTACGGTTTCAAGCCTTCGAAACGAGGGGACGACGCTCTTCATGTCTTGGCTGTCGAGATTTTCCGGAGGCAACAAGGAACCGGGTGGCACGAAAGCCGCCGCGGAACCGCGTAAGGAGCGCCCGTCCACCCTGCCCAAGATCGTGATCGACCACCACGACTATGTGCCGGAGGAGTTCGCCCTCGGCTCCTTCCGTATCCGTCCCTATGACGGCGACCTGATCGCCAAGCAGAAGTTCGACTTCCGCCTGCAGTTCGACCTCGGCGGCGATCCGGTGGACGTGTCCTGCATCGGGATGGTGGTGAAGCTGACCGCAGAGGCCGGCCTCGTCGCCCGCTACCAGTCGCCGCAGCCCTTCTACGAACGCAAGCTGCTCGACTACATGAAGGCCCTGAAGGGCCTGTAAGCGCGCAGACATGCCCGAAGATGGTGGTGCCGCGCGCCGGCTGCCACTATATCTATGGGCATGCCGATCCGACTGCTTCCCGAAACACTGGTCAACCGCATCGCCGCCGGCGAGGTGGTCGAACGTCCCGCCGCCGCCGTCAAGGAGTTGGTGGAGAACGCCATCGATGCCGGCGCCACCCGCATCGACGTGGTGGCGCGCGACGGCGGCAAATCGCTGATCGCCGTCACCGACGACGGCTGCGGCATGACCGCCGACGAGCTGGTTCTGGCGGTCGAACGCCATGCCACCTCAAAGCTGCCGGGCGACGACCTGCTCGACATCCGCTCTCTCGGGTTCCGGGGGGAGGCGCTGCCCTCCATTGGCGCCGTCAGTTGCCTGACCATCACCAGCCGCGCCCGCGATGCCGACAGCGCCTGGAGCCTGACGGTGGATGCCGGTGCCAAGGGGTCGCCTCAGCCGGCGGCGCTGGCCCAGGGCACGCGGATCGAGGTGCGCGACCTGTTCGCCGCCGTTCCGGCCCGCCTGAAGTTCCTGAAGGCGTCGCGCACCGAATACGACCACATCGCCGATTGCCTGGAACGGCTGGCGATGGCCCATCCCGGCGTCGCCTTCACGCTCAGCGACGGCGGGCGCGGCGGCCTGCGGCTGAGTGCCGCGCAAGGCGACCTGCTGGACGCCCGGCTGACCCGGCTGGGCGCCCTGATGGGCCGCGATTTTCAGGAGAACGCCGTCCCGGTCATGGCGCAGCGCGAGGGCGTGTCGCTGGCCGGCTGGATCGGCCTGCCCACCCTGCACCGCCCGACCGCCAAGCACCAGCACCTGTTCGTCAACGGCCGTCCGGTGCGCGACAAGCTGATGGTCGGTGCCGTGCGCGCCGCCTATGCCGATTTCCTGCCGCGCGACCGCCACCCGATGTTGGCCCTGTTCCTCGACATCGACCCGCAGGAGGTCGACGTAAACGTCCACCCGGCCAAGGCCGAGGTGCGCTTCCGCGACCAGGGTCTGGTGCGCGGCCTGATCGTCGGATCGCTGAAACATGCCCTGGCCGAGGCCGGACATCGCGCCTCGACCACCGTCGGCCTCGCCACGCTGGGCGCCCTGCGGCCCGAGCAGTCCGGTGAAACCGACGGCGGCTTCACCCCCTCCCCCCTGCCCTACGGCCGTTCCGGCGGCGGTTCGGGCAGCGGCTGGGGTGGTTCCTACACCCCGACCGCCGTGCCGCGCGGTCTGGCGGAGCGCTCCGCCGCCTTCCAGGCGCCGACCCAGACGGGGTTGCCGCCCCTGCAAGGCCGTCTCAGCGGTTTCGGCAACGGCTTCGCGCCTGGCGCCCGCCCGCCGGAATACCGCACCCCCGACCCGTCCGCGCAGAAGCCCGAGCCGCCGCTCGACAGCCATCCGCTGGGTGCGGCGCGGGCGCAGGTCCACACCACCTACATCGTGGCGCAGACCCGCGAGGGCATCGTCATCGTCGACCAGCACGCCGCCCATGAACGGCTGGTCTATGAACGGATGAAGGCCGCCCTGCTGGAAGGCGGCGTGAAGCGTCAGGCCCTGCTGATCCCCGAACTGATCGAGCTTGACGAACCCTCCGCCAACCGACTGCTGGCCCGCAGCGCCGAGCTGGCCGAGCTTGGTCTGGTGATCGAGGGCTTCGGCCACGGCTGCGTCATGGTGCGCGAGGTCCCGGCCCTTCTCGGCCAGTCCGACGTGAAGAACCTGATCCGCGACCTTGCCGAGGAGCTGTCCGAACTGGGCGACGCCCTCTCCCTGAAGGAGCGCCTGGAGGAGGTCTGCGCGACGATGGCCTGCCACGGCAGCGTCCGCGCCGGCCGTACGCTGAGCGTCGACGAGATGAACGCCCTGCTGCGGCAGATGGAGGCGACTCCGCACAGCGGACAATGCAACCATGGGCGACCGACGTATGTGGAACTGAAGCTGGCGGATATTGAGAGGCTGTTTGGGCGGAGGTAGGAAGATGATCTATGTAGTTCATTCTGGGTCAGCGTTTTACAAACGCAATTTTAATTAGAAAATACCAAACTTGAGACACTCTCCCTCAAACACATCAGAGACAACTACTTCCCACCTATGCGTAGCAATTTTGGGAATTTACATAACTTTTCCATATGCGGATTATCATCAATGGTTGATATGGATAAAAATGAGACGACGCTCTCTGCAGCAAAGAAATTTCCTCTTCACTTCAGGAATTTTCGACGGAGATTAATAAATTGTATTGGATTTATTCTTTATGCTATAGCGATGATATTCGTAGCAGTCTCTGCCTGGGCTGCAATCGCAAACGTGATTAGGTCAGGTTGGAACTCTGATGCGGCAGCATGGATACAGGCAGCCGGCTCAATTGCAGCAATCGCTGGATCTACTTGGATTGCTCAAAGCGAAGCACGGAGAGCAAGAAGAGTGCGCCGCGAACAGAATGAAGAAGCGGCGTGGTACGTTCTCTTTGCTATCAAGCAAGCACAATTCGAAAGTCAGATTATTGCTGCCGAATTGTTAAACCGGAACACACCGGTCGAGACAAACGACGTTCGCGAGTGGCGCCAAAGGGCAACCACATCCATTATAAATCTAAATGCCTTTCTAGAAAGAACAGATCACGTCCATCCTTCCGTTACTCACGCTCTATCAAATGCGAAAGTTCTTATGGACTACCTTATTGAAGATTTAGCAATTCTAAGCCAGAAGATAGACCATCACAAGCAGCCTGACCGCGACCTTATTGGGCGCATCGCCGCTCCACACAAAGCTTTACTAGAAATAATCGATCTCTATGACGATCGCATGCGTAGCGTCAGAAAAGTTCTTGACGACGAGAACGATACACTCCCAATAAAATCTTGGGCACCCTGGAATTCAGACCATCCCTAGATCTGTTTTTTATCTAAAATAAAAGACCTTATAATTTTATTTTATCCTTCAATACATCTTTGTATTCATTACACATGCATTACACAAATTGACGTGTACATGATAGGCTAAACATAGCGAGATTCAGACGCATACGCCCTGCATAGAACTCCCTCGACGTTCATCTCCACACCACGTATAGTCCCCGTATCTACGACGGGAGCCCACCATGCGCACCGAAGTCGCCCGTTGGGGCAACAGCCTCGCCCTTCGCCTACCGCGACCGATTGCCGATCAGACCGGCTTTGCCGAAGGAACTCCGGTCGAAATCGAGGTCGAAGACGGACGCATCGTCATTCGCCCGGCCGTTCCGCGCTATGCCCTGGACGATCTGCTCGCCGGCATCACGCCGGACAATCTGCCGGACGACTCCTTCGATGATGAACCGCGCGGGCAGGAGTTGCTGTGATGCTGCCGGATCGCGGCGATCTGGTGTGGATCGACTTCACACCGCAGGCGGGGCATGAGCAGGCGGGACGACGCCCCGGATTGGTGCTGTCACCCCACGCCTATCACAATCGCACGCCCTTCGTCGTGGTCTGCCCGATCACCAGCAAAGTGAAAGGCTATCCATTCGAAGTCGCGCTGCCGCCGGGGCTCCCGGTCGGCGGTGTCGTGCTGGCGGATCAGGTGAAGAGTCTCGACCGCCGCGTCCGCCAACTCGATCCGGCCGGCGCAGTGCCCGAAGCGGTGCTCCAGCAGGTGCTTGCCAAACTCGCGCCCCTGCTGTCGCTCCGCCTCTGAACCCGCCTCTCAGTACCCCACCGTGAATCGCTTGCGCTCGTGCTTCGGCGTTTCGATCTCGTCGACCAGCGCCACGGCGAAGTCCTCGTAGCTGATCCAACTGCGCCCCACGCCGTCCACCAGCAGCGCGTCGTCGCCCAGCCGGAACTTGCCCGTGCGCTCGCCCAGGATGAACTCCGCCGACGGCGACAGGAAGGTCCAGTTCAACGCCGGCTCCGCCTTCAAGCGGTCGAGGAACTCGGCGCCCTTGCGGGCTTCGGCCTTGTAGAGGTCGGGGAACTCCGGGGTGTCGATCAGGCGAACGCCGGGGGCGACCTCCAGGCTGCCGGCGCCGCCGACCACCAGATAGCGCGGCACGCCGGACTGCTTCACCGCGCCGATCAGGCTGTCGGTATCGCCCATCAGGAACATCACGGCGCTGACCACCGCGTCATGGCCGGCCAGCAGCGGGGCCAGCGTCGCGGCGTCGTTGGCGTCGCCCGCCTTCACCGTCAGGCCGGGGGCGGCGGTGACCTTGGCGGGGTCGCGGACGATGGCGGTCACGCTGTGGCCGCGGCGGAGCAGTTCGGCCTGGATGCGGCTGCCGGCGCGGCCGGCGGCACCGATGATGGCGACGTTCATGACGGGTGTCCCCTCAACTAGGTTTCCAATAGTAACTTGATGCCGTTTTGGAAATCTGGTGTAAAGAAGGCACCTTTTCGTGACATGGTCACCAGCGCGTAACTGCTGGGCGTAACCGCTGGGGCCGTCTTCTTGGAAGTGGATGCGGATGGACAACACCCTGCTGGGGCTGGGCGGCAAGCGGCCGTCGGAGGTGGATGAACTCCCGGACGCCTACGCCTCCGCCTGCCCGACGCGGCAGGCGCTGGACCGGATCGCCGACAAATGGACGGTGCTGATCCTCGGTCTGCTGGAAGGCGGGCCGATGCGCTTCAACCAGCTGCGCCGCGAGATCGAGGGCATCTCGCAGAAGATGCTGTCGCAGACCCTGAAAAGCCTGGAGCGCGACGGGCTGGTCAGCCGCAAGGCCTTCGCCACCGTGCCGGTCACCGTCGAATACTCCATCACGCCGCTGGGCGCGACGCTGGCCGCAACGCTGGTGCCCCTGCGGGTGTGGGCCGAGACCCACATCGCACAGATGCTGGACGCCCGCGCCGCCTACGACCGCAGCGACGCGGATGGACCGGCCCGGCTGGACGTCGCCTAAACAGGATCGCGCCTAAACGTCCTCGCCGGGCTTCTTGTCCGACTCCGTCCGCCGCAGCAGGTAATCCAGCCCGCCAACCCGGAACCAGCGATAGCCATAGGCCTCCATCACCAGACGGTGGCGGCCCTCGGTGTCGGGCTCGCTGTGGTCCTCCGACAGCAGGTTGACCAGCCGGCAGGACTCGCCGTGGCCGTCCACGTCCAGCACGACCTCGCAGGGCTTGTCCGACAGGTTGTGCAGAACCACCACCCCGTTGTTGCGCCAGTCATAGCGCAGGGCCAGCACCTCCGGCCGGCCGGTCTTCAGGATGCGGAAGTCGCCCCAGCCGATCTCCGGGCACTCCTTGCGCATGCGGATGATGCGCTCGGTCCAGTTCAGCAGCGATTCGGGATTGCGGCGCTGGATCGCGGCATTGATCCGCTCGAACCCGAAGACGCCGCCGCTGATGACCGGGCTTTCCGGTTCGTCGGACTTGGTGAAGCCGCCATGCGGCTCGTCCGACCATTGCATCGGCGTGCGGGCGCACTCGCGTTCAAGCAGCGACAGGTCGTCGCCCATGCCGATTTCGTCGCCATAGCGGATGACCGGCGTCCCCGGCAGGGTGAACATCAGGCTGTAGGCCAGTTCGATCCGCCGCCGGTCGTCGTGCAGCATCGGCGCCAGCCGCCGCCGGATACCGCGGTTGTAAAGCTGCATGGATTTCTCAGGCCCGAAGGCGGCGAAGACGGCCTGGCGCTGCTCGTCGGTCAGCCGGCCGAGGTCCAGTTCGTCATGGTTGCGCAGGAAGCAGCCCCATTGCGCGGTGGCCGGGCGAGGCTTGGTGATCTCCAGCGCCTTGGCCAGCGGCCCGGTGTCGGCGGTGGCCAGCGCATAGAACAGGTGCTGGTTGACCTGGAAATTGAACATCATGTGGCAACGGTCGCCGTCCTCGCCGAAATACTCCAGGTCGTCTTCCGGCAGGATGTTGGCCTCCGCCAGCAGCACGGCGTCGCCACGGCGCCACTGCACGAATTCGCGGAAGCTGCGCAGCATGCCGAACTGCTCCTTCGGCTTGGTGATGTCCGCCCCCTTCTCCGCGATGATGAAGGGCACCGCATCCATCCGGAACCCGGCGACGCCCAGCTGAATCCAGAAGCCCATGATCTTCAGAAGTTCGGCATGCACCTCCGGGTGGGAGGTGTTCAGGTCGGGCTGGAATTTGTAGAAGCGATGGAAATACCAAGCCTTCGCTTCGCGGTCATAGGTCCAAGTCGATTTCTGCACGCCGGGAAAGACCATGCCCTTGTCGGCATTCTCCGGCTTCTTGTCGGACCAGACATACCAGTCACGGTATTTGCTGTCGGGATCGCTGCGGGCCTGCTGGAACCAGGGATGCTGGTCGGAGGTGTGGTTGATGACTAGATCGATGATGACGCGGATGCCGCGCTGTTCGCAGGCGTGGGTGAACTCCACGAAGTCGCCCAGCGTGCCGTATCGCGGGTCGACGCTGTAGTAATCGGCGACGTCGTAACCGCCGTCCTTCATCGGCGAGGTCTGGAACGGCCCCAGCCACAGGCAGGTCACGCCCAGCCCGTGCAGATAATCCAGCCGGCGCAGCAACCCCTGGAAATCGCCGATGCCGTCGGCGTTGGCGTCCATGAAGGTCGACAGCGACAGATTGTAGATGACCGCGTTCTTGTACCAAAGGTCCCGGATCATGGCCGCTCCATCCCTTTTGCCGATCCCCGGCCCTGAAAGCGGGGCCGACAGGCGGGCAACAGCGGCAGGGCCGGTTTGGTTGCGGGGGAGCGCCGGTCTTTGGCCGCAAGCCCCCCTGCGGCAAAGTTGCAGGTCATGCATCCGGCATCTGGCATGCAAAACTTTTTGCGGTGGCATGCCAGTTTACTTATGTTGCAGCACAGCATGACTTGGCCGTCACCGTGGGCGATCGCCGTCTGCGGAGCATGCCGGTTGCGGTCTTGCACTGTTGTTCCTGTCGACGCCCTCCCCTCCCCGATAAGGACGTTTTCGCCATGATCGAGACCCAGGCTCTTCTGTTCCTCGCGCTGACCGGCATGATCGGCCACGCCGTCTATATGGCCAGCGGCCGCGGTGGCTTCACCGTGATCGAGCCCGAGAAGGACGAGACGGAGGAAGAGCCGGGCATCCTGTTCTCGTCCGAACGGTTCCAGCAGGCGGCCCACGGCGATCCCAAGTCCGACAAGGCGAAGGACCGCCCCTTCTGGATCGAATGAATGATGCGGACCGGGGCGCTTTGCGCATCCCCGGCCCGCTTCTATCAGCCGGTTCCCTGAACCAGCCCCCCAACCATACCCTTATCCGTTGGCGGTGCCGGTGGCGGCCCCGACCGGGACGGTATGTCCGGTTTCACCCTGCTCGGCCCGGCGCGCCAGTTCGGCGTTGCGGGCATGGTGGCGGGCCAGCATCGGCTTGAGCACCAGCAGCGCACAGGCCGCCGCGGTCAGGTCCATGGTAGCCGTGACGTACAGCACGGTTGCCCAGGTGCCGGTGGCCTCCATCAGCAGGTTGCCCATCGGCACCAGCAGAGCCGCGACACCCTTGGCGCAGTACAGGACGCCGTAGATCTTGCCGGCATGCTTGGTGCCGAAGGTGTCGGCCGAGGTGGCGCTGAACAGGCTGTAGACTTCGCCCCAGGCCAGGAAGACCATGCCGCTGAGGATCAGGAACATCATCGGGTCGTGGCCGAAGCGGCTCAGCATGATGATGCCCAACCCTTCCAGGGTGAAGGCGACGAACATGGTCGCCTCACGGCCGATATGGTCGGAGATGAAGCCGAACAGCGGGCGCGAGATGCCGTTCATCACACGGTCCAGCATCAGGGCGAAGGGCAGAGCCGCCATGGTGATGCCCAGGACGCTGACCGGAGTTTCCTTCACGCCCAGATCGTGGGCGATGACGCCCAGCTGGGCCACCGCCATCAGGCCGCCGGTGACGGTGCCGATGAACATCGCCCACATCACCCAGAACACCGGGGTGCGGATCGCTTCGCCCAGGGTGTAGTCACGGCGGGTCTGCGCGACCTTGGTCGACGCCTTGACCTGCTCCTTCTGCGGCATGCGCAGGAACAGCGAGGCGGCGATGATCATGGCGCCCTGCAGCAGGCCGAACCAGAAGAAGGTGGTCTGATATCCGCTGCTGTGGATCATCGCGGAGATCGGCAGGATGGTCAGCGCCGAGCCGGCGCCATAGCCGCCCGCCGTCAGGCCGACCGCCAGACCGCGCTTTTCCGGGAACCACTTCAGCGCGTTGTTGACGCAGGTGGCGTAGACGCAACCGACGCCGATGCCGCCGATGGCCGAGCCGACATACAGCATTGCGAGCGAACCGGCATAGCTGTCGACGATCCAGGACAGGCCGGTGAAGAAGCCGCCGGCGGCGACGATCACGCGGGGGCCGTATTTGTCGATGAAATAGCCCTCGATCGGCGTCAGCCACGTCTGCACGACGACGAAGATGGTAAAGGCGGTCTGGATCGACGCGCGCGTCCAGCCGTGGGTCGCCTGGATTTCCGGGACGAACAGCGTCCATGCGTACTGGATGTTGGCGGCCGCCACCATGCAGATGATGCCGACGACGATCTGCGTCCAGCGGACCGCATCGGTCACCGGCGGCGCCGATGCCGCCGGTTGTGAATTCATATGAGCCATGGTGCCTCCCGTTTAACTTGCCTGAGCCGGCGGCGCGGCCCCTCTCCCGGGGACCGGCACGCCAATCACGATTGCGGAATGACCCGGACGGACCGCTCTTGCTGACGGTTCCTTTCCGGAACTCGGCGCGGATGCCGACAATCGCTCGGAGTTCGATTGTCCCGGTTTTGGAATGCCAGATATGTAATCTGGTATGCCAAAACCGGGGACAAAAAGACACCGACGGACGGATCGACGCCGTAGGCATACAGATAGACTAAGTAAAAGCTAAGACTCGTGTCGCACCAGATGCCCGGTCCACACCGGTTCTTGTGTCGGATCACCTGCTTTGACGTCGGTTCTGCAAAAAGAAGCCGTGCCGGTACCTGCACGGCCCCCCTCAAACGAGGGTGTGCAGTCTTAGGAGATAGATAGATGCCGCCGTTTCCATAAGGAACCGCATCGGCGACACATGATCTTTTGCTCGGATTGTTTTGGAACTCAACAGTCCGTTTCGTCTTTCCGCATGATGGAAAAACACGGATGGCCGCCTTGGAACGCAAGGGATGCGTCACCACCAGCCTTTGGGCGGGTTCGGCAAAAAATGGAACTCGGGGGGATTGAAACAGCGGACCGGCAACCCCGGGGCTGGGACTGCCGCGTCCGCCCCTGCGGTCAGGCCGGGTGGCGGACCGTCAGGAAGGCGACGCGGGTGTCGCCATAGCGGCGTTCATCGACCGCCGAGAAACCGTCGGGAAGAGGCAGGGGGTCGTGATCGGCAACCTCAACCACGGCGAGCGCGCCGCCGGCCAGCCAGCCGGCGCGCAGCAACCCCGCCAGCGCGCGCGGCGCCAACCCCTGGCCATAGGGCGGGTCGAGGAAGGCCAGCATGCAGGCGCGGGACGCCGGGGGCGGCTTGGTGGCGTCGGCGCGCAGGATTTGGGCGTTCGCCGCCTCGTGCAACGCCTCGACATTGGCGCGCACGGCGTCCAGCGCCGGCCGGCCCATGTCGAGGAAGCCGCACCAGGACGCCCCGCGCGACAGGGCTTCCAACCCCAGCGCGCCGGTACCGCAGAACGCATCGACGACCGCGGCGCCCTCGAACTCGGGCGCCCAGTCGGCATGGGCCAGAATGTTGAAGATGGCTTGCCGGGTGCGGTCGGTGGTGGGGCGGGTGTCGCGCCCGCCCGGCGCCACCAGACTGCGGCCGCGGTGCTTACCGCCGACGATCCGCACGCGGGCGCTCCGTCCGTCCGCCGGCACCGCCACCGGACCTGTCGCCGCCGCCGGCCTTCGGCCCGCCCCGCGGCGCCGGACCGGCACCCTTCGGGCCGCTCCCCTTTGGCCCGGAGGGCTTGGGGCCGGTGGACTTGGGGCCGGCAAATTTGGGGCCTGCCGCCTTGACCTCGGCCGCCTTGAAGCCCGGAGCCTTGCCGTCTCTCGGCTTAGCGTCCCTCGGCTTTGCATCACGCGAACGGGCGCCTTCGGAGCGCGGGGATTCGGACCGGGCCGCGTCGGGGCGCCGGGTGTCGGGCCGGGCGCCGTCCGGCTTGCCCGGACGACCCGGCTTGGCCGCCGCACCACCGCCCAGAGACAGGGTGCCACGGGTTGATGCGCCCCGCCGGGCCGGCTTGGCCTCTTCGGTGCGGGCGGCTTCGGCCTCGTGCCGCTTGGTGGCGGAGCGAGGCGCGCGCTTCGGAGCGGTTTTGGCGTCCATTTTGGTGTCCGCCTTCGCATCCGCCTTGCCGGTCGGACGGCCACCGGAAGTCGCCTTCGCCGGAGCGGCCTTCACCGCCGCATCGGCTCTCGCCTTGGCGCGCTGCTTGGTCCCGGAATCGGTCGACTCCGCCCCTTCGGGCGTGCCGAAGAAGGGGGCGATCTGTTCGCGGACGACGCGCTTCGGCACCTCCTCGACGGCGCCCTCCTCCAGCTTGCCGAGCTGGAAGGGACCGTAAGCGACGCGGATCAGCCGGTTCACCTGGAGCCCAAGCGACTCCATGACCTTGCGGATCTCGCGGTTCTTGCCTTCCTTCAGGCTGACGGTCAGCCAGGCGTTGCGGCCCTGGATGCGGTCGAGCGCGGCCTCGATCGGGCCGTACTTCACGCCTTCGATGGTCGGCCCCTTCTCCAGCGCCGCCAGTTGCCTCTCGTCCACCTCGCCGAAGACGCGCACGCGATAGCGGCGGGTCCAGCCGGTGGCGGGCAGTTCCAGGAATCGGGCCAGCTCGCCGTCGTTGGTCAGCAGCAGCAGCCCCTCGGTCGTCAGGTCGAGACGGCCGATCGAGACCACGCGCGGCAACTCGGGCGGCAGGCGGTCGAAGACGGTTTCGCGCCCCTTCTCGTCACGGGCGGTGGTGACCAGCCCAGACGGCTTGTGATAGCGCCACAGGCGGGCCGGCTCCGGTTCCGGAATGACCTTGCCGTCGACCTGAACGATGTCGCCGGAGCGGACCACGCAGGCCGGGCTGTCGAGCACGCGGCTGTTGACCGCGACGCGGCCCTCGGCGATCCAGCGTTCGGCGTCGCGGCGCGAGCAGAGCCCGGCGCGCGCCAGTCGCTTGGCGATGCGTTCGCCGCCGTCGGCAGCGGAGCCGGCGGCAGGGGTGGCGGCGGATTTGGATTTCTTGGCGGTATCGGAGCGGTCCATGGCCGGACCATAGGGCCTGGACGCGCCGCCCGCAACACGAGTCCAGTGCCCGGACGCCGGAATCCGGTTGACGCGCTCCCGGCAGGGTTGGCACCCTGCCCGGCCATGCCGTCTCCCCGCTATATGGACCTTGCCTTCGCCGCTGCCGAGGCCGCCGCCGCGCGTGGCGAGGTGCCGGTCGGCGCCGTCGTTGTCGACCCAGCGACGGGCTCCGTCCTCGCCACCGCCGGCAACCGGACCGAGGAGCTGTGCGACCCATCCGCCCATGCCGAGCTGCTGGCGATCCGCGAGGCCTGCGCCGCCCGCGGCCAGCCCCGCCTGCCCGGCTGCGACCTCTATGTGACGCTGGAACCCTGCGCGCTTTGTGCCGCGGCGATCAGCTTCGCGCGGATCAGGCGGATCTATTACGGTGCCTATGATCCCAAGGGGGGCGCCGTCGATCACGGCCCGCGATTCTTCACGCAGCCGACCTGCCACCACGCGCCGGAGGTCTACAGCGGCATCGGCGAGACGCGGGCGGGCGCGCTGCTGCGGGGGTTTTTCAAGGAGCGGCGATGAGCCTTCCGGCATGCATGCAATGCGCACGCAATATCGCGTCCCATGTCAGGCAATAGAATTTCTTAAAGGCGACAGCAAATGGCCCGCCTTCAACCGCAGTGAACATGGATGAAAATCCTCGATCTCCAACAACTGCGGAGATACAAGGTGTAAAAACTAATTAGTCTGTTAAGTGTTTGTTCAGCGAATATATGCCGATGATGTCCTGACCGCTTTAAGCCATCAGGAGTCGCAGATGTTGTCGTTCCGCAAGCCACAGGACAATCAGGCCGCCGAAGAGCTGGCCCTGCTGGGGCGTCATGCGGGTGTCGGACTGTGGGACGCAGTGATCCACAACGGCGATCCGATGCATGCGCAAAGCCGTTGGCACTGGTCGCCGGAATTCCGCCGCTTGGTCGGATTCGACCGCGACGACACGGCGGGGTTCCCCAACGTCGTCGGTTCCTGGGCCGACAGGCTGCATCCGGACGATGCCAAGCGGACTTTCGACGCCTTCATGGCCTGCCTGAACGACCGCAGCGGACGCACCGGATATGATGTGAATTACCGGCTGAAGGTGAAGGACGGCAGCTATCGCTGGTTCCGCGCCATCGGCGGAGTCGCCCGCGACAGCAGCGGTCTGGCATTGCGTGCCTGCGGCTCCCTGATCGACATCGATGCCGAGCGCAATGAACTGGAGCGGGCCAAGCTGCTCGACCGCCATGCCGGCGTCGGGCTGTGGGATGCCGTCTTCCACAATGGCGATCCGATGCATGCGCAGAGCCGTTGGCACTGGTCGCCGGAATTCCGCCGTCTCGCCGGATTCGAGCGTGACGACACCACGGGTTTCCCCAACGTCGTCAACTCCTGGGCCGACCGGCTGCATCCGGACGACGCCGGACGGACCTTCGACGCCTTCATGGCCTGCCTGAACGACCGCAGCGGACGCACCGGATACGATGTCGATTACCGGCTGAAGGTGAAGGACGGCAGCTATCGCTGGTTCCGCGCCATCGGCGGCGTCGCTCGCGACAACAACGGCGTGGCATTGCGCGCCTGCGGATCGCTGATCGACATCGATGCGGAGAAGCTGTCCGAGCTGCGGCAGGTGGAGATGGACGGCGAGCGCCGCCGCACCGTGTCCGGCCTTGCCGAATCGCTGGACCGCGAGGTCGGCACCGCCGCCGACCGCGCCACCGCCAACGCCCAGACCGTCGCCGCCGCGACGGAGGAGCTGTCAGCCTCCATCTCCGACATCAGCAACCGCGCCAACGAGGCCTCGGGTGCCTCGCTGAAGGCGTCCGAAGAGGCGTCGCGCACCAACGCCGCGGTGGAAGCCCTGGTCACCTCGGCCGAGCGCATCGGCGCCATCACCAAGCTGATCAACAGCATCGCCTCGCAGACCAACCTGCTGGCCCTGAACGCGACCATCGAAGCCGCCCGTGCCGGCGAGGCCGGCCGCGGCTTCGCCGTCGTGGCGAATGAGGTGAAGTCGCTGGCCCAGCAGAGCGGCAGCGCCGCCGACGACATCGCCGCGCAGATCGCCTCGGTCCAGCAGGAGGCGCTTCACGCGGTGGACGCCATCCGCCGCATCGGCTCCATCGTCACCGACGTTCAGCAGATTTCCACCACGATCGCCGCCGCCGTATCGCAGCAGGAATCGGCGACCAAGGAGATCGCCCACAGCGTCACCCGCGTGGTCCGCGACATCGAGGTGGTGTCGCAGAACATCGCCACCGCGTCGGAACGTCTGCGGGCGTGATGCGGACATGAAAAGGGGGCGCAGCGATGCGCCCCCTTTCGTTTCTGTCGAAGCAGAAGAGACCTTACCGCCCCACCGCCCGCCAGCCGATGTCGCGGCGGCAGAAGCCGTCCGGCCAGTCCAGCGCATCCACCGCCTTGTAGGCCGCCGCCTGCGCCTCGGCCACCGTCGGCGCCAGCGCGGTGACACCGAGCACCCGGCCGCCGACCGACAGCACCCGGCCGTCCTCGGCCCGCTTGGTGCCGGCGTGGAAGACGGTCACATTCTGCACCGCGCCGGCCTTGTCCAGCCCGCGAATCTCGGTGTTCTTGGCGTAATCGCCGGGATAGCCGTTGGCTGCCATCACCACGCACAGCGCGGTGTGGTCGTGCCAGCGCAGGTCGATGCTGTCCAGCACCCCGTCGGCTGCCGCCACCAGCGCCGCCAGCGCGTCGGACTTCAGCCGCATCATCAGCGTCTGGCATTCCGGGTCGCCGAAGCGGACGTTGAACTCCAGCGTCTTCGGCACCGGACCGTCCGGCGTCCGCATGATCATCAGGCCGGCGAACAGCACGCCCTTGAAGGGCTTGCCTTCAGCCGCCATGCCCTTGACCGTCGGCAGGATGATCTCGCGCATCACGCGGTCCTGCAGGTCCTGGGTCAGCACCGGCGCTGGGGAATAGGCGCCCATGCCGCCGGTGTTGGGGCCGGTGTCGCCGTCGCCGACCGCCTTGTGGTCCTGGGCGGACGCCAGCGGCAACGCGTTCTCGCCGTCGCACAGCGCGAAGAAGCTGACCTCCTCGCCGTCCAGGAACTCCTCCACCACCACCTCGGCACCGGCGGCGCCGAAGCGGCCGCCGACCAGCGCGTCGTCGATGGCCTCGAATGCCTCCTGCTCGGTGCGGGCGACGGTGACGCCCTTGCCGGCGGCCAGACCGTCGGCCTTCACCACGATGGGCGCGCCATGCTTGCGGACATAGGCCTTGGCGGCTTCCGGGTCCTTGAATCGCTCGTAAAAGGCGGTGGGCACCCCGTATTTCGCCAGGATGTCCTTCATGAAGCCCTTGGACCCCTCAAGCTCCGCCGCCGCCGCGCTCGGGCCGAAGGCCTTGACGCCCAGGGCGGTCAGCTTGTCCACCAGGCCCAGCACCAGCGGGCCTTCCGGGCCGACGACGACGAAGTCGATGGCATTGTCCTGGACGAAGCGCACCAGCCCATCCACGTCTTCCGACCCGATGGGGACCAGCGTGGCGACCTCGGCGATGCCGGCATTGCCCGGCGCGCAATAGAGCGCGTCGCACAGCGGCGAGTTGGAAATGGCCCAGCAGAGCGCGTGCTCACGACCGCCCGATCCGACGACGAGGACTTTCATGGGGTGGCGCTCCTTCCGCCTTGTTGCCGACAGCGCGCCTTGTATCATGGCCGCGCCCCAACTCAAGAGCGCCATGACGTCCGAAAACGCACCGCTGATCGCCCCGGAACCGCGCCCCGGCTCCAACCTTCCGGAATTCACCGTCGGCGACCTCGCCCGGCGGCTGAAGCGCAGCATCGAGGAGGAATTCGGCTTCGTCCGCGTCCGCGGCGAGATCAGCCAGCCGAAGAAGCACAGCTCCGGCCATTGCTACATGCGCCTCAAGGACGACACCGCGGTGATCGAGGCGGTGTGCTGGCGCGGCACCATGGCGAAGCTGGCGATCCGACCGGAGGAAGGGCTGGAGGTCATCGTCACCGGCCGCATGACCACCTACCCCGGCCGCTCGCAGTACCAGCTGATCGTCGAGTCGATGGAGCTGGCCGGCGAAGGCGCGCTGCTGAAGATGCTGGAGGAGCGCAAGCGCCGGCTGGCGGCGGAGGGGCTGTTCGACCCCGGCCGCAAGAAGCGCATCCCCTTCCTGCCCGACGTGATCGGCGTCGTCACCTCCCCCACCGGGGCGGTCATCCGCGACATCCTGCACCGGCTGAACGACCGCTTTCCCCGCCATGTCCTGCTGTGGCCGGTCGCCGTCCAGGGCGAGCGCGCGGCGGCCGAGGTGACGGCGGCCATCGAGGGCTTCAACCGCATCCGGCCTGGTGAGCGGGTGCCTCGCCCCGACCTCATCATCGTCGCGCGCGGCGGCGGCTCGCTGGAAGACCTGATGGCCTTCAACGAGGAAAATGTCGTCCGCGCCGCCGCGGCCAGCGCCATCCCGCTGATCTCCGCCGTCGGGCACGAGACCGACACCACCCTGATCGACTTCGCGTCCGACCTGCGCGCGCCCACCCCGACCGCCGCCGCCGAGATGGCGGTGCCGGTGCGTGGCGAGTTGCTGGCCCAGATCCTGGACGACGAACGCCGCCTGCTCGCCTGCGCCTCCCGCGCGGTGGATGACCGCCGCAACCGGGTGGAAGGGCTGGCCCGTGGCCTCGGCGATCCCCGCGCCCTGCTGGAGGGCCATGCCCAGCGGCTGGACGACCGCGCCGAACGCCTGAACCTTGCCGCCTCCGCCCTGCTGGAGCGGCGCCGCACCCGTGTCGGCGAGCTGGCCGCCAAGCTGCGCCACCCGCGCGAGAAGCTGGCTCAGGCCGACCAGAAACTGGCGTCGGAGAGCCGGGCGCTCGACTCTGCCCTGCGCCATGCGGTGACCACCGCAGGCGGACGCTTCGATCGCGTCGCCGGCCGGCTGTCGCTGACCCCGGCGCGGGTGAAGCTGGCGGAGGGCGAACGCCGCGTCGCCGACCTGACGCCGCGCCTCGACCGCAGCTATGCCAAGGGGGTCGCCGACAAGGCGGCGAATCTGGCGTCGCTCGGCCAATTGCTGGAAAGTTACAGCTACAAGGGCGTGCTGGCCCGCGGCTTTGCCCTGGTCGAGGACCGCGACGGCCGCCCGGTGACCCGCGCCGATCAGGCGACGCCGGGTCTGGCCGTCAACATCGTCTTCGCCGACGACGCCAAAGTTGCCGCAACCATCGACGGCGGCGCCCCTAAGGCGGAGGTTAAGACCGAGGCGGCGGCGGAGGCCAAGCCGGAGAAGAAGCCGGCTCCGCGCAAGCCGCGGGTGGTTCCGGTGCAGGGGAGTTTGTTCTAACGCTTTCAAGCCAATCGTCCGCTCAACCTCGGCAACGGATGGTTTGTTCGACAGGCAGGTTCCTGTCCCACCAAGACCAGGGAGCGACCCACTGCGACCGTCATCCCCGCGACGGCAGGAATCCAGCCATTTCAGCCACTTGATTGCAGATCAGCCTGGATCCCCGCCTTCACGGGGGTGACATCAAGAGAGGCACCAACTCTCCCCCGCTTCCGACCCAGCCATTTTGCCCCATTGCCAAGGCAACTCCCTTTCCATTCTAATATATTAGTACATCATTGCACCACCAGAACCATAAGGCCGCCGCACCGCATGCAGAGGTCCGGCGCCGGATAAGGGAGTGTTCAGCAATGCAGTGCGTGAAGAGTTTCCGCCGCCGCCTCGCCCGATCCGCAGCAGTGGTCGTCATCGGAGCAGTCGCCATGGTCAGCGCTTTCCCTGCCGTCTCGTCGGCCGCCCCGTTGCAGGACCGGCAGGAGATCACGCTGTGGCCGAAGGGTCCTCCCGGCTCGGCGCAGTTCCCGATGCCGCAGCAGGTGCTGGAGCGCAGCAAGGACCCGGCAATCAAGGACCGCGCCGTGCTGGCGATCACCACGCCGGACCTGCTGGTCTACCGTCCGGCCAAGCCCAACGGCACCGCCCTGCTGGTGACGCCCGGCGGGGCCTACCAGCGGGTGGTGATCGACAAGGAGGCCGACGAGATCGCACCGCGCTTCACGGATGCCGGCGTGACCATCTTCCGGCTGGTCTACCGCCTGCCCGGCAAGGCCCAGGCAACCGATGCGCCGCTGATGGACGCCCAGCGTGCCCTGCGGCTGATTCGGGCGAACGCCGCGGAGTGGAGCCTCGACCCGGCTCGCATCGGCATCCTCGGTTTTTCGGCCGGCGGCAACCTCGCGGCACAGCTGGCGACGGGATACGAGCGCAAGGTGTATGAACCGGTGGACGCGGCGGATCAGGTCTCCGCCCGGCCGGACTTCCTGGCGTTGGGCTATCCGGTCATCACGATGGATGAACGCTTCACCCACGCCGTCTCGCGGCAGGAGTTGATCGGCGACCAGCCGACGCCGGAAACGGTCGCCGCCTATTCGACCGAACGGCAGGTGACCGCCGCCACGCCGCAGACCTTCCTGTTCCACGCCGACGACGATGCCGACGTGCCGGTCGTCAATTCGTTGCTGTTCTACGAAGCGCTGCACAAGGCCGGCGTCCCGGCGGAGATGCACATCTTCCGCCAGGGCGGACACGGCTTCTCGCTGCGTTTCGCCGTCGGTCTGCCGGCGGCGCAGTGGCCGGACCTGATGCTGGCCTGGATGAAGTCGATCAAGATGTTGCCCTGATCGGGCTTAGCGTTTCCCGGCGGTGGAGTTGGTCCGCCGCCGGGATACGCCGATCGCTCCCTAGACCGCCCCGGCAAAGCTCCAGCGCAGGGTCTCGCCGCTGCGGAAGGGCAGGACGGCGTCGCCCTCGCTGACCAGGATCAGGTCGGGGGCGACCGACGGGCGGCGCTCCAGAGCGACGCGCTCCTCGCTGACCGGCAGGTTGTAGAAACGCGGGCCGTTCAGGCTGGCGAAGGCCTCCAGCCTGTCGAGCGCGCCGGCCTCGTCGAAGGCCTCGGCGTAAAGTTCCAGCGCGTTGGCGGCGGTGAAGCAGCCGGCGCAGCCGCAGGCTGCCTCCTTGGCGGTCACCGTGTGCGGCGCGGTGTCGGTGCCCAGGAAGAACGGCCCCTCGCCGGAGATCGCCGCCTCGACCAGCGCGACCCGGTGGGTTTCGCGCTTGGCGATCGGCAGGCAGTACAGGTGCGGGCGGATGCCGCCCTGGAAGATGTGGCTGCGGTTGATCAGCAGATGGTGCGCGGTGATGGTGGCACCGATCCGGCCGCTGGCGGCATGCGCCCGCACGAACTGCACGGCGTCGGCCGTGGTCACATGCTCCAGCACCACGCGCAGGGTCCGGTGACGCTCCACCAGCGGGGCCAGGATGGTGTCGATGAACACTGCCTCGCGGTCGAAGATGTCGACGGACTGGTCGGTCACCTCGCCATGGATCAGCAGCGGCATGCCGATCTCCGCCATGCGCTCCAGCACCGGGGCGATGCGGGCGATGTCGGTGACGCCATGGGCGCTGTTGGTGGTGGCGTTGGCGGGATAGAGCTTGGCCGCCGCGAACACTCCGTCCTTGAAGCCCTGCGCCAGATCGTCGGCATCGGTGCCGTCGGTCAGGTAAGCGGTCATCAGCGGCGTGAAATCCACGCCGTCCGGCAGGGCCGCCAGGATGCGCTCGCGATAGGCCACGGCATCGGCGGCCGTCGCCACCGGCGGCTTCAGGTTCGGCATGACGATGGCGCGGCCGAACTGGCGGGCGGTGAAGGGCAGAACCGCCTTCAGCATGGCGCCGTCGCGCAGGTGGACATGCCAGTCGTCGGGACGGCGGATGACAAGGCGGTCGTTCGGCATGGATCGGGTCCCGGCGCTGGTGTCGAGGAAGGTGGCGAGCTTGGACGACGTTCTATCGCCATCGCCGCCGCATCTCAACAGAACCGGGACGCCGCATCCTCGTGCCGGAGCGCCTCCCCACCCGCCGGCCGGCGTTGGCGGGTGGGCAGGCGCAGCCGGAATGCAGCTTTACTGAATGGTGGTCGAGGTCTTCACCCCCAGGATGTTGTCGATTTTCGCGGCCTGCTCCGCCGTCACCGGCTTGCCGCCGATGGTTGCGAGCTGCTGCCGCGCCTCGGCCACCGCCTTGTCGCGGGCGGCGCTGTCCTTCAGCGCATGGGCGGCCAGCATCTGCTCGTGATACTTGCCGAGCTGGACCGTCAGCTGCTCGGTCGGCTTGGCGCCCAGTTCCTTGGCGACGGCATCGGCCTGGGTCTTGGTCACCTCGGCCTTCGGAGTGGCCGCGACCTGCTCATGCTTGGTCTTGCCGGCATCGGCCTTGGTGGCATCGGCCTTCGGAGCCTCGTGCTTCGTGGCTTCGGTCTTGCTGGCCTCGCTCTTGGTGACGGCCTTATGGTCGGTCTTCTGCTCGACCTTCGGCGCTGTCGTGGTGGAGTCGGTCGTCGCGGCGGGGGCGGACGCGGCCGGCGCGGCCGGGACGACCGTTGCGGCACCCGCGCTCAGCACGGGGGCTGCCGCCATTAGAGCGGCAAACGCAAGGGTCGAAACGGACGAGCGGATACGCGACCCAAAGATGGTGCCGGACATTTGGTTTCTCCATTTCGGTGAACGATCCGCGCTGCGGGATCGTGCTTAGATGAACGCGGCCCCGCTGCCGTTCATTCCACGCCCTTCCGAAAAATTTTCGCCCCGACTGAAAAATTTTCCGGCGCAGGTGACGGGGCCGGCGAAAGGGGCTAGAAAACGCACGCTTTTCCTATCCAAGCGCGGACCCTCTCCGATGAGCCTGATCACGCCCCGCACCCCGCCCGGAACGATGGAGCTGCTGCCGCGCCAGCAGGTGGCCTTCCAGCGCATGCTGGACACCATCCGCCGCGGTTACGAGCGGTTCGGCTTCGTCCCCGTCGAAACCCCGGTGTTCGAGACGGTGGACACGCTGCTGACCAAATCGGGCGGCGAGACGGAGAAGCAGGTCTATTTCGTCCAGTCCACCGGCGCCATCCAGCAGGGCAACAAGCCGGAGCTGGCCCTGCGCTTCGACCTGACCGTGCCGCTCGCCCGCTATGTGGCGGAGCATGAGCGCGACCTCGCCTTCCCCTTCCGCCGCTACCAGATCCAGCGGGTCTATCGCGGCGAGCGGGCGCAGCGCGGGCGCTTCCGCGAATTCTACCAGTGCGACATCGACGTGATCGGCAAGGACAGCCTGTCCGCCCATTACGACGCCGAGATCCCGGCGGTGATCCACCATGTCTTCACCGAACTGAACTTCGGCGGCTTCACCATCAACGTGAACAACCGCAAGATCCTGCTGGGCCTGCTCGACGGTCTGGGCGTCGCCGACGCCGACACCCGCGTGCTGGTGCTGCGCGAGATCGACAAGCTGGACAAGATCGGCCGCGACAAGGTGCGCGCCAGCCTGCTGGGCCTCGGCGTCACCGAACATGCCGCCGACACCATCCTGTCGCTGATCGACATGAAGGGCAGCAACGCCGAGACGCTGGCGGCGCTGGGCGGGCTCGACATCGAGAACGCCATATTCCGCGAAGGCGTCGGCGAACTCACCACCGTCATCGACGGGCTGAAGGCCTTCCAGGTGCCGGAGGGGACGGTGCGCATCAACCTCGCCATCGCGCGGGGCCTGGATTACTACACCGGCACCGTCTACGAGACCTTCCTGAACGACCATCCCGGCATCGGTTCGGTCTGCTCCGGCGGGCGCTACGAGAATCTCGCCAGCCACTACACCAAGTCGAAGCTGCCGGGCGTCGGCATCTCCATCGGCGCCACCCGCCTGTTCTACCAGCTGATGGAGGCCGGCATCATCAAGGACGCCGCCCCCACCGCCCAAGTGCTGGTGACGCAGATGGACCCCGCCCTGTCCGCCGATTATTTCCGCATGGCGAGCGAGCTGCGCGCCGCCGGCATCAACACGGAAATCCAGCTGGATGGCGGCAAGATCGCCAAGCAGATGAAATACGCCGACCGCGCCGGCATCCCGGTCGTCCTGCTGATGGGGTCCGACGAGAAGGCGCGCGGCACCGCGACGCTCAAGCATCTGGTGAAGGGCGAGCAGGTCGAGGTTCCGCTGGGTGAACTGGCGGTGCGGGCGAAGGTGCTGTTGGAGGGGTGAGGAGTACCGCCTTAAACTCCCCGTTAACCATAAATCCCCTATCGTTCCGGCCTACACCGACCGTGTGGGTCGGGCGGCAGGGGGTTCGCTTCCGATATGGCCAAGGGGTGGATGCAGGTTGGGCGTTGGGCCCGGCGGGCGGCGATCGGCATCACGCTGGCGACCACCACGGCCGCCGCCGGCTATGCCGGCTGGCGCGAAATGGAGACCTCGCGCCTCCAGGCCCGGCTGCTGTCCGGCGTCGCCCAGTCGATGACCGTGTCCTTGCGCGAAGGCCCGAACCCGCAGGCGCGCTATCCCAAGCATGGGCCGTACAATGAACGGCTCGGCTACACCGCCCTGCCCGGCTATCTCGAGTCTCTGACCCATGACCTCTTTGCGGTCGAACGGCAGGCCGTGCTGTCGCCGGCGCTCGACCGCTTCATGGCCGGAGGCGGCTTTCCGATCTATCGCGAGAAGACGCAGGCCGGGCTGACCCTGCTCGACCGCAACGGCGCCGTCATGTATTCGGCGCGCTATCCCGAACGGGTGTTCGACGGCTTCGACGATGTGCCGAAGCTGGTCGCCGACACGCTGCTGTTCATCGAGAACCGCGAGTTGCTGGACGCCGACCAGCCGCGCCGCAACCCGGCGGTGGAATGGGACCGCTTCGGGGCGGCGGTGGCGATGCTGCCCTTGCAGATGGTCCGGCCGGGCCAGCGTTCCCCCGGCGGATCGACGCTCGCCACCCAGATCGAGAAATACCGCCATTCGCCCGACGGCCAGACCACCGGCAGCGTGGAGAAGCTGCGCCAGATGGCGTCGGCCAGCGTCCGCGCCTACAGCGACGGCGAGGACACCACGCAGGCCCGCCGCCGCATCCTGGTCGATTACCTGAACTCCACCCCGCTGACCGCGCGGGCCGGCTTCGGCGAGGTGAACGGGCTGGGTGACGGGCTGTGGGCCTGGTTTGGCACCGACCTGTCCATCGCCAAGCGCGTGTTGGCCGAACCGGCAACCGACCCGCGTACGCTGAGGCTGAAGGCGCTGGCCTACAAGCAGGTGCTGGCCCTGCTGCTGGCGCAGCGGCGGCCGTCCCATTATCTGATCCAGGACCGTGCGGCACTCGACCGGCTGGCCGACGCCCATCTACGGGCGCTGGCGCAGGCCGGGGTGATCGATCCGGCGCTGCGCGACGCCGCCATCGCCACGCCGCTGGCCTTCCGCGAGGAGGCGCCGACCGCCCCCGCCACCTCCTTCGTCGAGCAGAAGGCGACCAACGCCATCCGCGCCCGGCTGCTGGGCATGCTCGGCGTTTCCAACCTCTATGCGCTCGACCGGCTCGACCTCACGGCCCAGTCCACCCTGGATGCCGAGACGCAGGCCCGCGTGGTGGAGGTGCTGGGCAAGCTGAACGAGCCCGACTATGCCCGCTCGCTGGGGCTGACCGGCGAGCGGCTGCTCGACGCCCGCAACAACGACCTGTCCAAGCTGGTCTACTCGATCACACTCTACGAGCGGGGTCCGGAGGCCAATTACCTGCGCGTCCAGGCCGACAATCTCGACCAGCCGCTGGACATCAACGATGGGGCGAAGCTTGATCTCGGCTCCACCGCCAAGCTGCGCACGCTGACGACTTATCTGGAGATCGTCGCCGAACTGCACAGCCGCTACGCCCACCTGCCGAAGGACCTGCTGGCCGATGTGCAGGACGAGGCGTCGGACAATCTGACCCGTTGGGCCACCTCCTGGCTTGCCGCTTCCCCCGACCGCCGGCTGCCGGCCATGCTGGATGCGGCAATGGAGCGGCGCTATTCCGCCAGCCCCAGCGAGGTGTTCTTCACCGGCGGCGGCCAGCACACATTCGTGAACTTCAACAAGGACGACAACGGCCGCATCCTGACCCTGCAGGAGGCGTTGCGGAACAGCGTCAACCTGCCCTTCATCCGGCTGATGCGCGACGTCGTCCAGTTCTATATGGACGAGGGAGCGGACGACGGCGCCGACATCCTGCGCTCACCCGACCACCCGGCCCGGCAGGCCTATCTCGCCCGCTTCGCCGACCGCGAGGGATCGGACTTCCTCAACCGCTTCTACAACGACTACCGCAAGCGCACGCCGGACGAGGCGCTGGCCCGGCTGGCGACCCGCTCGCGCCCGGTGCCGCACCGGCTGGCGGTGATCTTCCGCAGCGTGCGGCCCAAGGCCGGTCTGGCCGAGTTCTCCGCCTTCCTGCGCGCCCGGCTGCCGAAGATGGCGTTGTCCGACGGGCAGCTTTCGGCGCTCTACGCCAAATACGGCCCGGACCGCTTCCCGCTGAACGACCTCGGCTATCTGGCCCGCGTCCATCCGCTGGAGCTGTGGCTGGTCGCCTATCTCCAGCAGCATCCCGGCGCCACGCGGGCCGAGGTGCTGGGCGCCAGCGCCGATGAACGCCAGGAAAGCTACCGCTGGCTGTTCAAGAAGGGCATGGCCGCCCAGAACACCCGCATCCGCATCGGGCTGGAGGAGGAGGCATTCCAGCGCATCACCGCCCAGTGGCGCAGCGTCGGCTATCCGTTCGAAACGCTGGTGCCGTCGCTGGCGACCGCCATCGGCAGCTCGGCCGACCGCCCGGCAGCGCTGGCGGAGTTGATGGGGCTGATCCTGAATGACGGGGTGCGCCAGCCGACGGTGAAAATCCGCTCGCTGCATTTCGCCGCCGGCACGCCTTACGAAGCGAAGCTGGGGCTGGGGCCGCTGAAGGGCGAGCGCGTGCTGCGGCCGGAGGTGTGCGCCACCCTGCGCCGCGCCCTGATGGACGTGGCCCAGAACGGCACGGCCAAACGCGTCTGGGGCTCCTTCAAGGACCCGTCCGGGATGCCGATCCCGATGGGCGGCAAGACCGGCACCGGCGACCACCGGCTGGACCGTTGGGGGCCGGGCGGCGTGCTGATCGAATCGAAGGCGGTCAACCGCACCGCCACCTTCGTCTTCTACATCGGCGACCGCTTCTTCGGGACGATGACCGCCTTCGTCCATGGGCCGGAGGCCGACAATTACCGCTTCACCAGCGCCCTGCCCGCCCAGCTTCTGAAAAGCCTCGCCCCGGCGCTACAGCCGCTGATCGATCAGGGCACCACCCGCACCGCCGACACGCGCGCAACGCCCACCGGCCTGTAAGGGGCGGAAGATCAGCCTATTGCAGCTTGGTGGCGGCGATCTTGGCGGTATCGACCGGGGTCGCAGTGCAGCCGCCCAGCGTCGGGCCGACCGGAAGCTCGCCGAAGGCAGCCAGTGCGCCTTCCGCCTTCAGCCGGCCGACGAAGCCGGGCTCCACCCCGCGGGCGACCCAGGCGAACCCGAGCCAGGTGGAGCGAACCGGCTGGCCGCCCGCCCGCACCATTGCCGTCATCGCTTCGGCGTCGCTGGTGCCGGGGGAGAAGACCGCCAGCATCATGCCGTCGGTCGCATCGGGCAGCGCCGCGCGTTGCAGCGACAGTCCCATCAGCCCGGCCCAGACCAGCAGAATGCCGCCCAGCAGAGCCGCGGCGAGACCGTGGCCGATGGGAAGTCCGGAAGAGGATTGGGCGGGGCTGTCGCTCATGGTGGTCTACCTTACGCCTTCGCCTCGGCCGCCGCCAGCGACGGGGCCGGCTTCTCGGCGATCGGCCAGTGGATGATCGTCGCGAACATGGCGAGCGCCACGCCCAGCCACCAGACGACGTCGTAGGATCCCGTGCGCTCGTACAGCACGCCGCCGAGCCAGACGCCCAGGAAGCCGCCGACCTGATGGCTGAAGAAGGCGAAGCCGTAGAGCGTGCCCATGTAGCGGGTGCCGAACATCAGCGCGACGAGTCCGGAGGTCGGCGGCACGGTGGACAGCCACAGCAGGCCCATCACCGCGGCATAGGCGATGACGGTGACCGGCGAGATCGGCAGCAGGATGAAGACCGCCGTGGCGATGCCGCGCGAGAAATAATTGGCACACAGCAGATAGCGCTTGCTGACCTTGCCTGCCAGAACGCCGGAGGCATAAGAACCGATGACGTTGAAGAGTCCGATCAGCGCCAGCGCCCAGGCGGCCAGCGACGGGCTGATGCCGGCCTCGGTCAGGTAGGGCGGCAGATGGGTGGTGATGAAGGCGAGCTGGAAGCCGCAGACGAAGAAGCCGGAGACCAGCAGCACATAGCTGCGGTGCTGGAATGCCTGTCGGACGGCGGCGATATAGCCGATGTTGGCGCCTGTCACCGCCGGGGCGCCGCTCGCCGTCATGCCTTTCGGGCCGGGGAAGACGCCGGCCAGCAGCGGTACCGCGATCATCGACGCCGCCAGCAACAGAAGCGCGGTCTGCCAGCCGAAGCCGGCGATGAAGGCCTGACCCATCGGTGCGAACAGGAACTGGCCCATCGATCCGGCGGCGGTGGCGATGCCGACCGACCAGCTGCGCTTTTCCGGCGGCAGCAGCCGGGTGAAGCCGGCGATGATGATGCCGAAGGACGCGCCGGACAGGCCTAGCCCGATCAAAACACCGGCGGTCAGGTAAAGCTCTACGCTGGTGGTGGCGTAAGGCATCAGCGCCAGACCGGCCGCATAGAGGATGCCGCCGCCGGCCAGCACCGGGGCCGGGCCGTAGCGGTCGGTCAGCGCCCCGGCGAAGGGGCCGCCGGCGCCCCACAGGATGTTCTGGATCGCCATCGCCAGCGCGAAGACGTCGCGGCCCCAGCCGCGGGTTTCCGAAAGCGGGCCGATGAACAGACCCATGCTGGACCGAGGTCCGAAGGCCAGCATCGAGATCAGGCAACCGCAGACGACGACGAGTGCGGGCGTCCTCCAGGAGGGCGCCGGTGCGGGGGTGGCGGTGGTCAAGGCGTCCTCCCGGAAGGGGCCGGCATTGCGCGCCGGTGTTGTGGAACTGCTATGCCCAGACGATAGGCGGGCCCCAACAGTTCGGCAAATTCATAATCGGCAACCGGGTCATTCCGCGGCGGAATGCAGGACGGAAGATTGCGCGATCCGGCGATCGGATCGATGCCACGCCGACAATTCATGGCGCAGCGATTGCTCAAGCCGGTCGAATACCGGGGCGATGCGCCCGGTCGTTCGCGCCTGGATCAGCCAGATCGTCACCGCCATCCGGAAATCGGGCAATTCGAGCGGCCGGACGGCGACCGCACCCGGGATCGGCGCGATCAGCCCCATCGGCGCCAGACCGAAGCCGACGCCGCGCGCCACCAGCGACACCAGCAGGCTCTGGTCATAGGCCTCCACCGTCACGTTCGGCTGCTGGCCGAGCGGCGCCAGCGCCTGATGGAGCGCCTCGCGGTAGCGGCAGCCGTTCGGCTGCAACACCCAGCCGCGCCGGTTCATGGCGGCCAGATCGGCGGAGCCGTCGTCGGGGGATGCGATGATGCTGACCGGCTCCGTCCCGATCCGCCGAATCGGCAGGCCGTCCGGCGGCGTCTGCCCCTCGCAAAGCAGAATCAGCGCGCCATCCAGGCTGCCGGCGCGAACCTGCTCGACCAGCGGGTTGCTCCAGTCCGCATGCAGCCGCAGGGTCAGGCCGGGGAAGCCGGCCCGCAACTCGTCCAGCGGCCGACCGGCGGCCAGCGCGGTCAGCACATGCGCCGTGCCCAGCCGCAGCAGCCCGCGCGGCTCGGCCGTCCCGGCGAAAGCGTCGGCGAAATCGCTGGTCGCCGCCAGGATGCGCCGGGCATGGGCCAGCGCCAGTTCGCCGTCGCGGGTCAGGGCCAGCGGCTTGGTCTGCCGGTCGAACAGCACGACGCCCAGTTCCGCCTCCAGCCGCTGGATCAGCCGCGACACGGCCGACTGCGTCAGCCCCAGCCGGTTGCCGGCCTCCTGCACCGACTGCGCATCGGCCACGGCGATGAAGGTGCGGATCTCGTTGAGCTTCATGGGGCAGCCACAAGGGTCGGGTGGGTTGCGCCGACGGGACGCGGCGATGCGTCTTCGCGTCTGGCATCCCAGTGTCCGACCGCGTTACCCTCGGGTCAAGCCATCGATAGGGAGCCCCTCATGTCCGCCACCCCGCCCGACCGTTCCAGCCGCGAATATCCCGACCGCCCCTGGGTCGGTGTCGGGGCCATCGTCTGGCGCGGGGACAAGGTTCTGCTGATCCGGCGGGGCAAGGCGCCGCGGATGGGGCAGTGGAGCCTGCCGGGCGGGGCGCAGTCGGTCGGCGAAACCGTGTTCGAAACGGCGGTGCGCGAGGTGCGCGAGGAGACCGGTCTGGAGGTGGTGCCGACCGGGATCGTCACCGTGGTCGACGCCATCACCACCGACGCCGAAGGTCGCGTCCATTACCACTATACTCTGGTGGAAGTGGCGGCGGAGAGTGCCGTGGGCGACCCAGTCTGCGCCGACGATGCGCTGGAGGCCTGCTGGGCCACCGCCGAGGAGGCGGGCGAACTGACGGAATGGGACGAAACCCGGCGGGTCATCCTGATGTCTGCGGCCCAGCGGCGGACCCCGACCCCATAGGCCGCAGGGTGCCGATGACGCTCCGCTCGGCCAGGAACTCGCTCACCCCGTCGGCGCTCAGCGGGCGCGACAGCCAATAACCCTGCAGAACGTCGCAGCGATAGGCCTGCAGATAGAGCCGCTGTTCCGGCGTCTCCACCCCTTCCGCCACCACGCTCAAATCCAGCGCGTGGGCCAGCGCAACAACCGCCTGGACGATGGTGGCGGCGTCACGGTCCTCCACCATCGCCTGGACAAACTGCTTGTCGATCTTCAGCGCTTCCACCGGCACCCGGCGCAGGGTGGCCAGCGACGACCAGCCGGTGCCGAAATCGTCCAGAACCAGCCGGATTCCGGCGCCGCGCAGTTGCAGCAAGGCCTCGCGCGCGTCGGCGCTCTGGCTGAACATGCTGGTTTCGGTCAGTTCCAGCTTCAGGTTGGCGGCCGGCAGGCCGGTCTCCGCCAGGATTGCCAGCACCTTCAGCACCAGCCCCGGATCGTCGAGCTGCCGCGCCGACAGGTTCACCGACACCGGAATGTCGGGATAGCTGGCGCGCAGCCAACCGACGGCCTCCCTGCAGGCGGTCCGCAGGGTCCATTCGCCCAGCAGATGGATCGCGTCCCCCTGTTCGGCCATCGGCACGAAGACATCGGGCGGCAGCATGGTGCCGTCGGACAGGCGCCAGCGCGACAGAGCCTCGAACCCGGTCAGGCGGTTGGTGACGACGTCCGCCTGCGGCTGGAAGACCAGGGAGAGTTCCTGGCGGTCGATGGCGTCGCGCACCCGCTCGGCGAATCCGGCGTCGGATGCCCCCTGTGCATTGGGTCCGTTCGACGTCGCGTGCGTGTTCGCCACCGTCCGCTCCTCTCGACAACCGTTCCTTGGCGCTCATTGCCATAACAACCACAGGAGCGATTTGTTAACCATGTCGCGAAAGAGCTTGACGAATTTTATATGGTTACGAAAGTGTTAACGTGGCTAGTCTGGTGACAAGAAAAGGTCGAAGCGGAAGCCATGCCGCACCCCCATCGGGAGCATACGGTCACGCTCGTGTTGCCCCTCGTTTGAGGCGGCTGGGCAGAAGCTCTCCCGATTGATCGAGCACGGGATAGGCGGCGGCGACCAGATGGGCGTTGATCCGGCGCAGGTCGCGCAGGATGTCCAGATGAAGGGCGCTGGTCTCGACGCTTTCCTTGCGGCCGGCGCGCAGGCGGGCGAAATGCGCCTCGGTGGCGCTGGTCTCCAGATCGCGGATCACCTCCTTCTCGTGGATCAGCGCGCGGGCGGACCGGACGTCGCCCGACACGAAGACGGCAGCGGCCAGACGCTGGGTTTCGCTCAGCCGTTCCAGCATGCCGGCGATTTCGGCCGCCCCCTCGGTGGAGAAACGCAGCCTGCGCCGGATCTTCTTCGATGCCGCCTCCATCAGGTTGCGGTCGACGATGTCGCCGACATGCTCCAGGTTGATGGTGAAGGTCAGCACGTCGGACACCCGGCGGGCGTCGCGTTCGTCCAGATCCTCGACATTGATCTGGGTGAGGTAGCGCTTGATGGCGTCGTGCAGCCGGTCCAGCACGTCGTCCATCCGCCGGATCTCCTGCACCCGCTTGCGGTCGTCGGTCTGGATCACGTCCAGCGCGCCGCGCAGCATGCTGTCGACCGTGTCGGCCATGCGCAACGCCTCCCGCGACGCGTTGGCGATGGCGAGGTGGGGGACGCGCAGGGCACTGCGGTCGAGATAGAGCGGCATCGCCGGATCGGCGACCGCCACCCGTTCCGGGAACATCCGTGTCAGGACCCGCGCGAACCAGGGCAGAGGGCCGATGAACAGCCCAGCCATCGCCAGATTGAAGGCGAGGTGGAAGTTGGCGGCCAGCCGCGTGGCATCCGGCGACACCGCCTGCAAGCCGGCGGTGATCGGCCCCAGCAGCGGCACGACGATAAGGCAGCCAATAAGCCGGTTGATGAGATTGCCCACCGGCAGCCGCCTTGCCGCCGGGTTGCGGCCGTCGCCCCCCGGCCCCTCCACCACCGGATTGACGGCGCTGCCCAGATTGGCGCCGGCGACCATGGCAACCGCCGCCTCCGGCCCGATCACCCCGCCGCCGGCCAGCGAGGCGATCAGCAGGATGGCGGCGACGCTGGAATGGGCGACCCAGGACAGCAGTGCCGCCAGCATCACCGCCACCACCGGATCGGCGGTCAGCATCGCCAACATCCGCCGCAGCATCGGCGCGTTCTCCGCCGGAGCGATGGTCGCCAGCAGCAAATGCAGCGACAGCAGCATCAGGCCCAGCCCGATGGCGACCCGGCCCAGGTCGCGGCTGCGCGTCCGCGCTCCGCGCCGGAAGGCGATGAAGCCGCCCAGCAGCAGGACCGGCGCCACATGGGCGACGTCGAAGGCGAGAACCTGCACGATCAGGGTGGAGCCGACATTGGCCCCCAGCATCACCGCCAGCGCCGGCATCAGCGACACCAGCCCATTGGCGGTAAAGCCGGTCGCCATCAGGCCGGTGGCGGTGCTGCTCTGCAGCAGCATGGTGATGCCCATGCCGGACAGGAAGGCGGTCCAGCGGTTGCGCAGCCCGGCCCCCAGGATGCGGCGCAGGTCGCCGCCCAGCGCGCGGGTCAGCCCGCTTTGCACCATGTGCAGCCCCCACAGGAGCAGCACGACATTCCCGGCCAGTTCCAGCAGCACCCGCGTCGCCTGCATCGCACCCCCTGTGTCGGCCCCTGAGTCGGGCTGGAGTGCGAGTGAGCCACACCCCTAACTGAAGGGTGGGGAGTGCCGATTGTTACGACAATATGACAGTTGGGTGACGGCGGAGGTGGAAAGGGGGCGGCGACGCCCCCGCTCCCTCAATCCCCGCTTACTCAGACGTTGAAGCGGAAGTGGAAGATGTCGCCATCCTGGACGACATATTCTTTGCCTTCCTGGCGCATCTTGCCGGCGTCCTTCGCCCCCTGCTCGCCACCCAGCGTGACGAAGCTGGTGTAGTCGATGGTCTCGGCACGGATGAAGCCGCGTTCGAAGTCGGTATGGATGACGCCGGCGGCCTCGGGAGCCTTGGCATTGCGGCGCACGGTCCAGGCCCGCGTCTCCTTCGGGCCGACGGTGAAGAAGGTGATCAGGTCCAGCAGCTTGAAGCCGGCGCGGATCAGCTTGTTCAGGCCGGTTTCCTCCAGCCCCATCGATTCCAGGAATTCGGCCTTCTCGGCCGGGTCGGTGAGCTGCGCGACCTCGGACTCGATTGCGGCGGAGATGACGACGACCTCGGCGTTCTCGGCCTTGGCCTTTTCGGCGACCTTGGCGGAGAATTCGTTGCCGGTGGCCGCCGACGCCTCCTCGACATTGCAGACGTAGAGCACCGGCTTGTCGGTCAGCAGCATGAACTGCTTGAACACCGGCCGCTCGTCGTCCGACACCTCGACCACGCGGGCGGGCTTGCCGTCCTGCAGCACCTTCAGGGCGCGCTCCATCAGGTCGGCCTTGACCTTGCTGTCCTTGTCGCCGCCCTTGGCCTTCTTCTGCAGGCTGGTCAGCTGGCGCTCCAGGCTCTCCATGTCGGCGAGCATCAGCTCGGTCTCGACCACCTCGGCATCGCGCAGCGGATCGACGTTGCCTTCGACATGGGTGATGTCGTCGTCCTCAAAGCAGCGCAGCACATGGACGATGGCGTCGACCTCGCGGATGTTGGCTAGGAACTGGTTGCCCAGCCCTTCACCCTTCGACGCGCCGCGGATCAGGCCGGCGATGTCCACGAACTCCAACTGGGTCGGAACGACCTTCTGCGACTTGGCGATCGCCGCCAGCTTGTCCTGCCGCGGGTCGGGGACGCTGACGCGGCCGACGTTCGGCTCCTTGGTGCAGAAGGGGAAATTCGCCGCCTCCGCCGCCTGGGTGGCGGTCAGCGCGTTGAAAAGGGTCGACTTGCCGACGTTCGGCAGGCCGACGATGCCGCAATTGAAGCCCATGGGTGGGTGCTCGCCGTCGGAATTTCTGGAATTGAGGCGCTTTATCCTACGAAGGGGGACAAAGCGCAAACGCGAAGTGGGGGAAGGGCTGGCAGGCCGCGGCTTATCGCGCCTGCGTCGCCACCGTCACCTTGTTCATGAACAGCTCCGGCTGTCCATCGACGATCAATGACAGGTTGTCGGAAACGGCGTCGAGCAGCGGGTCGATCCAGGTCTGGTCGGCCTTGGCGAAGTCGTGCAGCACATAGCCGCTGACCAGATCCTTGTTGCCGGGATGGCCGATGCCCAGGCGGACGCGCCAGTATTCCTTGCCGATATGCGCGTCGATGGAGCGCAGGCCGTTGTGGCCGCCATGGCCGCCGCCCTTCTTCACCCGGATCTTGCCGGGGGGCAGGTCAAGCTCGTCATGGATGACGACGACGTTTTCGGGCTTCAGCTTGTAGAATTGCAGGGCCGCCACCACCGACTGGCCGGACAGGTTCATGAAGGTGGCGGGCTCCAGTGCCAGAACCTTGTCGCCGGCGACGGTGCCCTCGGCGGTCTGGCCCTGGAAACGCTTCTTCCACGGGGTGAAGCGATGGCGCTGGGCGATGGTCTCCACCGCCATGAAGCCGATGTTGTGGCGGTTGCGGGCATACTCGTTGCCGGGGTTGCCCAGTCCGACCAGAAGCAGCATGTCCCTCACCCTTCGGAAACCACTCTCCACAAACGAAGCGGGGGGCCGAAGCCCCCCACCGTAACCATCTTCGAAGGTCCAACGCTCCTTATCAGGAAGCGGCGCCCTCTTCCGACTTCAGGCCCGACGGCGCAACGATGGTCGCGATGGTGAAATCGCGGTCGGTGATCGTCGAGGTCACACCCTCCGGCAGCTTGACCGAGGAGATGTGGATCGAATCGCCGACATCGAAGCCCTCACACGAGATGGTGATGTGCTCGGGGATGTTGTCGGCCGGGCAGCTCAGCTCCAGCTCGTGGCGGACGATGTTCAGCACACCGCCGCGCTTCAGGCCGGCCGACTTGTCCTGGTCGGCGAACTCGACCGGAACCTGCACGTTGATGCGGGTGTCGGAGGACACGCGCAGGAAGTCGACATGCAGCGGGAAGTCGGTCACCGGGTGGAACTGCACGTCGCGCGGCAGGACGCGATGGGCGGCACCGTCGACGGTCACTTCGAACAGGTGCGTGAAGAAGCCCGGCTGATGCAGGACGCGGGTGAACTCGAACTTCTCGAGCGAAATGGTCAGGGGAGCCTGCTTGCCACCGTAGATGACGGCCGGAATGCGGCCGTCACGGCGGGTCTGGCGGGCGGTCCCCTTGCCGGCCCGTTCGCGCGTCTCAGCGCCGAGCGGAATGATCTTGGTCATGACGATGCTCCAAAACGAAAGGGCGCCGGCCTCCAGGGGTGCCGGCGCATGCGCGGGGTGCATACGGCAATCGGCTGGGCGCGTCAAGGAAAAGGGGGCATTCTCGCGGAGCCACCGCCGCCGAGGCGCTTCCGCTCTCCAAAGGGCCGAAAGCCGGCGAAATGGGCCTCACCAACGGTGGACGCGCGGCACTTGCGGTGTCATAGTGCGGCCCGCATTCGACCAGCCCCGTGTCCGCGGGGCCAGACTCCGGAATTCGTGAGCGACGATGAGCGAGCCGATCTCCCTGTTCACCAAACTGGCGAACATCCACATCCGTTACGTCACGTGGCGTCGGGGCGCCAAGGTCGGCAGCGACCGCTTCGGCAACGTCTATTACCGCAGCAAGGACACCCAGCCCGGCACGCGTGAGCGCCGCTGGGTCCTGTATGCCGGTGAGCCCGACGCCTCCAAGATCCCGCCGGAATGGCACGGGTGGCTGCACCACACCACCAAGGAGCCGCTGCCCGAGGGGTCGAGCGCCTTCCACAAGCCGTGGCAGAAGGAACATCTGCCCAACATGTCGGGTTCCGTCCAAGCCTACCGTCCGCCCGGCCATGTGCTGGCTGGCGGACAGCGCGTGCCGGCCACCGGCGATTACGAGCCCTGGACGCCGAGCTGATCCCTGCCGGGACTGACCATCACGTCGGAACGGATAGCCCGGCCCCTTTCGGGCCGGGTTTCGATTCGGGAACTCGCAGCAGGATAGCTCAATGCGCCGGAATGTGATCGAAACCGTGCTGGGCGGCGTCGTGCTCGCCGTGGCCGCCGTGTTCCTTGCCTTTGCCTACAAAAGCGCCGACCTGCGCAAGGTGCAGGGCTATGACGTCACCGCCAACTTCAACAGCATCACCGGCCTGCAGAGCGGCGCCGACGTGCGCATCAGCGGCGTGAAGGTCGGCACGGTCACCGGACTGACGCTCGACCCCACCACCTATCAGGCGGTGGTCCATCTGTCGGTCGACAATTCGGTGAAGCTGCCCAAGGACACCGCGGCGGTCATCGCATCGGAAAGCCTGCTGGGCGGCAAGTTCCTGTCGCTGGAGCCGGGCGGCGATCCCGACATGATCAAGCCGAACGGCAAGATCGAGTTCACGCAGAGCACGCCGGGCCTGGAGCAGCTGCTGGGCCAGGTCATCTTCTCGCTGCAGAGCATGAGCAAGTCCGGTGACCAGGCCAACGGCCAACAGGGTCAGGCTCCCGGCCAGGCGCCGGCCCAGCCGCCCAAGCTGTAGGCACTCGACCCTGGGCGTGGCCGGAACCGACGGTCACGCTCAAGCGTTCCTCCTGCAATCCGGACGGCGATGCCCCCCGGATCACGAGGCAGGAGGAAATACGATGCGTCTGTCCCATTTGGCCATCCTCGGCCTTGCTCTGGCGACCGCCGCCTGCGGCGCCGACATGGAAGAGAAATCGGCCACCGGCGGGCTTGGCGGCGCCGCAGCCGGAGCGGTGGTCGGCGGACCGGTGGGTGCCGTGGTCGGAGCCGCCGCGGGTGCCGGTGCCGGTGCGGCGACCCAGAAGATCGAAGATCGCGGCCAAACCCAGAGCGGGTCCGGTGCCACCTACAGCGCCCCTGCCTCGCGCAGCAGCGTCACGCGTTGAAACACCCGATCCGCACAACGCACCCCGGCGTCCCCCGCCACTGGACGCTGACCCCGCTTCCGCGATAGAAGGCGGAGCGCCCCGGCAGAGGTCCCCTGATTGACCGGATCCTGCCGTGGGGCGCCGTCCGCAATTACGGAAGCGATCCGACGTGACGAGACTTCTCCGACTTTTCCCGCTGGCAGCCGCCCTGCTGGCAACCGCGTCCGTCCAGGCCGCTCCGGTCCCGAGCAAGATGATCGAGCGGCCGGCGGCCAAGCTGCAATGGCTGGACAAGGTGACCGCCCGCACCTCCACCTTCACTATGAAGGTCGGAGAGACCAAGGCGATGAGCAGCCTGCGCATCACGCTGCGCGCCTGCCGCGAGAACCCGCCGATCGAAACGCCGGAATCCGCTGCTTTTCTGGAAGTGACGGAAAACAAGCCCGGCGAGCAGGCGGAACCGGTCTTCAGCGGCTGGATGTTCGCCTCCAGCCCCGCCCTGTCGGCGATGGAGAACCCGATCTACGACGTGTGGGTTCTGGGCTGCGAGCAATAATAGGCACGGCGCCAGCTCCCATCCAACCGCCCACGCCCTCGTGAGAACGGTTGGATGGGACTGGGCTTACTTACTCCGCCACTGCCGCGATGGGATTGCCCAGTGCCTTGTCCAGATAGTCGTCCACCTGGATCGCCAGATCGTCGGTGCGGTTGACGAAGAAGTGGCTGGCGCCGGGAACGACGCGGTGGTCGATGCGGATGTCCTTCTGGTGCGACAGCTTGGTCACCAGCTTGGTCACCGCGGCCTGGGGCACCACCTCGTCCTTGTCGCCATGGATGATCAGGCCCGAGGACGGGCACGGCGCCAGGAAGGAGAAGTCGAACAGGTTGGCCGGCGGCGAGACCGAGACGAAGCCGTCGATCTCCGGACGCCGCATCAGCAACTGCATGCCGATCCAGGCGCCGAACGACACGCCGCCGATCCAGCACAGCGGCGCATTGGGGTTGTAGGTCTGCAGCCAGTCGAGCGCCGCCGCCGCGTCGGCCAGTTCGCCCTCCCCCTTGTCGTAGGTGCCCTGGCTGCGCCCGACGCCGCGGAAGTTGAAGCGGAGCGCCGAATAACCGCGCTTGGTGAAGGACTGGAACAGGGTGAAGACCACCTTGTTGTTCATCGTCCCATTGTGCTGCGGGTGCGGGTGCAACAGCAGCGCAACCGGGGCGTTCGGCTGCTTGCCGTGGGTGTAACGGCCTTCCAGGCGACCGGCGGGACCGTTGAAGAGCACTTCAGGCATGGGAACGACGTTCCTGACGCGGACAAAGGGTTGTTGGGACCGCCACGGCGACCGACCGGACATTCGTCCGGAAAGCCGCCCCGACGCACGGGCCTTTCGGCCCCGTTACGGATTTTCCCGTCTTGGAGTGGGGTTTTCCGCACACAATTCTTGACCGTTTTGCTTGGTCATCATATATGCGTCGTAACGTCCTCCGGGACAACCCGCCTGACCCGCCCGATCGGCCCCAGCACTAGCGGGACCGATCGATAAGTCCGGGTCCCTGCCGGCCGGAACCCGAATGGGTACGAACCGGAAAGGTCCTGAACCGCGAGGGTCCGACAGGCCGAAGCCGGGCGCGGGCGGCCGATGAGAGCGGCGGACTATACCACGGCGGGTGATGGCGTGTTCAAGCATCTTCGCGAAGAGATCGATGGGATCATGGCGCGGGACCCCGCCGCCCGGTCCCGGCTGGAGGTGGCGCTCTGCTATCCCGGCTTGCATGCCATCGTGCTCCACCGGATCGCCCGGCGCGCCCGCGACGCCGGCTGGCATACGACCGCCCGCCTGATCTCCCAGATCGCCCGCTCCCTGACCGGCATCGAAATCCACCCCGGCGCCACCATCGGCCGCCGCTTCTTCATCGACCACGGCATGGGCGTGGTGATCGGCGAGACGGCGGAGATCGGCGACGACGTCATGCTCTATCATGGGGTGACGCTGGGCGGCACCTCGCTCGATCCCGGCAAGCGCCATCCGACGCTGGGCGACGGCGTGATCGTCGGCGCCGGCGCCAAGATCCTGGGCGCCATCACCATCGGCCGCGGCGCGCGCATCGGCGCCAACGCGGTGGTGGTGGCCGACGTGCCCGCCGACACCGCGGTGGTCGGCATCCCGGCCAGGCCGGTCGTGCCGCGCGACCGCGCGGAAACCCGGAAATTCATGCCCTACGGCACCCCCTGCGGCGAGATCCCCGACCCGGTCGCCCGCGCGCTGACCGGCCTGCTCGATCAGGTGACGGCGCTGCAGGCCCGTGTCGGCGAGCTGGAAGCGGACCGCCCGTCCGCCGCCCTCCCCCGTTCAACACCCACACCGCTAGAGACGGTGGCGTCCCACAATGGCGGGATGCACGAAGCGCAAGGAGAATCGCGATGAGACTCAGCACCAAGGGACGCTATGCCGTGATGGCGATGGTCGATCTGGCCGCCACCAGCCAGGGCAGCCCGGTCGCGCTGGCGGACATCGCGGAGCGGCAGGAAATCTCGCTGTCCTATCTGGAACAGCTGTTCGCCAAGCTGCGCAAGGGCGGTCTGGTCAAGAGCGTGCGCGGCCCCGGCGGCGGCTATCTGCTGGCTCATCCGGCCGACGCCACCCGCGTGTCCGATATCATCCTGGCGGTGGACGAGCCGATCCGCACCACCCGCTGCGCCAACGGCACGCCGCAGGGCTGCCGCACCAACCGCTCGCGCTGCCTGACCCATGACCTGTGGGAGGAACTCGGCAACCAGATCCACATGTATCTCAGCTCGGTCACCGTCGCCGACGTGGTGGAGCGGCGGATCATCGGCACCAGCGGCCTGAACCTGCTGCGCCCGGCCCCGGCCGCCGACAGCACCGCGGTCGCCGCCGCAGAGTGATGCCGCCGGATGAGATTGGCCTTCGCAGCTGAGCGTGCCTGAAAAGTGACCTCCAGTTTCGTCTCCCCCTTCCGGCGGACCGGTGTCTATCTCGACCACAACGCCACCGCTCCGCTGAAGCCGGAGGTCAAGGCGGCGATGGGTCAGGCGATGGACCTGGTGGGCAACCCGTCCTCCGTTCACGCCTTCGGCCGCAGCGCCCGCCGGGCGGTGGAGGAGGCGCGCGCCGCCGTGGCGGCGCTGGCGGGCGTGAAGCCGGCGCAGGTGCTGTTCACCGGCAGCGGGACGGAGGCGAACAACTTCGCGCTACGCGGCTTCCCCGGCCGCCGGTTGCTGACCTCCGCCATCGAGCATGAGTCGGTGCTGGCCGCCTGCACCGCCGCTGAACGCTTCGGCGTGACCCGCGATGGCGTCGCCGACCTGGAGGACCTGGAACGCCGGGTGGCCGCCGCGGACGGTCCGGCTCTGGTCTCGCTGATGCTGGTCAACAACGAGACCGGGGTGATCCAGCCGGTGGCCGAGGCCGCCCGGATCGCCCATGCCCATGGCGCTCTGGTCCATTGCGACGCCGTGCAGGCCGCCGGGCGGCTGCCGCTGTCCCTGCCCGACCTCGGCGTCGATCTGATGACGCTGTCGGCCCACAAGCTCGGCGGCCCGACCGGCGTCGGCGCCCTGATCCTGGCCGAAGGGCTGGAGCCCGACGCGCTGATCCGCGGCGGCGGACAGGAACGGCGCAAGCGGGCCGGTACCGAGAACCTGCTGGGCATCGTCGGCTTCGGCGCCGCCGCAAGGCTGGCGCGGGAGGGGGTGACAGAGGCCGCCGACCTCGCGGCCCTGCGCGACAGGCTGGAGCGCGGGGCGCTGGCCGCCGTGCCGCATGCCCGGGTGATGGGAGCCGGTACGGCGCGGGTCGCCAACACCAGTTGCCTTATGCTGCCCGGCCTGCCCGGCGAGACCCAGGTGATGACGCTGGATCTTGCCGGGGTGGCGGTCAGCGCCGGATCAGCCTGCTCCAGCGGCAAGGTGAAGCCGTCCCATGTGCTGGCGGCGATGGGCGAGGACGACGGGTCCGCCGCCAGCGCCATCCGAATCAGCCTGGGCTGGACCAGCGACGACGAGGCCGTGGACCGTTTCCTGACCGCCTGGACCGCGATGGCACGGCGAAGCGCGCCTGCGGATGGCTGATCCGGTTTTGCTACCGCCATGCCTGCGCGACCATCTGTCCCCTGCCCGGAAAGTCCGCATTCGCGCATTGCGCCGGCTGCGGCTTATGGGTATGACCCCGCGGAAGGTCTGCCGGCTTGCAGTGGTGGCCTCATGTCGAGGTATCGAACCTATCGGCCGACCTGTTCGGCGTTTTGACGGACTGCGCGCATGACCCGTTCCAAATCCGGCCCGCCCGGCAACAGCAGCGGCGGAATTTCCGGCGCCATCGCCGGCGATCTGGAGCCCTGCGGCACCTGCGGCCGCTCGGTGGCGCCGCGCGCGCTGTTCTGCCACGCCTGCGGTGCGGCCCAGCCGCCGCGTCCGCTCGATCCCTTCACCCGGCTGGGGCTGGAACGCCGCTTCGACATCGATCTGGATCAGTTGGCGAAGCAGCATGCCGGCTTCAGCCGCGCCATGGATCCGGAGCGTTTCGCCGCCCGCGGCCCGCGCCAGCAGGCCAACGCCAAGGCCCAGGTCGAGGCCCTGCGCGACGCCTATGAGGTGCTGCGCGACCCCATCCGCCGCGCCCATGCGCTGCTGGCCCTGCTGGGCGGCCCGCCGGCCAGCGGCGGCGAGGACGGCAATGGGGATGAAGAGATCGCCGACCTCGCCACCCGGTTGTCCCGCGCCGAGGACGCGCAGGAGTTGGACCGCATCGGGCTGGACCTCAGCCAGCGGGGCGAGGCCTGCATCAAGTATCTCGCCCCCGCCTTCCGCAAGGCGCAGACGGCCTCCGGCCCCGACAGCCCGCCGGCCTCCGACGGCGCCGCCCGCATCCTGGCCCGGCTGGAACGGCTGGAGGCGCTGGCCGCCGAGGTCCGCGACCGCCGCGCCGCCCTGACACCGCCGCGCCCCTGATCCGCTTCTCCCTTACAATTTCCCTTACAATCGCTAGGCAACCTTAAAGGAACGAGGACCCCATGCCCAAGATGACCTTCATCGAGCCCGATGGCACCCGCCGCGAGGTGGACGCCCCGCTCGGCCTGTCCGTGCTGGAGATCGCGCACAAGAACAGCCTGGACCTGGAAGGCGCCTGCGAGGGCTCGCTGGCCTGCTCCACCTGCCATGTCGTGATCGAGCCGGAGTGGTTCGACGTCCTGCCGGACGCGCAGGAGGACGAGGAGGACATGCTGGACCTCGCCTTCGGCCTGACCAAGACCTCGCGCCTGGGCTGCCAGATCATCATGACCGAAGAGCTGGACGGCCTGATCGTCCGCCTGCCGGGCGGCAGCAACAACGCGATGAAGTGACGGTCCGGGGGAACCCTGTTCCGGCCGCCGGGGCCCGCGTCGCGCGATGCGGCGCCCGGCGGCCTCCTTTCCTGTATCCTCTCCCTGCTTCGGCCCCCGCCCCTGCCCTGCTTTCCTACCTTTTCCGGGCGACTGCCCGCCCCATATAGGGCGCCATGAACTCCCTCGGTCTTTCCAAGCGCCCCCAGGACACCCGCGTCGTCGTCGCGATGTCCGGCGGGGTGGATTCCTCCGTCACCGCCGCCGTGCTGCGGGAGGAGGGCTATGACGTCGTCGGCATCACGCTGCAGCTTTACGACCACGGCCTTGCCCTGCAGAAGCCGGGCGCCTGCTGCGCCGGCCAGGACATCTACGACGCCCGTCAGGTCGCCGACCGCATCGGCATCCCGCATTACGTCCTGGATTACGAGGGCCGCTTCAGCCAGGACGTGATGGACGATTTCGCCGACAGCTATCTGCGCGGCGAGACGCCGATCCCCTGCGTGCGCTGCAACCAACGCGTCAAGTTCCGCGACCTGCTGAACACCGCCCGCGACCTGGGCGCCGATGCGCTCGCCACCGGCCATTACGTTCGCCGCATAGCCGGCCCGCATGGCGCCGAGCTGCACCGCGCCGTCGATCCCGCCAAGGACCAGAGCTATTTCCTGTTCGCCACCACGCGCGAACAACTGGAGTTCCTGCGCTTCCCGCTCGGCGGCCTGACCAAGCCGGAGACCCGCGCGCTGGCCGAGCGCCACGGGCTGGAGGTGGCGGCCAAGCCCGACAGCCAGGACATCTGCTTCGTCCCCAACGGCAACTATGCCGAGGTGGTGGCGAAGCTGCGCCCTGGCTCGGTCGAGCCCGGCGACATCGTCCATGTCGACGGCCGCGTGCTGGGCCGCCACAAGGGCGTCGTCCACTACACGGTCGGCCAGCGCAAGGGGCTGGGCATCGGCGGCATCCGCGGCCAGGAGGAGGAGGCGCTCTACGTCGTCCGCCTGGAGCCGGCCCGCCGCCGCGTCGTCGTCGGCCCGCGCCGCGACCTCGCCCGCTCCCTGGTGATGGTGCGCGACGTGAACTGGCTGGGTCCCGATCTGGCCGACGGCGCCGGGATCGAGGTGTCGGTGAAGCTGCGCTCCGCCCAGCCCGCCGCCCCTGCCCTGTGGCGTGCCGGCCCGGACGGCACGGCGCGGGTGGAACTGCTGGAGGCCCAGCACGGCATCGCCCCCGGTCAGGCCTGCGTCGTCTATCAGGGCGACCGGGTGCTGGGCGGCGGCTGGATTTCCGGCACGGCGGGTGGTGTGGCCGAAGGAGTGGGTGTAGGTGAAACGGCGGCCTGAATCAGGGGGTTATGCGGGTTTCTGCCGACCGGCCAAAAAAAATCGCACCCCCTGAAAATTCCGCGTTGACAGGCCAAGTCGCCCTATCCTATATAGCGGCTCCCGGCGGCAACGACGGGACACGATGGTAGCCACGGCGGCGGAAACGCCAACAACGGCGAACACGATGGCAGCGTAGCTCAGTGGTAGAGCAGGGGAATCATAATCCCTTGGTCGGGGGTTCAAATCCCTCCGCTGCTACCATCACACTCAAAGGGCTGGCTCAGCAATGAGCCGGCCCTTTGGTCTTTCCGGCCACGTTACAGGCGCCTGTTGCCTGACGCCGTTGCAACCCCTCTCGACACTCCCGACCCTAGAGTGTGATCAGTTCAAGCGGAATCGCTTGAAGCGTGAAGCACACGCAAAATCAAAGGCTTAGAGTCGGCACCCGCCTGCCGGGGCGGCTTTCTCCCCGAGGGGGGCCAACCTTATGTTTGGCGGCCGGATTCACGTTTCAAACCGATCCCGATTCTACGCGATCCGATCTAAATGTCGTGGGGAACGGGCTCGCCGCTGCGCCTTCGACCGAAGCCGACCATACGATGACCGCGCGATGATCGGCTTTGCCGCCCGGTGAAGATGCCGTGGCCCCCCGCGACCGTTGCCTTCGAAATAAACGTACAATCCGGAGCACGCCGAGGTCGATTTTGCGATCCTCGCCACCCGGCCTCGCCCGAAAGAAATAGGCGCTCACAGCCGGCCGCACAACCGAGCGCTGAGGCTAAATGACGCGGGGTGCGGTGTGATCGCCGTCACTTCAAAAGCTTAGCGTCACGCGATAAGTTGCCTCATAGCCACGCGGCACCGTGCAGTACTGCTTTCGGCAAACTTCGAAAACGCGAACGATCCTCCGACTTTCTTCAACCTTACACTGGTGACCAGGAGCCAAAACGATCATGCCGTTGCCATCCACTTCTTCGGACATCGCTGTCTCAGCCGATATTTTAAGTGAAGTGAATCGGCAGAAAGAAAACAAGTCGCTAATCGTGATAGGCTTTTTCTTTGGAATATCGGCGATATTCTGGTTCGGGGTTGCGCTTACCGGATTGACTGCCGCCATCGGCGCCTTTTGGCACGATGGAATTATTTTCGGTCTGATCGTGCTGGCCATCTTCGGCCTCCTTCTTCAGCCGATCATTCCATTCTATGTTTACATTTTCAGCCTGAGGCGTTTCCTGGAAAAGGAGATGAAGGTTCTCTTCGTTCAGGATCGTCCGGAATACGCCGCCCTTACGGCAGAAGTTCAGGAACTGGCACGCCGCGCCGGACTGGCGGGCGTTCGTTATGTTGGCATCCAAAAGGGGGAGATGAACGCCTTCGCGGTCGGATTCCATGCTCGCAACTGCGCCGTCGTGCTGGGCAGCACCCTGGTGGAAAAGCTGGACAAGGACGAGTTGCGCGCCGTCATCGGCCATGAGATCGGCCACATCGTCTCTTACGACATGGCCGGTTCACTGATGACCATGATCGTCAACGCCACCATCCTGCAAGGAATCCTGCGCCCGCTGGTGTGGGTGCTGCAAGCGGTCGGCTGGGGGGGAATGTTCGGCGGCATGTTCAGCAGCTCTTCCACCTCGGACGGCGCGATGGTCCGGCTTGCCTTCTTCATGCTCGGCCTAGCCTGCTTCTTGCTGACCTTCCCGTTGATTGCCGGCGGTAAAATCTTCGACTGGCTGACGCTGCTGCTCGACCGCGCGCACTCGCGCTCCCGGGAATTCCGCGCCGACCGTATCGGCGCCTTGCTGACCAGCCGAGAGGCGATGGCCAGCGCCCTGCGCCGACTGGAAGACATCCCCTACGTTGACCTGCCGCGCGATCCCTTCCTGGCCTTCCGCTTCGTCAGCGCGATGAACGGCGGCGAGCGTGCCGGCCTGTTCGACACCCACCCGCCGCTCAGCGCCCGCATCCAGGCGATCGAAGCCTGGCAGCCCGGCCAACCCTGATCCAGCCCATCCTCTCCCCGGACGGCCTCACCTGCGCAAGATCATACGATGAAGAATATCCTGATCGGCTTTCTGCTCGCCGTGTTGACCGTGATCGGCGGCTTCGCCGGAGTCTTCCACCGTCGCGACCCTGCGCAATTGCCCGCCGCGAACGCTCCCATCGTCGCTGCGGCCGTTCCGGGCATGAGACTTGAGCCGGCACCCCCTCCGCCGCCTTCGGCAAAGGTCTTGCCTGTGACGCCGCCTCCAGCGGTGTCTTCCGTGCCCGCACCCACCCCGGTCCCCGCCCTTTCTTCGGCCTCCGCGCTCGGGACGAATGCCGTCGCCGGGCCGGCGGCAGTTCCCGCTCCGCCGCCATCGCTGTCGTCCGCGCCGGTCCAGGCCACTGTCCCTGTTGCTCCGCAAGACAGGGTAAGGGCCGCGATGCAGCGCGAGTTCGCCGCGCGGGGCATCGATCCGCTGGCTCCGCCGGCCCTTTTCATGGGCGATTTCAGCGGTGATGGTGTCGACGATGCCGTCGTGTTTTATGTCGTCCCTTCCGGTGGATCGGCGGTCTTCCAGCATGCGCTGCTCTTGAGGGCCGACGGCTCGGGCTTTTCAGCGGTTGGCGACGTGGAGGCAGCTGGGCTTGAGCCGAAGGAACTGAAATTCTCCAAACATGCCGTCGAGTACACCGGGACCGTAGCGAAGCCCGGCGATCCGCACTGTTGTCCCACCGGTTCAGCCCGCTTTCGAATTGCGATAAACGGCCGCCGCCTTTCGGTCGCTCCCGTCAGTGTGTCAGCGTCAGCGAAGCGCCCTCCCGCCGCTCCGAAGGAGGAGCCCACGGCGAACAAGCCTTCGACGCCGAACGGCTGGCTGACCTTCGCGGAGTTGATGCAACAGCGCGGATCGCCTTCGATGAGGGAGCAAAAGACACTGGCTCGCCTCACGGAGGTGCAGAGCAAAGCCCGCACATCTCCCCTGGGGCAGCCGGTGTTCCCATCGACGGCGGGGCCGAACGTTCTGGTCGTCCCGTCCCGCGACGGTCAGACCGACAACGGCCGCTACTGCCGGGAATTCTATCTTGAGCTGCGGGGAGAGCGGCTGTACTACGTCGGCTGCAGTCTGTCCGGAAACGCCAATGACAGTTGGCGCTACCAACCCGGTTAACAAGAGCCATCGCCTCTAACAGGCCTGCCGCAGGAGTTCTCCCCTACCCCATCATCGACTTCGGCAGCGCGATCTGCGGTTCGACCTCCACGCGGTTGCGGCCGGCGTTCTTGGCGCGGTAGAGCGCGGCGTCGGCGCGGGCCAGCAGCGGTTCGATGCCGGTGTCGGGGCCGGTCAGCCAGCTCAGGCCAAGGCTGACGGTCAGGTACAGCTCGCCGCCGTCCTCCAGCTTCACCGGTCGGGCGGCGATCGCCTGACGCAGGCGCTGGGCGGCGGCGAAGGCGTTCACCGGCGGGGTTTCCGGCATCACCACGGCGAACTCCTCGCCGCCCAGACGGCCGATGAGGTCGCAGGACCGCAGGGTGTCCTTGCAGGCGCGCACCGTGCTGCGGATCGCCTCGTCCCCGGTGGCGTGGCCGTGGGTGTCGTTGACGCGCTTGAAGTGGTCGATGTCCAGCATCACCACCGACAGCGGCCGCTCGTATCGTCGCGAGCGGGTAAACTCTTCAGCCCCCCTTTCCAGGAAGCGGCGGCGGTTCATGGCGCCGGTCAGAGCGTCGGTGGTCGCCAGCCGTTCCAGGTCGCGCTGCATCGCCACGACGCGCGAGGCCGCCAGCAGGCGCGCCGCGGTCCACTTCCAGTCCAAGGGCTTGCGCAGGAATTCGTCGGCGCCGGCCTCCACCAGTTCGTGGAACTGGTCGGTCATGCTGCCGGGGATCATCAGGATCAGGTAGAGGTGGCGAAGCCCCTGGGCGGTGCGCAGGTGCCAGCACAGCTCCAGCCCCGTCATGTCGGCCAGACGGATGTCGGCCATCACCACGTCGAAGCGCTCATTCGCCACCGCCTCGATGGCGGCAGCCCCGCTGTGGACCACGCTGGTGGCGTAGCCGAGCTTGTTCAGCTCATACACCATCATGGTCAAGTGGTGCGGTGAATCGTCGACGATCAGAATCCGCAAATCGAAAGCTCCCGGCGATCCCTGCCCGTTTATGGAGCATGAGGCCCGAGTTGTGCAAATGTCCTTAACGTCATGTCGCCGAACAATAACGAAAAGCCGATGTCATACGCCGGTATGCCTCCAGGCATGATAACGGCCGTGGCTGGGTTCGGCCGGTGGCCCGGTCTGATGCTTTTGCACATGTTGCCTATCGGGCCGGCCGGTTGGTACTGTTCCTAATAAATATGTTCGCGGGACAAGCGGACGATGATTGCGGGAGGCACGACCATGGACAGCGCGCGCGCGGCCCACATCGATGAACTCGTCCGTGTCTCCACCGGCCTTGTCTCCGCCGGCATGCACTCTGCCCGTGACCCGATCATAGAGAGTTCGTGGCGCCGCTGCGTCGCCGATCACAAGCTGGACCCCACCGTCGGGCGCGAACCGCACATCCTGCCGCAGGAACGGCTGCGCGAGCATCGCGACGCCATGGACGAGTTCCTGCGCATGGCCCGTTTCGGGTTGGAGGCGCTGTACCGGCAGGTGGCCGGCATGGGCTATGTCCTGCTGCTGACCGACAGCAACGGCGTCACGGTGGACTTCATCGGCGATCCGACCTTCGACAACCATCTGCGCCGGGCCGGCCTGTATCTGGGATCCGACTGGAACGAGGGGCATGCGGGCACCTGCGCGGTCGGCACCTGCATCGCCACCGCCCAGGCGCTGACCGTCCACCAGACCGACCATTTCGACTCCACCCACATCCCGCTGACCTGCACCGCCGCGCCGGTGTTCGACAGCGGCGGCGAACTGGCCGCCGTGCTGGACATCTCCGCCCTGCATTCGCCCGAGCCGAAGATCAGCCAGTACCTGGCGCTGCAGATGGTGCGCGCCTATGTCCACAAGATCGAAACCGCCAATCTCTACAACAACTTCCGCCGCGACTGGGTGGTGAAGCTGTCGGCGTCGCAGGAGTTCGCGGAGGTCGATCCCGACTTCGTCCTGGCGCTCGACGGCGGCGGGCGGGTGGTCGGCTTCAACCACAAGGCCCGCGACCTGCTGGTGGAGGATGGGGTGTCGCCGCTCGGCCGCTCCTTCGCCGAGTTGTTCGATTGCGAGGTCGACGATCTGGTTCATTTCGTCCGCTCGCTGCCGACCGAACAGCGCACGCTGCGCCTGCGCCGCACCGGCCTGCCGCTGTTCGCCCAGGCGATGCCGCCGCCCGCCGTGTCGCTGCCCCGCGCCCAAGCGCCCGACCATGGCGGCGACACGCTGCCGGAGCCGTTGCGCGTGGTGTCCGGCGGCGATCCGGCGCTCAAGGCGGTGCTGACGCGGGCGGCGAAGCTGGTCAACACCCGCATGAGCCTGCTGATCCATGGCGAGACCGGCACCGGCAAGGAGCATCTGGCCAAGGCCCTGCACAAGGCCAGCATCCGCCGCAACAAGCCCTTCGTCGCCATCAACTGCGCCGCCCTGCCGGAAAACCTGATCGAGAGCGAGTTGTTCGGCTACGAGCCGGGCTCCTTCACCGGAGCGACGGCGCGCGGCAAGAAGGGGCTGATCCTGGAGGCCGACGGCGGCACCCTGTTCCTGGACGAGATCGGCGACATGCCGCTGTCGTCGCAGACCCGCCTGCTGCGCGTACTGGCGGAGCGGGAGGTGACGCCCATCGGCCGGACCAAGGCGGTGTCGGTCGACGTCCGCGTCATCGGCGCCACCCACCGCGATCTGGTGGAACTGGTCAAGGCCGGCAAGTTCCGCGACGACTTGTACTTTCGTCTCAACGGCGCGGTGTTCACCGTGCCGCCCCTGCGCCAGCGCGGTGACCTGGAGTGGCTGATCGAGCGGCTGCTGGCCGAGCGGACGGATCGCGACGGCATCGGCTACCGGCTGACCCCGGCGGCGCTTGCGGCTCTGCGGGGCCACGGCTGGCCGGGCAATGTGCGGGAACTGGTGAATGCGCTCGACTATGCCTGCGCGGTCAGCGACGGCGGGCTGATCGACCTCGACGACATTCCGGAGCCGGTGCAGCACAGCGGCCTGTTCCAGGCCTGGCCAACGGAGCCGGTGCAGACGGTGACGCCGACGGACGAGGACCCGGCGGCGCGGCTGCGCGAGACTCTGCGGCGGCATCACTGGAACGTGTCGGCGACGGCGCGGGCGATGGGCGTCGACCGCTCGACCATCCATCGGCAGATGCACCGCTTCGGCATCGTCGCGCCGCATCGGGCGGAGTGAGGGGGCATCACGCCCCCAAACCTCCTCCTTACCCCACCGCGCCGAACCCGCCGCCGCCCGGCGTCTCCACCACCAGAGCGTCGCCCGGCCGCATGGCGGCGCTGTCCTGGGAGGCCAGTTCCTGCACGCTGCCGTCGGTGCGCTGGACCCAGGTCCGGCCGACCGCGCCATCCGCACCGCCCTTCAACCCGAACGGGGCGATCTTGCGGTGGTTGGCGAGGATGGCGGCCGTCATCGGCTCCAGGAAGCGCAGGCGGCGGATCACGCCGTCGCCGCCGCGCCAGCGCCCTGCCCCGCCGGAGCCGCGGCGGATGCGGAAGCTCTCCACCAGCACCGGGAAGCGCCATTCCAGCACCTCCGGATCGGTCAGGCGCGAGTTGGTCATGTGGGTCTGCACCGCGTCGGTGCCGTTGAAGCCGTTGCCGGCGCCGGAGCCGCCGCAGACCGTCTCGTAATACTGGTGCCACTCGTTGCCGAAGGTGGTGTTGTTCATCGTCCCCTGGGCCGACGCCATCACCCCCAGCGCGCCGAACAGAGCATCGACGATGCACTGGCTGGTCTCCACATTGCCGGCCACCACCGCGGCGGGCGGGTTGGGCGACAGCATGGAGCCGGGCGGGATGACGATCTCGAGGGGGCGCAGGCAGCCCTCGTTCATCGGGATCTCGTCGTCGACCAGACAGCGGAAGACATAGAGCACCGCCGCTCGGCAGACCGCCGAGGGAGCGTTGAAGTTGTTGGTCAGCTGCGTGCTGGTCCCGGAGAAATCGACGATCGCCGAGCGCGCGGCATGGTCGATCGACACCCGCAGCTTGATGACCGCGCCATTGTCCAACGTCACCGCGAAGTCGCCGTCGCTCAGCACACCGATGGCGCGGCGGACCTGCTCCTCGGCATTGTCCTGGACGTGGCGCATATAGGCGATGACGGTGGACAGGCCATGCAGGCGGACGACGCGGTGCAGTTCGCGGGTGCCCTGCTCGTTGGCCGCCACCTGCGCCTTGAGATCGCCGATGTTCTGCGCCGGGTTGCGCGCCGGATGCGGGCCGGAGCGCAGAAGCTCCACCATCGCCTCCTCGCGGAACTCGCCGTTCTCCACCAGCGGCACGCAGTCCAGCAGCACGCCCTCGTCGGCGATGGTCTTGCTGTCCGGCGGCATGGAGCCGGGGGTGATGCCGCCGACGTCGGCGTGATGGCCGCGCGAGGCGACGAAGAACAGCAACTCCTTGCCCGCCTCGTCGAACACCGGGGAGACGACGGTGATGTCCGGCAGATGGGTGCCGCCATGATAGGGATCGTTCAGCGCGAAGCACTCGCCCGCGGTGAAGGTACCGCCGCGCCGTTCGATCACCGCGCGCACGCTCTCGCCCATCGATCCCAGATGAACCGGCATGTGCGGGGCGTTGGCGATCAGCCCGCCGTCGCGGTCGAACAGGGCGCAGGAGAAGTCCAGCCGCTCCTTGATGTTCACCGAGCGGGCGGTCTTCTCCAGCGTCACGCCCATCCGCTCGGCGATGGACATGAACAGGTTGTTGAAGACCTCCAGCGTCACCGGATCGACCTTCGCCCCGCCCTTGACCCCGGCGGCCTGACGCTGGGTCGCCGGCTCCAGTCGGGACAGCACCAGATGGTTCTTGCGGGTAACCTCCGCCATCCAGCCGGGCTCGACCACGGTGGTGGAGACGGCTTCGGCCAGGATCGCCGGGCCGACGACGCGGTTGCCGGGCTGAAGCTGACGGCGGTCGTAGAGCGGCGCCTCGCGGCGCTGGCCGCCGATATGCATCGCGACGGTGGCGAGCCGGCGCGGCAGCACCGCGGTGGTCGCGGGAAGCTCCGGATCCTCCAGAACGTCGGTGAGGCCGACCGCCTCCAGCGTCACCGACTCAACCTCCAGCGCGGTGCCGGGGGTGAGGAAGCCGTAGCGGCGGCGGTGCGCCTCCTCGAAGGACTTGGTCATCGCCACCTTCGAGCCGAAGGCGACGGTCAGCGTGGTGTCGGAGCCGGCGGCCTTCAGGTGGACGCGGCGGTTGATCGCCTGCCGGTCGGCGGCGACGCCCTGGCGGGTCAGCTCCGCCCGCCCTTCGGTTTCCAGATCGGTGAACAGCATGGTCAGCCGGTCGACCACGGCGTCGCTCAGCGGTCCCTCGACCGCGCGCTCGCGGATGGCGACGGTGTCGGCCAGACCGATGCCGTAGGCCGACAGCACGCCGGCCTGCGGATGCAGGAACACCCGCGTCATGCCCAGGGCGTCGGCGACCGCACAGACATGCTGGCCCGCCGCCCCGCCGAAGCCGTTCAGCGTGTAGCCGGTGACGTCATAGCCGCGCTCGACGGAAATCTTCTTGATGGCGTTGGCCATGTTGTCGACGGCGATGCGCAGGAAGCCCTCGGCGACCTCCTGCGGCGTCATCGTGGTGCCGAGCTTGGCGTTGACGGTGGCGGCCAGTTCGGTGAAGCGGGCCTTCACCACCTCGGCATCCAGCGGCTGGTCGCCGTTGGGGCCGAAGACATGCGGGAAGAAGCGCGGCTGGATCTTGCCGACCATGACGTTGCAGTCGGTGACGGTCAGCGGCCCGCCGCGGCGGTAGCAGGCAGGTCCCGGATTGGCGCCGGCGCTGTCCGGCCCGACGCGGAAGCGGGTGCCGTCGAAGACGCAGAGCGAGCCGCCGCCGGCTGCAACCGTGTGGATGTGCATCATCGGCGCCCGCACCCGCACGCCGGCCACCACCGCGTCGAAGGCGCGCTCATACTCGCCGGCATAATGCGACACGTCGGTGGAGGTGCCGCCCATGTCGAAGCCGATGACGCGGTCGAAGCCGGCCATCCCGGCGGTGCGCACCGCCCCCACCACGCCGCCGGCCGGGCCGGACAGGATGGCGTCCTTGCCCTGGAAGCGGCGGGCATCGGTCAGGCCGCCGTTGGACTGCATGAACATCAGCGGCACCGGCGTGCCGTCGACGCTGAGGTCGTTGGCGACCCGGACGACATAGCGGCGCAGCACGGGGGAGAGATAGGCGTCGGCCACCGTGGTGTCGCCGCGGCCGACCAGCTTCATCAGCGGGCTGACCAGATGGCTGACCGAGACCTGGGTGAAGCCGACCGCGCGGGCCAGCGACGCGACCTGCCGTTCATGCTCCGGATAGCGGTAGCCGTGCATCAGCGCGATGGCGGCGGCGCGGAAGCCCTGGCGGTAGGCCTCCTCCAGCCCGCGGCGGACGGCATGCAGGTCGACCGGCTTCAGCACCCGGCCGTCGGCCATCACCCGTTCCGGCACCTCCACCACATGGGAATAGAGCTGGTCGGGCAGATGGATGTGGCGGGCGAAGATCTTCGGGCGGGCCTGATGGCCGATGCGCAGCTGGTCGCCCAGCCCTTCGGTGATCAGGAGGACGGTCGGCTCGCCCTTGCGTTCCAGCAGGGCGTTGGTGGCGACGGTGGTGCCCATCTTCACCACCTCCACCGTGTCCGGCGGGATCGGCTGGCCCGGCTTCAGGCCCAGCAGGTCGCGGATGCCCTGGACGGCGGCGTCGGCATAGCGCTCCGGATTTTCCGACAGCAGCTTGTGGGTCACGACCGACCCGTCGGGGCGGCGGCCGACGATGTCGGTGAAGGTGCCGCCGCGATCCACCCAGAACTGCCACCGGGCCGGCCTGGTCACCGCCCCTCCGGCCACCGCCCCTCCGGCTATCGCCGAGTTCTCCGTCTCACCCATCGTCGCACCCGCCGAAGTCCATGCGCGGCAACCGCACCGCGCGTGGGCCGGAGTTTCGCGATCCGGCAGCGAATTTCAACCGCTTGAGTGGCCCATCCCCATCAGAAGAGACGAAAGCGGCGGAAAGAACACAGGATCACCGATGAAGGGTCCTGCCGCTCAGGCGGCCAGCCGCTGCGGCGACGGGGTGGGCAGACGGCCAAGAATGGCGTTGCCGGACAGGATGCTGTTGAAGGCTCCGGTGCTGTCCTCCAGCGCTTCCAGGGCGAGGGAGAACTGGTTGGGCGGCGGCAGTTCGAACCGCGAGGTGATCTCGCCGCTGTCCAGCGCCAGCCGGCCACCGAAGCGGCGGGCCAGCGCACGCATGCGGACATTCTCCGACAGGCACATCATGTGGACATGGCGGATGCCGCGGTTGCGGGCGACGGTCAGGATGCGGCGGACCAGCGTGCTGCCGACCCCCTTGCCCTGCAGCACCGATTCGACACTGATGCCGAACTCCGCCTGTTGCGGCCAGAGGATGCGGTCACCGCACAGTTCGACAGCGCCGCGCAGCACGCCGTCCTCGAACGCGCCGAGAATGACCGTCCGGCCCCAGTCGATGGCCGCGCAATGCCGCTCCACCGCCTCGTCCGACAGGGTGCCGGTGAAGCGTGCATAGCGGTCCGCCCGGTCGAGGCGGAGAAGATGTGCCCGGTACTGGGGCAACTCGGTCGGCAGGATCTTGCGGATGACAGGCATGGCTCTGCTCACGGTTCTCGAAATCCGAAAACGCATTCGTGCAGAACGTTTTTCCCCAGGCTCCGGCGCCGCCATCGGCGGACACCGTCATTGTCATGGCCGGCGCTCTCTGCGGCGCCCTTTGCTGCATTGCAACATGGCGTGGCCGGCGGGAATCACAAGCGATTATTAGAAATTTGCAATGCGAACAATGCTGGCCTGTTGCCGACGCGCCACAGTTGGCCCGCCCTCTTGCGGCCGCTATGCTGCCCCCGGTTGGGGAGCCTGCGGACATAAGGGCGTAGCATGAGCATTTGGGGCAAGATCCTGGGCGGCGCGGCCGGCCTGTTCACCGGCGGGCCGATCGGCGCCCTGCTGGGCGGTCTGGCCGGGCATGCGGTCGACCGGTGGTCGCCCTGCGGCCCGGACGACCAGTCGCGCCGGGGCATGAGCGATGCCGATGCCGAAGCGGCCAAGCAGACAGTCGCCTTCACCATCGGGGTGATCGCGCTTGCCGCCAAGATGGCGCGGGCCGACGGCGTGGTGAAGCGGGTGGAGGTCGACACCTTCAAGCGGCTGTTCCGCGTCCCGCCGGAGGAGTTGGACAATGTCGGCCGCGTCTTCGACCTCGCCCGCCGCGACACCCGCGGGTTCGAGGAATATGCCCGCCAGATCGCCAAGCTGTTCGAGGACAAGCACGCGGTGCTGGAGGAACTGCTCGACAGCCTGCTGATGATCGCCGAAGCCGACGACGAACTGCACGAGACGGAGGTGGAGTATCTGCATGCCGTCGCCGCGATCTTCGGCTTCGACGAGGCCGACTTCCGGCGCATCGTCGCCGGTCACCATCTGGCCGGCAGCCCGGCCGAATCGGACCCATACGCCGTGCTGGGGGTGTCGCGTCACTCCGCCGACGACGCGGTGAAAGCCGCCCACCGGGCGCTGGTGCGCGAACACCACCCGGACCGGCTGATCGCCCAGGGCATGCCGCAGGAATTCATCGACCTCGCTACCCACAAGCTCGCGCTGATCAATGCCGCTTACGACCGAATTCGCCGACAGCGGGAGGGAACCACCGCGCCATCCTGACATGTCGCGATTCGTCACAGATTTTGATGATTTGAAATTGCTTTGCCATAGGCTTTATCCCATTTCCTGACATATCGTCCCCCTCGGGGCGGGCGATCGGTTGCCCGCGCGCTTTGGGGACGACATGACGATGCGACGCACGATCATCCGGACGATCTTCGCTGCGGTTTTGGGAACGACGATTGCGGCGGGCTGCGTTGCGCAAGCGCAGATGCCGACGGCAGCCGCCGACACGACGGTGGCGCCCGGGGTGGTGCTGGGACAGCCGCTGACGCTGACCCTGGGGATGCCGCCGGCCAGCACCGACTGCGCCACGCAGGCCGCGACGCTGAACGCGCAAGGTCTGGTCCTGGTCGCCAACGGCCAGACCATCCCCGGCGCCCGCGCCAGCTTCGGCTGCTCGGCCAAGGGCGAGCTGGTGGGCACCGCTTCCACCTCCATCTCCGGAAACGGCGACGACGCGGCCCAGCGGCGGGCGGCGTGGCAGACCGCCTTCAGCGGCTTCTTCAGCCTTGCCGGCGCCAAGACCCTGCCGGTCGCCTTCGGCCCGGCCACCGGCGGCATGGCCACCGCACCGAAGATGGTCTCCATCCAGGGCGCCGGCGACCGCGACCTGGGGCTCGCCGCCGTCTGGTTCGCGCTGGTGGCGGCGCTGTTCCTGTTCGCCTTCTTCCGCCATTTCGGCCGCACCGACGCCATCACGCCCATTACCGGCGTGCCGATGCCGGCCAATTACCGGGCGCCCTACAGCCTCGCCCGCTTCCAGCTGTTGTGGTGGAGCGGGATCGTCACCGCCTCCTACGTCGCCATCCTGACCATCACCGGGTCGATGGACACCATCACGACCGGCACCATGGCGCTGATGGGAATCGTCGGCGGCACCTCCGTCCTGGCCGCTTTCCAGGACCGCCGGCCGACCGACGACGACACGCGGCGCCATCAGCATGCCGCCGCCTACCTCGCCGCCGCGGCGGCCACCCCGCCCGACCAGACCGCGATGGCCGCCAGTCTTGCCGAGATCTATCCGCCGTCCCAAGGGTTGCTGCCCGATCTGCTGAGCGACGCCGCCGGCTACAATATCCACCGCCTGCAGCTGCTGGCCTGGACCGGCGTGCTGGGCATCACCTTCCTCTACGAGGTCACCCGCACGCTGGGCATGCCGGAACTGTCGGCCAACCTGCTGGCCTTGACCGGCATCAGCAACGGCACCTATTTCGGCTTCAAGATGCAGGAACAGCAGGTGCCCGCGCCGACCGGCATCCCGCAGGCGGCCGGCTGAACCCAAAGGCGTTTCCGGCGGGCGCAACCCGCCCAACCGTTTTTCCGGGTCGCGGCGGAAGGGTATGGCGCGCTATAACCCATCCCCTTCCCTCGATTTTCCGGCGCACGAACGGTCCATGGCTCCTCCCGCACCCATCACGGCGCTCCAGGGCGTCACCGTCACCTTCGGCGGCCGTCCGCTGTTCGACGGCATCGACCTGTCCATCGGCCGCGGGGACCGCGCCTGTCTGGTCGGGCGCAACGGGTCGGGCAAGTCGACGCTGATGAAGGTGCTGGCCGGGATGATCCACCCCGACGGCGGCACCGTCTTCGTCCAGCCGGGCGCCCGCCTCGCCTATCTGCCGCAGGAGCCGGACTTCACCGGCTGCGCCACCGTCCACGACTATGTCGTGCAGGGTCTTCCCGCCGACGAGCAGGACGAGGCGCACCGCGTCGACGCCGTGCTCGACCGGTTGCAGGTGGACGGCAATCTCGATCCCCGCACCCTGTCGGGCGGCGAATCGCGCCGGACGGCGCTGGCCCGCACGCTGGTCGGCAATCCCGACGTCATGCTGCTGGACGAGCCGACCAACCACCTCGACCTCCCGACCATCGAGTGGCTGGAGGAGGAGTTGCTGTCCTTCCGCGGCGGGCTGCTGCTGATCAGCCACGACCGCGCCTTCCTGAACCGGCTGGCGAAGCGGACGCTGTGGCTCGACCGCGGCACGGTGCGCGCCACCGACCGCGGCTTTGCCGATTTCGAGACCTGGCAGGCCGAGGTGTTCGAGTCGGAAGAGGCCGCGGCCCACAAGCTGGACCGCAAGATCGAAAGCGAGATGAAGTGGCTGCGCGAGGGCATCTCCGCCCGGCGCACCCGCAACATGGGCCGCGTCCGCAACCTGCTGGACCTGCGCGCCGGGCGGGCGGAGCAGATCAAGGGCGGCCAGCAGGCCAAGCTCGCCATCGCCGAGGCCGAGCGCGGCGGCCGGCTGGTGATCGAGGCGACCGGCATCTCCAAGGGCTTCGACACGCCCGAGGGCCGCAAGACCATCGTGAAGAACTTCTCCACCCGCATCCTGCGCGGCGACCGGGTGGGTCTGATCGGGCCGAACGGCGCCGGCAAATCGACCCTGCTGAAGATGCTGACCGGCCAGATGGACCCCGACGAGGGCACGGTGAAGCTGGGCACCAGCCTCGACACCGCCTATTTCGACCAGCGGCGCGAGGGGCTGGATCCGGAGGACACCATCCGCAAGGTGCTGTGCCCCTTCGGCGGCGACGCGGTGATGGTCAACGGCGTGTCGCGCCATGTCGCCGGCTACATCAAGGACTTCCTGTTCGACACACGGCAGCTGGACAGCCCGGTCAAGGCGCTGTCGGGCGGCGAGCGCAACCGGCTGTTGCTGGCCCGCCTGTTCGCCAAGCCCAGCAACATGATGATCCTCGACGAGCCGACCAACGACCTCGACATGGACACGCTGGACCTGCTGGAGGACGTGCTGGGCGACTATCAGGGCACGCTGCTGCTGGTCAGCCACGACCGCGACTTCCTCGACCGGCTGGTGACCGCCACCATCGCGCTGGAGGGCGACGGCACCGCCACCGAATATGCCGGCGGCTATTCCGACTATCTGGTGCAGCGTCCGGCCAAGGCCGCGCCCGCCGCTGCCGCCAAGCCCAAGCCGGCCGCCACCGCTCCGGCCGCAGCAGCCAAGCCGCGCGGCAAGCTGAGCTACAAGGACCAGCGCGAACTGGACGAGCTGCCGGCCCGCATGGACGGGCTGGGGACCGAGATCGCCAAGCTGGAGAAGGCGCTGGCCGACCCCGACCTGTTCTCCCGCGACCCCGCCAAGTTCCAGAAGACCAGCGAACTGCTGCACGCCAAGCAGGCGGCGCTCGCCGCGGCGGAGGAGCGCTGGCTGGAACTGGAGGCGATGCGCGAAGAGCTGGAAGGTGGGCGGGCATGAGTTTCGCCCACACGCTCCAGGCGCTGGTGGTGATGGCGCTGTGGGGGCTGAACTTCGTCGTGGCGAAATGGGCGCTGGCCGAATTCCCGCCGCTGTTCGTGATGTTCCTGCGCTTCGCCCTGGTGGCGGTGCTGATCATCCCCTTCTTCCGCATGCCGCGCGACAAGCTGTGGAAGATCGCGCTCCTGTCGGTGACGCTCGGCAGCATCCATTTCCCGATGATGTTCACCGGGCTGCAAGGGATCGACGCCGCCACCGCCTCGCTGGCGGCGCAGGCGCAGGTGCCCTTCTCCTCCCTTCTGGCCGCGCTGGTGTTCAAGGACAAGCTGGGCTGGCGCCGCGGCATCGGCATGGCCGCCGCCTTCGCCGGCGTGGCTGTGATCGCGGGCGAGCCGCGGCTGGGCGAATCGCTCTATTCGCTGCTGCTGATTCTGGCGGCCAGCTTCGCCTTCGCGGTGGCAAGCGTGCAGATGAAGCTGATCGGGTCGGTGAACGGCTTCGCCGTCAATGGCTGGATGGCGCTGTTCGCCATGCCGCAGCTGCTGGGACTGTCGCTGCTGCTGGAGCATGGCCAGATGGAAGCGCTGGCCAATTCCACCTGGGTCGGCTGGGCGTCGATCGTCTACATGGCGGTCGCGGTCACCATCGTCGCCTACGGGCTGTGGTATCCGCTGCTGGGTCGCTATGACGTGAACCAGACCATGCCCTACCTGCTGACGGTACCGGTCTTCGGCGTCGCCAGCGGTGCGTTCCTGATGGGGGATCCGCTGACGGTGAACCTCGCCATCGGCGGGCTGCTGACCATCGGCGGAGTCGCGGTAATCGTGAAGCGGCGCCCGCGCACCGTCAACGAAACCGTCACCAACCCGACCTGACGGCGCGCCGGCCCGATAGGATGCGGACATGAGCAACTTCCGCCGGATCGACCGCCCCTCCCCCAACCACGGCCCACGGGTCGATGGTTCGCGGGTGGAGTTGCTGATTCTGCACTATACCGGCATGCCCACCGCCGCCCATGCGCTGGACCGGCTGTGCGACCCGGCGGCCCAGGTCAGCGCCCATTACACGGTGGACGAGGACGGCACCATCTACGCCCATGTGCCGGAGGACCGTCGCGCCTGGCATGCCGGCCGGTCGGGCTGGCGCGGCGCCGGGGACGTCAACAGCCGCTCCATCGGCGTCGAGATCGTCAATCCGGGCCACGAGTTCGGCTATCGGCCCTTTCCGCCGGTGCAGATGGCGGCGGTGGCCGAGCTATGCCGGGGCATCGTGAAGCGCCACGGGATCGCCCCCGCCGACGTGCTGGGCCACAGCGACGTGGCGCCGGCCCGCAAGGAGGATCCGGGCGAGTTGTTCGACTGGCCAGGCCTCGCCGTCCAGGGAATCGGGATTTGGCCCACGCCGTCCCAGGCCGACGACGCCCCCTTCACCGATGCGGAGGTCTCCGCCCTGCTGGGACGCTACGGGTACGACCCGGCCGAAGCGGGGGCTCTGCTGGCCTTCCAGCGCCATTTCCATCCCGACTGCCTGACCGGCACCCCCGATCCGGAGACGGTGCGGCGTCTGCGCGCGCTGCTGCGGTTGACCGGGAGGTGATGCCTCACGCGATCCGTCAATCCGATTGAGGCGCTTCCATATTTGGGATTTGCCCCCACGGCCGCTTCCCTATATGAACGACCGCGCCAGATGGCCGGATGGCCGCCTTCGGTTTCGACCGGGGGAGGAAAGTCCGGGCTCCACGGAAACACGGTGCCGGCTAACGGCCGGCGGGGGCGACCCTAGGGAAAGTGCCACAGAAAGCAAACCGCCGGCGTTTCGACGCAGGTAAGGGTGAAAGGGTGCGGTAAGAGCGCACCGCGGACCCGGCAACGGGGACGGCACGGTAAACCCCACCGGGAGCAAGACCGAATAGGAGCGGCCCGACCACCGTCCCCGCAACGGGATGGGCGTGGGTCAAGCGCGTTTCCGCGCCGCCGCTCGGGTTGGTCGCGCGAGGCGTCCGGGCAACCGGCGTCCCAGACGAATGGCCATCGCCTGCCCCTCGGGGCGGGATACAGAACCCGGCTTACAGGCCATCTGGCGCTTTTCCCATACCTTTTGCCCATTCCATCCCAGAACGGATCCCCCGTCTGGGCGCTCAATCCCATGGCGCCCCATGGTGGCACCCGTTTGCCCCCGCCCCGCCCGATCGGATGGTCCGGCCTGGGACGGAATGGGCGGCTGTCCGCGTCATCCACAGGGCGGACGCCCCTTCTCCCCACACTCCCCCCGCGGTTCGCCGGGCTTTTCCGCGGCCATCCCCAGGATGTGCACGGCCCCATCCACATTTTCCCCAGACTAATCCACAGCCGGTGGATAACTGTGGGGCGATTTCCCATGCCGTCCCATGCCGGACCCGCCTTTCCCACCCAAGGTCCTATGCCGTCCGAGGGGGTCGATTCGGCCGGATGACAAACCATGGATGGATCGCATTTTCTTAAAACTTTGGAACGTTCGACGAACGCATGTGGATAACTTTATCCACATCGCAGGAGTCCAGCGAAATACTGCGAAGATTCTGAAAATTCGTACACCAACTTGCCCGGATGCCACAGCCTGACCCAAAAGTCTTGACACCCCCGTCTGAATACTCGGGGGGCCGTTGACGCCCATGCCGTCCCATGCTATCCCAAGAATGCCCATTTAAGGGGGGCTTCTACCCATTTTGGTTAATACCTGGGGGCGGGGGCTGAATGGGCCAAGCGGGGCTAGCGCGGGGCACCCGACCGCGCATGGGGGATAGCAGGGGGGACCACCGGGCCTATGGCCGTTTTCCTGTCCACATACGTCAACAAAGTTGACAGGAAAGGGCGTGTGTCGATCCCGGCACAGTTCAGGCAGTCGCTTGCCAAAACGTCGGCTCCCAGCACCGTCTACCTCTGGCCTTCGCTGAACCACCAGGCGCTGGAAGGCGCCGACCAGGACTATCTCGACATCCTCTCCGAGAGCCTCGAATCCCCTGACCTCGATGCCGACGAGCGCGACATGATCGAGACCTTCATCTTCGGAAAGCTGATCCCCGTCTCCTCCGACGCCGAAGGCCGCATCGTCCTGCCCAAGGAGCTGGCGGAGTTCGCCGGCATCACCGAGGAGGCCGCCTTCATCGGCCGCCGCAAGACCTTCCAGATCTGGGAACCCGACGCGCTGAAGGCCCACGAGGCCGCGCTCCGCGAGCAGGTCGTGCGCAAGGACATCTCGCTGAGCCAGATCGTCGCCAAGGCCTCCCGCGGCGCCGCCAGCCGGAGCGGGGAGGGCGCCTGATGACCGACACCCGCATCCATATTCCCGTCCTGCTGGACGAGGTGATCGCCGCGCTGTCCCCGCGCGACGGCGGTCTCTATGTCGACGGCACCTTCGGCGCCGGCGGCTACAGCCGCGCCCTGCTGCGGTCGGCATCCTGCCGCGTGATCGGTATCGACCGCGACCCCGCGGCGATCGAGCGCGGCCGCGCCCTGGCCCAGGAATTCCCCGGCCGGCTTGAGGTGATCGAGGGCCGATTCGGCGACATGGACACGCTGCTGGCGGACCATGGCGTCGACAGGGTCGACGGCGTGGCGCTCGACGTCGGCGTCTCCTCTCCCCAGATCGACGAGCCGGAGCGCGGGTTCTCCTTCCGCTTCGACGGCCCGCTCGACATGCGGATGGGACGGGATGGGCCGACCGCCGCCGACGTGGTCAACACCGCCGACGAGGCGGAACTGGCCGATATCATTTATCAGCTGGGCGAGGAACGGATGTCGCGCCGCGTCGCCCGCGCCATCGTCGCCGCCCGCCGCGAGGCGCCGATCGAGCGCACGGCGCGGCTGGCCGACATCATCCGCTCGGTGGTGCCGAAGGGGAAGGGCGACGGGATCGACCCGGCCACCCGGACCTTCCAGGCGTTGCGCATCCATGTGAACGACGAATTGGGCGAGTTGCGGCGCGGCCTGTCCGCCGCCGAGTCGCTGCTGGCGCCCGGCGGGCGTCTGGCCGTCGTCTCCTTCCATTCGTTGGAGGACCGCGAGGTCAAGGCGTTCCTGCGGGAACGGTCTTCGCCGCCGCCCTCCCCGTCCCGTCATACGCCCGTGACCGCGGTCGCGGCGCATCACCCATCCTTCCGCCTGCTCTCCCGGAAACCCGTGGACCCGAGCGAGGCCGAAGCCCGCAACAACCCCCGCGCCCGGTCCGCCCGGCTGCGCGCGGCTGAACGTACCGAGGCGCCCGCGTTTCCGGCGCCCGGCAAGGAGGCAGCATGAAAGGCAAGACCTGGCTGTTCTGGGGCGGCCTGATCGCGGCCGCCGGTGGCGTGCTGTTCCAGACCAGCTACGACGTCCAGGATCTTGAGGAGAAGCTCGCCGGGCTGAACCGCAAGATCATCCAGGAGCAGGAGTCCATCCAGGTCCTGAAGGCCGAGTGGAGCTACCTGAACGACCCCACCAAGCTGGAACAGATGGCGCAGGCCTATCTGGCGCTGCAGCCGACCGAACCGCGCCAGTACATGGCGATGGACATGATCCCCATGCGTCCGGGCGACGCCGTCCAGCCGCCTGCCCAGACCAACCCTGCCCCGCTGCCGCCGATGGTGCGCGCGCCCGGCACCGGCGCTCCGCAGGTCGCCGCCGCCCGCATCCCCGCCGCTCCCAACAACAGCGGCTCCGCCGGAATCGTTCCGGTCAGCCTGCCGGCCGGTGCGGCCCTGGCGAAGCCGCTGCCGATGGACAAGGCGCTGGAACGCGCGCCGGTCGTCGTGCCCGCCTCCCTGCCCTCCTCCGGCGGTCTGGTCGACCCGTCGCGCGGCGCCCGCATCAAGCCCTCCGCCCTGGTGCCCGGTTCCGCCCGTGCGCCGGCGGAGAAGGCGCCTGACCGCGCCGCCGGCAAGCTGGCGCCCAACGCGCCGACCTCGCGCCCGACCGAACTGGCGGCCCGCCCGACTCCGCCGGCACCGTCGCCCAAGGCTGCGGCTCCTGCGGCCCAGCAGCCTTACCAGCCCAAGCCGACCGACAGCCTCGGGCTGCTCGTTGCGCGCCTGGGGGCCAATCGATGAACGGTCACGACCACGGCGGCCCGGCCGGCTACGGCCAGCCCGGCGCCAGCACCGGCAGCACCTATGTGCCGCCGCCGGCGCCCTCGCCCTTTCCCCCGTCGCCACAGCCGCAGTCCGCCAAGCCGCGGACCTCGCTGGCGGTTGCGCTGGAACAGAGCCGTTACCGCCTGATGGTGACGGCTGCCGTGGTCACGACCGTCTTCACCGCGATCAGCGTCAAGCTGGCGATGGCCACCCTGTTCGCGGGCGGCGGCGAACCGCGCCAGCATGTGGCGCTGGAACTGGACAACACCACCACCAACCGTGCCGACATCCTCGACCGCAACGGCAACCTGCTGGCGACCTCGCTGGTCACCCAGTCGCTCTACGCCGACCCCAAGCTGGTGTCGCGCCCGGAAGAGGCCGCGCAGAAGCTGGTCAGCGTGCTGCCGGAGCTTGATTACAAGGATGTCCTGGGTAAGCTGGTCGGCGACCGCCGGTTCGTCTGGCTGAAACGCAACCTGACGCCGAAGCAGCAGGCCGCCGTCCATCGGCTCGGCATTCCCGGCATCGCGTTCGAGCGGGAGGAGCGCCGCTTCTACCCCGCCGGCCCGCTGACCTCGCATGTCGTCGGCTTCACCGGAATCGACAACAGCGGCCTTGCCGGCATGGAGCAGGGCTTCAACAAGCGGCTGACCGAGGATCCGGGAACGCCGCTGCAGCTCTCCATCGACCTGCGGTTGCAGCATGTCCTGAAGAAGGAACTGGCCGCCACGGTGCAGGAGTTCAGCGCCATCGGCGCCGCCGGCATCGTCTTCGACGTGCGCAACGGCGAAGTGCTGGCGATGGTCTCGCTGCCCGATTTCGACCCGCAGGACCCGACCGGCCTAAACCCCGACACGCTGTTCAACCGGGCGACGCTCGGCGTGTACGAGATGGGTTCGACCTTCAAGATCTTCAACTCCGCGTTGGCCTTCGACAGCGGCAAGATCCGGGTGTCGGACATGTTCGACGCGGCCCATCCGATCAAGATCGGCCGCTTCACCATCAACGACTACCACAACCTGCACCGCGCCCTGACGGTGGCGGAAGTGTTCCAGCACTCCTCCAACCTCGGCTCCGTGCGCATGGTGCAGCAGGTGGGCGTGGCGGCGCAGAAGGCATTCATGACCAAGATGGGCTTCACCAAGCCCACCGGTCTGGAGCTGCCGGAAAGCGGCTGGCCGCTGGTGCCCAACCCGTGGCGCGAGGTCAACAGCTACACCATCTCCTTCGGCCACGGCATCTCGGTCAGCCCGATGCACACGGTGGCCGCCGCGGCGTCCGTCATCAACGGCGGCCTCTTCCACAAGCCGACGCTGCTGAAGCGCAAAGCCGGCGACGAGATTCCGACCGAACAGGTGGTGTCGCGCCAGACCTCCGACATGATGCGGCGCATGTTCCGCTTCGTGGTCACCGAAGGCACCGGCAAGTCGGCGGAAGTCAAGGGCTATGTCGTCGGTGGAAAAACAGGCACCGCCGACAAGCAGAAGGGGCGGCATTACCAGAAGAACTCGCGCATGTCGTCGTTCCTGGGCGCCTTCCCGATGAATGATCCCCGCTACATCGTCTATGTGCTGGTGGACGAGCCCAAGGCAACGGCCAAGACCTACGGCTACGCCACGGGCGGCTGGGTGGCCGCCCCGGCTGTGGGCCGCATCGTCAAGCAGATCGGCCCGCTGCTGAACACGCCGATGGTGGACGAGAACGCCCCGGAAATCCTGAACTCCACCTACCTGAACGCCGCCGGTTCCACCAACTGGCAACAGACCCTGCCCTCCGTCACCGCCCCACCCCCGTCGAAGGGAAGCACCGTTGCGTCTTTCCCAACTCAGACCAAACCGCGCTGACGCCACCGCCGGCGCTGCCGATCCCGACATCGCCGGGCTGACCGCCGACAGCCGCGCGGTCAGGCCCGGCTTTGTCTTTGCCGCCTTGCCCGGCGTGAAGGCCGACGGCCGTGCCTTCATCGCCGACGCGCTCGCCAAGGGTGCCGTCGCCGTGTTGGCTCCCGAGGGCACCGAACTGCCAGCCGACTCCACCGCCGTCCTGCTGACCGATCCGCAACCCCGCCTCGCCTTCGCGCGCATGGCCGCCGCCTTCCATGGCGGGCGCCAGCCGGAGACGGTGGTGGCGGTGACCGGCACCAACGGCAAGACCTCCACCGTCCAGTTCGCCGCCCAGATCTGGACGCGGCTCGGCCTGCCCGCCGGCAGCCTGGGCACGCTGGGCCTGCTCGGCCCCGGCCTGCACGGCTATGGCGGGATGACGACTCCGGACCCGGTGTCGCTGCACCGCGACCTCGCCGCCGCCAAGGATGCCGGCATCGACCATCTGGCGATGGAGGCGTCGAGCCACGGGCTGGAGCAGTTCCGGCTGGACGGCGTGGCGATCAAGGCCGCCGGCTTCACCAACCTGACGCTGGATCACCTGGACTATCACGGCACGATGGAGGCGTATCGCGACGCCAAGGCGATGCTGTTCGACCGGGTCCTGCCGCCGGGCGCCATCGCGGTGCTGAACGCCGACTCTCCGGAATTTCAACATTTTGCCACCATTTGTAACCACCGTGGTCACCGCGTCCTGTCCTATGGTCTGGCCGGCACCGAGCTTCGGGTGACCGGGGTGGAGCCGTTGGCCCATGGCCAGCGCCTCGCCCTGTCCGTGCTCGGCCGCGACGTGACGGTGGACCTGCCGCTGGCCGGCCGCTTCCAGGCCTGGAACGTGCTCTGCGCGCTGGGGCTGGTGATCGGATCCGGCGGCGACGCCGAGCGGGCGCTGGCCGCCCTTCCCTCGCTGGAAGGCGTGCCGGGCCGGTTGCAGCATGTCGCGACCCACCCCAACGGGGCGACGGTCTACGTCGATTACGCCCACACGCCCGACGCGCTGGAAACGGTGCTGCGGGCGCTGAAGCCGCATGCCGCGCGCCATCTGGTGACGGTGTTCGGCTGCGGCGGCGACCGCGACCGCAGCAAGCGGCCGGTGATGGGGGCGCTGGCAGCCAGACTGGCCGACCGCGCCATCGTCACCGACGACAACCCGCGCACCGAAGACCCCGCCTTCGTGCGGGGACAGGTGCTGGCCGGCGCCACCGGGGAACTGGCCGGCCGGCTGGAGGAGATCGGCGACCGGGCCGAGGCGATCCGCACCGCGGTGCGGCAGCTTCAGCCCGGCGACGTGCTGGTCATCGCCGGCAAGGGCCATGAACAGGGACAAACGATCGGTACCGAGGTGCGTCCGTTCGACGATGCGGACGAGGCCCGGAAAGCCGTAGCGGAGATTGGAGCATGAGCGGGGACATGACGACGGACAAGACGGTCCTCTGGACTGCGGAGGACGCGGCGGCCGCCACCGGCGGGCGTCTGGCCGGCCCGTCCGCCTGGACCGCCACCGGCGTCACCATCGACAGCCGCAAGGTGGCGCCGGGCGACCTGTTCGTCGCCATCCGCGGACCGAATTTCGACGGGCACGCCTTCGTCGGCGCCGCTCTGGCCGCCGGGGCCGCTGCGGCGCTGGTCGACCATCTGCCCGACGGTTTGCCGGCAGATGCGCCGCTGCTGATCTCCCCGGTCGATACGCTGGAGGCGATGGCGGCGCTGGGCAAGGTCGCGCGGGCGCACTGCGGCGCGCGCTTCGTCGGCGTCACCGGCTCGGTCGGCAAGACCGGCACCAAGGAGACGCTGCGCCACGTCCTGTCGGCGCAAGGCTCGACCTATGCCACCGAAGGCAGCCTGAACAACCATTGGGGCGTGCCGCTGTCGCTCGCCCGCCTGCCCGCCGACTGCGCCTATGGCGTGTTCGAGCTGGGGATGAACCACGCCGGCGAACTCGGGCCCCTGTCCCGGCAGGTCAAGCCGCATGTCGCCATCATCACCACGGTCGAGGCGGCGCATCTGGAATTCTTCTCCGGCGTCGAGGCCATCGCCGACGCCAAGGCCGAGATCTTCGAAGGGATGGGCGTGGACGGCGTCGCCGTGCTGAACCGCGACAACGGACAATATGCCCGGCTGGCCGCCGCCGCGCGCCGCCGCGGCCTGACCAAAATCTGGAGCTTCGGCGCCCATGAGGAGGCCGACGCCCGGCTGGTCGACTATTCGCTGCACGCCACCTGCAGCGCGGTGACCGCGGTCATCCGCGGCGAGCGGCTGCAGTATTGCCTGTCGCTGCCGGGCAAGCATTGGGTGATGAACAGCTTGGCGGTGCTGCTGGCGGTGAAGGCGCTGGGCGCCGATGTCGCTGCGGCCGCCCGTTCCCTGTCCAGCCTGCAGCCGGTCAAGGGCCGCGGCACCCGCAAGCGCATCCAGCTGCCGCAGGGCGCGTTCACCCTGATCGACGAGAGCTACAACGCCAGCCCGGCCGCCATGTCGGCGACGCTGGAGGTGCTGGGCAAGATTGACCCCGGCGCCGGCGGCCGGCGCATCGCCGTGCTGGGCGACATGCGGGAGCTGGGCGACCGCGCCGACGCGCTGCACATCGCGCTGGCGGAGCCGCTGCGCGCCGCGCAGGTGGACGCCGTCTATGCCTGCGGACCACACATGAAGGCGCTGTTCCACCGCCTGCCGGCGGCGATGCGCGGCGCCTGGACCGAGACAAGCGTGGAGCTGGCCCCCATCGTAACCGGGACCGTAAAGGGCGGCGACGTCATCATGGTCAAGGGGTCCTTGGGCAGTCGTACAGGTCTGATCGTCGATGCGCTCGCGGCACTCGACAGCGGGCGCGAAAGCGAGGACAAAGCCGCCTCCCGAACCACCAACCAGCCACAGGCGGCGGCGCAGTCCGCGCAGGCGCCGCGAGGCTGACGGACCCAAATGCTCTACAACCTCCTCTTCGGTCTGGCCGACGTCTTCACGCCGTTCAACCTGTTCCGGTATCTCACCTTCCGGACCGGCGGCGCCGTGCTGACGTCGCTGGTCATGAGCTTCGTGTTCTTTCCCCGCCTGATCGCCTGGCTGAAGCGCAAGCAGGGCGAAGGCCAGCCCATCCGCGCCGATGGCCCGGAAACCCACTTCAAGAAAAAGGGCACGCCCACCATGGGCGGCCTGATGATCCTGATCGCGATGACGGTCAGCACCCTGCTGTGGGCCGACCTGACCAACGCCTATATCTGGATCGTACTGCTGGTGACCATCGGCTACGGCCTGATCGGCTTCGGCGACGATTACCTGAAGCTGACCAAGCGCAACACCAAGGGCCTGTCCGGCCGCTTCCGCCTGGGCTGGGAGATCACCATCGGGCTGGTCGCCTCGACGCTGATCATGTGGGTGTCGGCCCCGCCGCTGTCGGGCGGCGTCGCGGTGCCCTTCGTCAAGGATTTCCTGATCCAGCTGTCCTGGTTCTTCGTCCCCTTCGGCGCCTTCATCATGGTCGGCGCGTCGAACTCGGTGAACCTGACCGACGGTCTGGACGGGCTGGCCATCGTGCCGACGATGATCGCGGCCGGCTGCTTCGCCCTGATCTCCTACCTCTCGGGCAATGCGATCTTCGCCAACTACCTGCAGATCCATCATGTGCCGGGCTCCGGCGAACTGACGATCTTCTGTGGCGCGCTGATCGGCGCCGGCATCGGCTTCCTCTGGTACAACGCCCCGCCGGCGATGGTCTTCATGGGCGACACCGGGTCGCTGTCGCTGGGCGGCGCGCTGGGCGCGGTCAGCGTGGTGACCAAGCACGAGATCGTGCTCGCCATCATCGGCGGCCTGTTCGTGCTGGAGACGGTGTCGGTGATCGTGCAGGTCGCCTCCTTCAAGCTGACCGGCAAGCGGGTGTTCCGCATGGCGCCGCTGCACCATCATTTCGAGAAAAAAGGCTGGGCCGAACCGACGGTGGTGATCCGCTTCTGGATCATCGCCTCGATCCTGGCGCTGGTCGGCCTGTCCACGCTGAAGCTGCGCTGAGGGGGGACCGGCGATGATCGACCTGTTCTATATGCAGGAGCTGCCCGTCGCGGTGATGGGGCTGGGCAAGTCCGGCCTCGCCACCGCCCGCGCACTGCGCGACAGCGGGGCCGAGGTGCGGGTGTGGGACGACAACCCCGCTTCCCGCGCCGCGGCGGAGGCGGAGGGCTTCGCCGTGGTCGATTTCGCCACTGCCGACCTGTCGGACCTGACCACCATCGTCTGGTCGCCCGGTATCCCCCACACCTTCCCCAAGCCGCACCCGGTGGCCGAGCGTGCCCGCGCGCTGGGGATCGAACTGATCTGCGACATCGAGCTGCTGGGCCGGGCGGAGCGCGACTGCGCCTTCATCGGCATCACCGGCACCAACGGCAAATCGACCACCACCACGCTGGTCGGCCACATCCTGGCCGCCGCCGGGCGCAAGGCCGCCGTGGGCGGCAACCTCGGCACGCCGGTGCTGACCTTCGATCCGATCGGATCGGGCAACACCTGCGTCCTGGAGATGTCGAGCTACCAGCTGGAGCTGACCCACTCCATCACCTTCGACATCGCGGTCCTGCTGAACATCACGCCCGACCATCTCGCCCGCCATGGCGGGATGGAAGGTTACGTCGCCGCGAAGAAGCTGATCTTCCACCGCCAGACCCGGCCGCGCACCGCGGTGATCGGGGTGGACGACGAGCATTGCCGGACGATCCACGCCGACCTCGTCGCCGCCGGCGACCAGCGCATCTGGCCGATCTCGGCCCAGGGACCGGTGGCGGGCGGCGTCTACGCCGCCGACGGCTGGCTGGTCGACGACACCGACAGCGAGGCGGTGCGGGTGGCGGAGCTGTCGGCGCTGCCGACCCTGCTGGGCGCCCACAACTGGCAGAACGCCGCCGCCGCCTTTGCCACCTGCAAGGCCGCAGGCCTGCCGGTGCCGGCCATCGTCGCGGCGATGGCGACCTTCCCCGGCCTCGCCCACCGGCAGCAACTGGTCGGCACGGCAAGCGGCGTGCGCTTCGTCAACGACAGCAAGGCGACCAACGCCGACGCCACGGAAAAGGCGCTGGCGACCTTCGACCCGATCTACTGGATCCTCGGTGGACAGGCCAAGGACACCGGGCTGAACGGGCTGGAGGGCTATATGGGCCGCGTGCGCCATGCCTTCCTGATCGGCGAGGCGCAGGAACAATTCGCCGCATGGCTGGATGCGCAGGGCGTTGCCTATACACGCTGCGGAACGCTGGATGTCGCGACCGCGAAGGCGGCCGGGATGGCGCTGGCGGAACGGCTGGAGGGCTCTTGCGTGCTGCTGTCTCCGGCCTGCGCCTCGTGGGACCAGTTCGCCAATTTCGAGAAGCGCGGCGACGCCTTCGCGGCCTATGTCGCGAACATCGTCTCCGCGCATGAGAACACCGGGACCGGTACCAGCGGAGGCGTTGCATGATCACCTTCGACCGCACCGACCAATCGATCTTCGGTCGCTGGTGGTGGACCGTCGACCGCTGGCAACTGGGCGCCGTCGCCTTGCTGATGTTCCTCGGCACCGTTCTGATCACCGCGGCCAGCCCGCCGGTGGCCGAGCGCATCGGCATCCAGGACACCTTCTATTTCGTCGAACGCCACGTGATGATGCTGATCCCGGCGATCATCATCATGATCGGCGTCTCGCTGCTCAGCCCGCGCGGCGTGCGGCGGGTGGCGCTGGGGGCGTTCCTGATCTCGGTGGTGCTGGTCTACGCCACCCTGGTTGTGGGCGTGGAGATCAAGGGCGCCCGCCGCTGGATCCATATCCCCGGCCTGTCGATCCAGCCGTCGGAGTTCGTGAAGCCGGCCTTCGCCGTGGTCGCGGCCTGGCTGTTCTCGCTGTCGCGCACCAATCCCGGCTTCCCCGGCGCGCTGGTGTCGATGGTGCTGTACGGCATCACCATGGTCGGCCTGATCCTGCAGCCCGACCTGGGCATGACCTTCGTCGTCTCCGCCGTCTGGTTCACCCAGTTCTTCCTGGCCGGGCTGAACCTCGTGCTGGTGATGGGGCTCGGCGGGTTGGGTGTCGTCGGGCTGGTCGGCGCCTATTACACGCTGCCGCACGTCACCAGCCGCATCGACCGCTTCCTCGACCCCCATGCCGGCGACAATTACCAGGTCAACCGCTCGCTGGAGGCCTTCGCCAACGGCGGCCTGATGGGAACCGGCCCCGGCCAGGGCACGGTCAAGTTCTACCTGCCCGACAGCCATGCCGACTTCATCTTCGCCGTCGCCGGGGAAGAGCTGGGTCTGATCTTCTGCTTGGGCCTGGTGGTGCTGTTCGCCTTCGTCGTGCTGCGTGGATTCGCCCGCATCTTCAACGACAACAACTACTTCGTCCTGCTGGCCGCCGCCGGTCTTCTGATCCAGTTCGGGCTTCAGGCGGCGATCAACATGGGTTCGTCCTTGCATCTTATGCCGACCAAGGGCATGACCCTGCCGTTCATCTCCTACGGCGGCTCCTCGCTGCTCGCTCTCGGGTTCGGCATGGGTATGGTATTGGCTTTGACACGCAAACGCTTCGGCCCCCTGGAATGAGGAGGCCGATGGACTTGAGCGCGACGACCTACGACGCGAACGCCAACAAAGTGATCGTGCTGGCCGCGGGCGGCACCGGCGGACACATGTTCCCGGCCGAGGCCCTGGCGCGCGAGCTGCTGTCCCGCGGTCGCGCCGTGACGCTGGTCACCGACAAGCGCGGCCACGCCTTCGGCGAGAATCTGCCGGAGGTGCCGGTCCACCGCATCCGCGCCGCCTCGCCCGGCGCCGGCATCGTCGGCAAGCTGAAGGCCGCCCTGCAGATGGGGCTCGGCCTGCTGGAGGCGCGCGCGCTGATGCGCCGGCTCGATCCCGCTGCGGTCGTCGGCTTCGGCGGCTACCCGTCCGTGCCCACCGTCTATGCCGCCATCCAGTCGAAGCTGCCGGCCCTGCTGCACGAACAGAACGCCGTGCTGGGACGCGCCAACCGGATGCTGGTCGCCGGAGCCAGCCGCATCGCCGTCGCCTTTTGCGACATCGAAAAGCTGGGCGATGCGCAGCGCGCCAAGATCGTCCGCACCGGCAACCCCGTCCGTCCGGCGGTCGCCGCCCGCCGCCTGTCCCCCTACGAGGCGCCCGGCGCCACCGGCCCGATCCGCCTGCTGGTGATGGGCGGCAGCCAGGGTGCCCGCGTGTTTTCCGAGGTGATCCCGGCGGCGCTCGCCCTGCTGCCGGAGGAGATGCGCGCCCGCATCCATCTGGCGCAGCAGTGCCGCCCGGAAGACCTGGAGGCCGCCCGCGACGCGCTGGAGCCGCTGGGCCTCGCCCGGCTCGAGCTGCAGACTTTCTTCCGCGATGTGCCGGAGCGGCTGGCCGCCTGCCATCTCGCCGTCACGCGTGCCGGCGCCTCCACCATCGCCGAGCTGACCTGCGTCGGCCGTCCGGCGATCCTGGTGCCCTACCCGCACGCCACCGACGACCACCAGACCGCCAATGCCCGCCATCTGGCCGAGGCCGGCGCCGCCTGGCTGGTGCCGCAGCCCTCCTTCACCGCCCAGGCATTGGCCGAGCGGCTGTCCTCCCTGCTGGCCGACCCCCAGGCGCTTGCCGCCGCGGCGCGGGCCGCCCACGACTGGGGCACCGCCGACGCCGCCACCGCACTGGCCGACGCCGTGCTGGCGATGCTGGACGGCGGAACCGGCCGCACCAATCCCTTCAAGACCGACCCAAGCCTGACCGACCACGACCGATCCCAACCCGCCCGGCGGTCCGCCGCCGGCGCCAGCGCCAAGGGGGCCGCGGAATGATCAAAGCCAGGGCTCTGACCCGACCGCCCCCGCGTCCGCTGCAGGACTGGCCGGCGGACATGACGCGGACCGAGGGCGGCTGGTACAACCGTCCCGGCTGCCCGCTGGTGCCGCGCTTCCTCGCCGAAGGCGGCTTCCTGCGTGACCGCCTGTCGATGATCCACGGATCGCAACCCCTCCCCGACGACCTGTCCGATGAGGCGGTCGACGCCACCCTTCGCCTGATGCTTCGCCGCGGAAAGTAAGCCTGACATGCGCGCCCTCCCCCTCTCGATCGGCACCATCCACTTCGTCGGCATCGGCGGCATCGGCATGAGCGGCATCGCCGAGGTGCTGCGGAACCTGGGCTATACCGTCCAGGGCTCCGACCTCGCCGAGAACGCCAACGTCAAGCGCCTGCGCGAGCTGGGCATCAAGGTGTTCGTCGGCCATCGCGGCGAGAACATCGCCGGCGCCGCGGTGATCGTCGTCTCCTCCGCCGTCAAGCGCGACAATCCGGAGGTGGTGGCCGCCCGCGCCGCCTTGGTTCCGGTGGTCCGCCGCGCCGAGATGCTGGGCGAACTGATGCGCCTGAAATGGGCCATCGCCATCGGCGGCACCCATGGCAAGACCACGACGACCTCGATGGTCGGCCATATGCTGGAGCATGCCAACCTCGACCCCACCGTCATCAACGGCGGCATCATCAACGCCTACGGCTCCAACACCCGGCTCGGCACCGGCGACTGGATGGTGGTGGAGGCGGACGAGAGCGACGGCACCTTCGTGAAGCTGCCGGCCTGCATCGCCGTCGTCACCAACATGGATCCGGAGCATCTGGACTTCTACGGCACCTTCGACAACGCGCGGGCCGCCTTCGACAGCTTCGTCCAGAACATCCCCTTCTACGGCTTCGCCGCGCTCTGCATCGACCATCCCGAGGTGCAGGCGATGATCCCCCGCGTCTCTGACCGCCGCATCGTCACCTACGGCTTCTCGCCGCAGGCCGACATCCGCGCGGTCAACGTGGAGCTGGGTCCGGAAGGCGCCAAGTACGACGTGCTGATCTACGACCGCCACACCGGCGAGAGCCGCGCAATCGCCGGCGTGCGCCTGCCGATGTACGGGCCGCACAATGTCCAGAACTCGCTGGCCTGCTTCGCGGTCGGCAACGAGATGGGCCTGCCCGACGTGGTGATGCGCGACAGCATGGCCAAGTTCCAGGGCGTGAAGCGCCGCTTCACCAAGACCGGCGAGGCCAACGGCATCACCGTCATCGACGATTACGGCCACCATCCGGTGGAGATCGCCGCGGTGCTGAAGGCCGCGCGCACGGCCGGCACCGGCCGCACCATCGCCGTGGTCCAGCCGCACCGCTATTCCCGCCTCGCCGCCCTGTTCGAGGAGTTCTGCACCTGCTTCAACGACGCCGACGCCGTGATCGTCGCCGACGTCTACGCCGCCGGTGAGGCGCCGATCGAGGGCGTCAGCCGCGACAGCCTGGTGGAGGGCCTGCGCATGCATGGCCACCGCCATGTCGTGGCCCTGCAGAACCAGCAGGAACTGGCGCAGGTCGTGCGCGAGATGGCGCGGCCCGGCGACTTCGTCGTCTGCCTGGGCGCCGGCAACATCACCCAGTGGGCGAACGCCCTGCCGGGCGAGCTGTCGTCCCTCTACGGCGCCACGCGATGACGGCAGCGCCCCGCATGAGCCCGGCAGACGGCCACCTGCCCAACGGCCATCTGATGACACGGATGCCCGCGGTGCGCGGCCGGCTGACCGCCGACGCTTCGCTGGCGCCGGTGACATGGTTCCGCGTCGGCGGCCCGGCCGAGGTGATGTTCCGCCCGGCCGACGCCGACGACCTTGCCGACTTCCTGGCGGCTCTGCCGGCAGAGGTGCCGGTGACGGTGATCGGCGTCGCCTCCAACCTGCTGGTGCGGGACGGCGGCGTGCCGGGCGTCACCATCCGGCTCGGCCGCGGCTTCACCGACATAGCGGCTGACGGGATGACGCTGACGGCCGGTGCGGCGGCGCTCGACCTCAACGTCGCCATGGTCGCCCGCGACGCCGGGATCACCGGGCTGGAGTTCCTCTCCGGTATTCCCGGCACCATCGGCGGCGCGCTGCGCATGAACGGCGGCGCCTATGGCCGCGAGCTTGCCGACGTGCTGGTCTCCGCCACCGCCGTGGCGCGTGACGGCCGGCGGCTGGAGTTCAGCCATGCCGGCATGGGCTTCACCTACCGCCACAGCGCGGCGCCGGAGGACTGCATCTTCACCGGCGCGGTCCTGCGCGGCGAACCCGGCAACCCGCTGGAGATCGCGCGGCGCATGGCCGAGATCTCCGACAAGCGCGCCGACAGCCAGCCTGTCCGCTCCCGCACCGGCGGTTCGACCTTCAAGAATCCTGAGGGCCACAAGGCCTGGGAGTTGATCGACAAGGCCGGCTGCCGCGGCCTGTCCATCGGCGACGCGCAGGTGTCCGAAAAGCACTGCAACTTCCTGATCAACAACGGCACGGCCACCGCCGCCCAGCTGGAAGCACTGGGCGAGGAGGTCCGCCGCCGCGTGTTCGAGACCAGCGGCGTCACGCTGGAGTGGGAAATCAAGCGCATCGGCGTTCCCGCCGCCGAAGGAGCCGCCCAATGACCGAAGCCCTGCTCCACGCCCACAAGAAGCATGTCGCCGTCCTGATGGGCGGCTGGTCGGCCGAGCGCGAGGTATCGCTGGTCAGCGGGGCCGGCGTCGCCAAGGCGCTGGAGGAGGAAGGCTACCGCGTCACCGCCGTCGACGTGCAGCGCGACCTGGGCGGGCTGATGCATGCCCTGAGCAACCCGCGTCCCGACGTGGTGTTCAACGCCCTGCACGGCCGCGGCGGCGAGGACGGGACGATCCAGGGCGTGCTGGAGTTCCTCGGCCTGCCCTACACCCATTCGGGCGTCCAGGCCGCCGCCATCGCCATGGACAAGGCGATGACCAAGCGGGTGCTGGACACCGTCGGCGTCCGCTCCCCCAAAGGCATGGTCCTGTCCCGCGGGGAGATCACCGGCGGTACCCACCCCATGCCGGCGCCCTATATCGTCAAGCCTGTGGACGAAGGCTCGACCGTTGGCGTAACCCTGGTCCGCGAGGGGCAGAACAGCCCGGTCGGCGATGCGTGGACCTTTGGCGAACGCGCGCTGATCGAGGAGTTCATCCCCGGTCGCGAACTGACCGTGGGCGTCATGGGTGACCGCGCTTTGGCGGTGACCGAGATCGTCTTTCAGGCTCAGGTCTACGACTACACCGCGAAATACAGCGCCGGCCACGCCGTCCACACCATCCCCGCCGCGGTTCCCGAGGCGGTGGCGGAGGAGGCGAAGCGGCTGGCGGTGCTTGCGCACCACACCCTGGGCTGCCGGGGCGTGTCGCGCAGCGACTTCCGCTGGGATGACAGCCGGCCGGGAACGGACGGTCTGTACTTCCTGGAGATCAACAACCAGCCGGGCATGACGCCCCTGTCGCTGGTGCCCGAACAGGCCGCGCATGTGGGGATCACCTACGGCGCGCTGGTCGGCTGGCTCGTGGAGAACGCCGCATGTCAGCTCGCCTGATGGCCGACCCGGATTTCCGCGCCGCCGCCGCCGGTGCGCGCGCCCGGGACGAAATGCCGACCCCGCCGCGCGCCATGGCCGCGTCGGCGCAGAAAGGCAAGCGGCGCCGCGCCTGGCCGCGCTGGACCCGCTCCGCCGTCAAGGCGGCGCTGCTGCTGGTGCCGGTGCTGGGCCTGACCGCCACCGCCGGTTCCGCCTGGAAGCGCGGCACTCTGGCCGACACGCTGGAGGCGGCGCAGGACAGCGTCATCCGGCTGACCGGCAACATGGGCTTCCGCCTGTCGGAGATCCTGGTGGTCGGCCGCAGCGAGACGGAGCGCGACGCCGTGCTCGACGCGCTGGGCGTGCGCCGGGGCGAGCCGATCCTGTCGATCGATCTGGCCGACGCCAAGCAGCGGCTGGAGGAGCTGCCCTGGGTGTCGTCGGCCTCCATCGAGCGGCGGCTGCCCGGCTTCCTCTATATCCAGCTGTCGGAACGCCAACCGATGGCGATCTGGCAGCATGACCGCCAGTTCACCGTCATCGACCGCGCCGGCCGTCCGCTGGCCGACGCGGCGGAACTGGCGCGCCGCGGCAACCAGCGGATCGAGACTCTGCCGCAGGTGATCGGCGCCAACGCCCCGCAGCAGGTCCACACCCTGCTGTCGGCGCTGGAAGGCGCGCCCACGGTCGCGCCGCTGCTGTCCTCGGCCAGCTGGATCAGCGACCGCCGCTGGAACCTGCAGCTGAACAACGGCGTGGCTGTGAAGCTGCCGGAGGGCACCGCCGAGATGCGCCGTGCGCTGCGCCAGCTGGAACAGATGCAGACGGCAGGCCGTGTGCTGGACCGCGACATCGTCGCCATCGACCTGCGCCTGCCCGACCGTGCCGCGATCCAGACCTCGTCCACCGCCCAGCTTCCGGGCTGGGACGACGATACGAAGAAAAAGAACGGCAAGAAATCATAAGGCCGGTCGGCGATGAGCTCTTGTGGGGAAGCGCTTATCGCCGGCAGACAAGAGTAGAATGGAAGTCTTGGGGGGCATGTTCGGGATGGGATTCAACGGCGCCAAGAAGCCGAAGCGGCCGGCCCGTGGCGGGATCGTCACGGCGCTGGACGTCGGCTCGACGAAGGTGTGCTGCGTCATCGCGCGGATGGAGGAGCCCGGCTCCCTCCGCGTGATCGGCGTCGGCCACCAGATCGCCACGGGCATCCGCGCCGGAACCATCATCGACATGGAGGCGGCGGAGACCTCGATCGGCGCCGCCGTGCATGCCGCCGAACAGATGGCCGGCGAGACGGTACACGACGTCGTCGTCAACCTGTCGATGGGCAACCCGCGCTCCCACGCCTTCACCGCCACCGTCCCCGTTTCCGGCCAGGAGGTGACGGAGGGCGACATCCGTCGCGCCATGGCCCACGCCCGCACCCTGCAGGCCGGCCCCGATCAGGCGCTGATCCACACCATCCCGCTGAGCTTCACCCTGGACGGCATCCGCGGCATCCGCGATCCCAAGGGGATGAGCGGCCATACGCTGGGCACCCAGCTGCATGTGGTCACGGCTACCAAGGGCGCCATTCTCACGCTGGGCGCCTGCGTCGCCCGCTGCCACCTGAACATCGAGTCCGTCGTGGTCAGCCCCTTCGCCTCCGGCCTCGCCTGTCTGGTGGAGGACGAGATGGAGATGGGGGCCGCCTGCGTCGACATCGGCGGCGGCGGCACCACCATCTCGATCTTCGCCGAGGGCAATCTGGTGTGGACCGGCTTCGTGCCCCTCGGCGGCCGCCACGTCACCAACGACATCGCCCACGGCCTGACCACGCCGCTGGCCCATGCCGAACGGCTGAAGGTTCTCTACGGCAGCGCCCGGGTGAACCCGGCCGATGAGCGCGAGATGATCGAAGTGCCGCAGATCGGCGAGGACGAACGCAGCGGCAGCGGCACCGCCAGCCACCCGCGCTCCTTCCTGGTCAGCATCATCCAGGCCCGGATGGAAGAAATCTTCGAAGAGGTGCGCAGCGCCATCGAGCAGTCGGGACATTCCAAGCTGGTCGGCCGGCGCGTCGTGCTGACCGGCGGCGCCAGCCAGCTGCCGAACACGCGCGATATGGCCGCCCCCATCCTGGACAAGCAGGTCCGCATCGCCCGTCCCACCCGGATCGCCGGCCTCAACGAGGCGCATGGCGGACCGGCCTTCTCGACGGTGGCGGGCCTTCTCCTGCATGCCGTCCGCAACCCGACGGAGCTGATGGTGACCGGCCAAGAGGCGGTCGCGTCAACCGGGCTCCTCGGCCGCGTCGGCCTGTGGCTGCGGGAGAACCTGTAGATGACTCTCCCCGCCGCCGCCATTCACCGATTCCCGATCGGACAGACACCGGACACAACCGGGCGCCGGTCGCGGCATATCAAACATCAAACCCAACGAAAACAGGTTGTGGAGGCCTGAATAGAATGATCAACGTGACCATCCCCCAGATCGAGCCCGAGTTGAAGCCGCGCATCACCGTGTTCGGCGTCGGCGGCGCCGGCGGCAACGCCGTCAACAACATGATCAAGTCGAACCTGGAAGGCGTGGACTTCGTCGTCGGCAACACCGACGCGCAGGCGCTGAAGGGTTCGCTGTGCGAAAAGCGCATCCAGCTGGGCACCGGCACCACCAGGGGCCTCGGCGCCGGCTCCAAGCCGGATGTCGGCCGCGCCTCGGCCGAGGAGCAGATCGACGAGATCGTGCAGTTCCTCGAAGGCTCCAACATGGTGTTCATCACCGCCGGCATGGGCGGCGGCACCGGCACCGGCGCGGCACCGGTCATCGCGCGCGCGGCCCGCGAGCGCGGCATCCTGACCGTCGGCGTCGTCACCAAGCCCTTCCATTTCGAGGGCGGCCACCGCATGCGGCTGGCGGAAGGCGGCATCGCCGAACTGCAGCAGTATGTCGACACCCTCATCATCATCCCGAACCAGAACCTGTTCCGCATCGCCAACGAGAAGACGACCTTCGCGGACGCCTTCAAGATGGCCGACGACGTTCTGCATTCGGGCGTGCGCGGCGTCACCGACCTGATGGTGATGCCTGGCCTGATCAACCTGGATTTCGCCGACATCCGGTCCGTCATGACGGAGATGGGCAAGGCGATGATGGGCACCGGCGAGGCCGGCGGCGAACGCCGCGCCATCGAGGCCGCCGAGGCCGCCATCTCCAACCCGCTGCTGGACGACGTGTCGATGAAGGGTGCCCGCGGCGTCCTCATCAACATCACCGGCGGCTACGACATGACTCTGTTCGAGGTCGACGAGGCGGCCAACCGCGTCCGTGACGAGGTCGATCCCGACGCCAACATCATCTTCGGCTCGACCTTCGACAGCTCGCTGGACGGCGTGATGCGCGTGTCGGTCGTCGCCACCGGCATCGACGCCGCGGCGATGAGCAACCCGCGCACCCTGCACCCGGTCAACCTGTCGCTGATCCCGGGCGACCGTGCCAAGAAGCCGGGCGCTCCCGGCAACCTGACCGGCGCGCCGGCCCCGGCCGCCACCCAAGCCTCGCCCATCCCGAGCGCCGCCGCCGGCCTCCGCACGCCGCAGCCGATCACCGCCGGTGCCGCCGCCATCCAGCACGACCCGGCCCAGCAGCAGCAGCCGGCTCAGCAGCATGCGGAAGCGCCGAAACCGTCGGCCGGCCCGCTGCATGGCGAAAACCAGGGCGGCCACTTCTTCGCCCCGAAGCCTGCCGATGCCCCGCGCCAGCCGGTGACCGTCGGCGCCGCGCCGCTGTCGACCCCGCAGCAGCCTGCTCCCCAGCAGCACGCCCCCCAGGCGCCGCAGATGCAGGGTCATCATCAGCCCCAGCATCAGCCGCAGCAGCCCGCGCCGATGGCCGCTCCGCAGCACCACAATGCGCCGCAGGGCCATCAGCAGCATCACGGCCAGCAGCATCCCGGCGGCCTGTCCGTCGGTCCGGCCCCGGCCCCCGCGCCGGAACCGGCGCCGGCCCGCAAGGGCAACTTCCTGTTCGGTCTGGTGACCGGCCTCGGCCGCAAGTCCGAACCGGCGCACCCGCCGGCACCCCAGCCCGTGCATCAGCCGGCGCCCCAGGCGTACCAGCCGCAGCAGGCTCCGCAGGCCTATCAGCCGGCGCCCCAGAGCTATCCGCAGCAGCAGCCCGCCTATCCGCAGCAGCAGCCGCAGGCTCCCCATCAGGGCTACCCGGCGCAGTACCCTGCGGCCCCGCAGCAGCAGCCGGCCTATCCGCCGCAGCAGAGCGCTCCGCAGCAGGCTCCGGGCTATCCGGCCGCTCAGCCGCAGGCTCCGGCCCCGCGGGTGGATGCCAAGCCGGGCGAGCAGGAGGAACTGGACATTCCGGCCTTCCTGCGCCGTCAGGCCAACTGAGCGGACGGACCTGCCCGGACGTGAACCGACCTTGGCCGCCGGACCCTTTCCGGCGGCCGGCCGATCCCGGCGAAAGCCGGAGATAACCGCCGTCGCCGCAGTCTCCTAATCGCGGCGCCGGCGGCTCCACAACCTGACCGAACCTTTCGGACCCCGGCGGCGCCATCGTGCGTCTCCGGGGATTTTTTTGTTGCCTCTTTCATGCAGGGCCAAGCTGATTGCTTGTATAGCGCACCACTTTTGCCCTGCAACAAACGGTAACAATGAGTGATTTGCCGATTTCCAACCTCGGGTGTTACCTATCAGCATGGTCGAAAGCGAAAGCCGACGACGCGATGATCTTCCAAGATCTTGCGGCGCGGCATTGCCGGGAACCTCTCCTTCACGACCAAGATGGAAAAGACATCGTGGCCAACAATCGCAGCAACGCGGACGGAATGTTCCAGCAGACCCTGAAGAAGTCGGTGACCATCGCCGGCGTCGGGCTGCATTCGGGCGTCATCGTCACGCTGACGATTTCGCCGGCCGATGCGAATTCCGGGATCACCTTTCTGCGCACCGACCGCCAGGGTGCCGCCGCCGTCATTCCGGCGCGTTGGGACACGGTGGTCGACACGCGCCTGTGCACGGTCATCGGCAACGACCATGGCACCACCGTCGGCACGATCGAGCATCTGATGTCAGCGCTGGCCGGCTGCGGCATCGACAATGCCATCGTGTCGCTGGACGGCATCGAGGTGCCGATCATGGACGGCAGCGCCGCCCCCTTCGTCGCCGCCATCGAGCAGGCCGGCGTCGCCGTGCAGAAGTCGCCCCGCCGCATCATCCGCATCCTGAAGCCGGTCGTCATCGGCGACGGCGTCAAGAGCGCGTCCTTCACGCCCGACGACGCCACCAGCTACAGCTTCGAGATCGATTTCGACAGCGCCGCCATCTCCCGTCAGGCCCGCGCGCTGGAGATCGACCCGGACAGCTTCAAGGACGAGATCAGCCGCGCCCGTACCTTCGGCTTCCTGCACGAGGTGGAGGGGCTGCGCAAGATGGGCCTCGCCCGTGGCGGCTCGCTTGACAACGCGGTGGTCATCTCCGGCGACACGGTGATGAACGCCGAGGGCCTGCGCTTCAAGGACGAGTTCGTGCGCCACAAGATCCTCGACGCCGTCGGCGACCTGTATCTGGCCGGCGCGCCGATCGTCGGCCATTTCCATGGCGTGCGCTCCGGCCACGCGCTGAACAACCAGCTGCTGCGCGCGCTGTTCGCCGACCGCAGCGCCTGGCGCTACGAGACGGCGGTTTCGCTGCCGATGGCGCGCCGCAGCCTGGACCAGTTGGCGGTCGCCTGATCTCCACAGGTTTTCGATCGGGCCGGTTTTCGATTGGGTCTGCCCCTGCCCTCCCCCACCGGGGAGGGCTTTTTCTTTGTGCGCACTCCCCTCCCCTGCCGGCACGACGGGTCACGCAAAAGAAAGAGCGCCCTCCCCTTTCGGAGCGGGCGCTGTGCGCAATTCGCGGCAATTTTCTGCGTTCTTAGTTATTTCAATATTTTAGGCAATTTTCTTTATACAGGGCTCCAAGGGGAAGAGGGAGGCATCATTCTCCCCTACTCCGCCACCGCCAATTCCGCGCCGTTGCCGGCATATTCGCCGAAGCGGGTGTCTTCCTTCAGGATGTGCTTGCCCAGCCAGTCGGAGCAGAACAGGAAAACCTCTTCGCCGCTGATCCGGCCGCCATTGGCGCGGAAATCGTCGCGGTAGCTTTCGACCTGCTGGGTCAGCCGATCGTGCAGGGCCTTGTGCGCGGTGAAGGTCGGATAACTCAACCGCTCCATCTGCGCCTCCTCCTCCGCGAAATGGTGGCGGGTGTAGGCGATCAGCTCGTTGAGGATTGCTTCGATGAGGGCGGGGTCCTGGCGGTTGGCCTCGTCATACAGCTTGTTGACGATGGCGATCAGGACGCGGTGATCCTCGTCCAGCGCGTCGTTGCCCACGCTCATCCAGCGCGACCACTGAATTGGCTCCATGGCGTTTCCTTCGTCCCCCGTTTGCTGGGCGCCGGGTCGGCGGGTGCGGGCGTTGACCGCCCATCGGCGCCGCCCTCCGCTGGAAGGGCGGGCCGCCTGCCCGGCATGGTTTCGCTTTTTCCTATAAGCGTTGTCTGATTTCACTCCCCCCAACCCCGCCCGTCAATCCGACCGAATGGGGATGCGACATTTTGGCGAATGTGGGATTCGGTATCAGGTCAGCCGCCGATCCTGGCCAGCCATTCATCCTCGGTCAGGATCTCGACGCCCAGTTCCTTGGCCTTGGCTGCCTTGCTGCCGGCGTCGGCCCCGGCGACGAGATAGTCGGTCTTGCCGGAGACAGAACCCGCCACCTTGGCGCCCAGCGACTCGGCGCGCGCCTTCGCCTCCGACCGGGTCATCCGCTCCAGCGTGCCGGTGAAGACCACGGTCTTGCCGGCGATGGGAGAGTTGCTGGCCTTCGGCACCTCGGCCTCCAGCACGGTCAGCCGCTCCATCAGGCCGTGGACGATGGCGAGGTTGCGCTCTTCCGCGAAGAAGCCGGCCAGTTCCTCGGCCGCGACCTCTCCCACATCAGGGGTGGCGACCAAATCGAGCCAGGGCTGCCCCGGCGCCTGCCCGGCCGCGCGCTCCATCGCCGTCCGCCACTCGGCCAAGGTGCCGTAGCGCTCGGCCAGCGCCTGTGCCGCCGGTTTCTTGACGCCCTTGATCCCCAGCGAGGCGATGATGGTTTCCAGCCGAAGCGCGTCGTTGCCGGCCCCATCTTTGCCAGCATAGAAATCCAGCTTCGCCCCGCATTCCGGATCGGTGAACCAGCCGATGATGGCGTCGGCGGTGGCGCGGCCGACGCCCTTCAGTTCATGCAGGTCACGCCATTCCTGGCCGGGCATCGCTTGTGCCGCCGCCAGCATGCCGTCGACCCAAGCCCCCATCGTCCTGTACTGGCGGGCCAGCGACTTGGCCGTCACCTCGCCGACATGGCGGATGCCGAGCGCGTAGATCACCCGGTGCAAGTCGATGCCGTCACGGCGCTGTTGGATGGCCTTGAACAGGTTCTGGACCGACTTCTCCTTCCAGCCCGGTCGGCCGATCAGCTCGACGCGGCCCTCCAGGGTGAAGATGTCGACCGGCGACTTGATGAAGCCCTCGTCCCAGAATTCCTCGATGATCTTCTCGCCCAGCCCTTCGATGTCGAAGGCGTCGCGCGAGACGAAATGGCGCAGCCGCTCCTTCGCCTGGGCGGCACAGATCAGGCCGCCGGTGCAGCGGCGCACCACCTCGCCCGCCTCGCGGATGGCAAGGCTGCCGCAGACCGGGCATGTCTCCGGTGCGACATAGGGAATGGAGTCGGCGGGGCGCTGGGACAGCACCACCTCCACCACCTGCGGAATGACGTCGCCGGCGCGCTGGACCACCACGAGGTCGCCGACGCGGATGTCCTTGCGGGCGATCTCGTCCTCGTTGTGCAGGGTGGCGCGGCTGACGACCACGCCGCCGACGGTGATGTCCTCCAGTTCCGCCACCGGGGTCAGCGCGCCGGTGCGGCCGACCTGGATAGTGATCGCCTTCAGCCGGGTCTGCGCCTGTTCGGCCGGGAATTTATGCGCGATGGCCCAACGCGGCGCGCGGCTGACGAAACCGAGGCGCTGTTGCAGTTCCAGGCTGTCGACCTTGTAGACAACGCCGTCGATGTCGAAAGGAAGGCCGGCGCGCCGCCGGCCGATGCCCTCGTAATAGGCCAGCAGCTTGTCCTTGCCGTCGCACAGCTCCGCCGGCCGGTTTAACTGGAAGCCCCAGCCCTTCAGCCGCTCACGGATGCCCCATTGCGTCTCGGCGATCGGTTCCGACACTTCGCCCAGCGCATAGCCGAAGAAGCTCAGCAGCCGGGCGGCGGTGATGGAAGGGTCGAGCTGGCGCAGGCTGCCGGCCGCCGCGTTGCGCGGATTGGCGAACAGCTGCTCATCCTTTTCGGCGCGGGCAGCGTTCATCGCCAGGAAATCGTCGCGGTTCATATAGACCTCGCCGCGGACCTCCAACACATCGGGGAAGGGCGCCGGCAGACGGTGCGGCACGTCGCGGATGGTGCGGACGTTGGCGGTGACGTTCTCGCCCTCCGCCCCGTCGCCGCGGGTGGCGGCCAGCACCAGTTCACCGCGCTCGTACCGCAGCGAGCAGGACAGGCCGTCGATCTTAGGCTCCGCCACGAAGGTCAGCGGGGCGTCGTCGGACAGGCCGAGGAAGCGGCGGACGCGCGCCTCGAATTCCGCCACATCCTCGGGCGCGAAGGCGTTGCCGAGCGACAACATCGGGATGGCGTGGCGAACCTTGCCGAAGCCGACGGCCGGGGCGGCACCGACGCGCAGGCTGGGCGAATCGGCGCGGCGCAGGTCTGGAAAGCTCGCTTCGATGGCGAGGTTCCGGCGGACCAGCGCGTCATACTCGGCGTCGGAGATCTCCGGCTGGTCCTGCTGGTGATAGAGCCGGTCATGGTGGGCGATCTCGGCGGCCAGCGCCGCCAGATCCGCCGCGGCCTGTTCCGGCGTCAGGGCATCGACGGCGATGCTGCGGGGATCGGGCGGCGTGTCGAACAGGTCCTGCATGGCGCGTCTCGTGACGAATCGGGGGCTTCCGGAGAAGGGCCGCGCAGGATAGCGCCTGGGAACAGGTTTCGGGAGTCTGTCGGGATGGGGAACGCACCGGGGCAACCGCATGAGGGCGACCGCCGGCGTAAGTCCCTATATACTAAGGGCACACCATTCGGAGTCCGCTGGCCTGATGAGCAAAGCCCACGCACCGGACCTGCGCATCGACGACCGCATGATCGTCGCCGCCGCGCTGGACCGCATCCTCTATGACGACCCCGATCATTTCGCGGCGGACGACGCGCGCGCGGTGCGCCGGCTGATCCCGCACAGCCGTTCGGCGTGGCTACGGCTGGGTTTCCGCGCCGAACGGCAGGGCCCGTCGATGAAGGGCGAGGCCGCCGGGGTCGGCGACGTGCGGATGGAAGGCGACAAGAAGGTGGTGGAGGGCAGCGTCGGCGAAGCGGCGACGTGGCGTTGCGGCCAGTACAAGATCACCAACCACGGCACCGACCTGGAAATCTGGCAGGTGATGAGCGACGAATACGCGCCCGAGCCGAAGGGCGCCCGGCTGGAGTTCGATGAGAAGGGCGAGCCGGAACGGCTGACCTTCTTCCAGCCGCGGGACATCGAGCTGCGGATTCCCTTCACCAGCCTCGCCGTCGGCGTGCGGCTGGGCGGCTGGCAGCCCTGGAAGCTGGTGGCTGAGGCAATGTGAGGCTGGGGGCGGCCGTCAACCGGCGACCGCCCCCAATCCCGATCAGCCCTGCCGGTAGTTCGGCGACTCGTTGGTGATGGTGATGTCGTGGACGTGGCTTTCGCGCAGGCCAGCGTTGGTGATGCGGACGAACTGGCACTTCTCGCGCATCTCGGCGATGGAGGCGCTGCCGGTGTAGCCCATGGCCGCGCGCAGGCCGCCGACCAGTTGGTGGATGACCGCCGAAACCGGACCCTTGTAGGGAACGCGGCCTTCGACACCCTCCGGCACCAGCTTCATGGTCGAAACCTCCTGCTGGAAGTAACGATCCGCCGAGCCGCGCGCCATGGCGCCGACCGAGCCCATGCCGCGATAGCTCTTGTAGGAGCGGCCCTGGAACAGGATGACCTCGCCCGGGCTCTCGTCGGTGCCGGCAAACAGGCTGCCCAGCATGGCGACGCTGGCGCCGCCGGCAATCGCCTTGGCCAGATCGCCCGAATACTTGATGCCGCCATCGGCGATCACCGGGATGCCGTGCTTCTCGCACTCGTCCACCACATCCATCACCGCGGTCAGCTGCGGCACGCCGACACCGGCGATGATGCGGGTGGTGCAGATGGAGCCCGGACCGATGCCGACCTTGACGGCATCCACACCCGCGTCGATCAGCGCCTTGGCCGCTTCGGCGGTGGCGACGTTGCCGGCGATGACCTGGGTATAGCTGGACATGGCGCGGGCGGCGCGGACCTGCTCCAGCACCTTCAGCGAATGGCCATGGGCGGTATCGACCACCAGCACGTCCACGCCGGCGTCGAACAGCGCCTCCGCACGGGCCAGACCGTCACTGCCGGTGCCGGTGGCGGCGGCGACGCGCAGCCGGCCCTTGCTGTCCTTGCAGGCGTTCGGATAGGCCTGCGCCTTCTCGATGTCCTTGACGGTGACGAGGCCGATGCAGCGGTAATCCTCGTCGACGACCAGCAGCTTCTCGATCCGGTGCTGGTGGAGCAGGCGCTTGCCTTCCTCCTGGCTGACGCCCTCGCGGACCGTCACCAGCTCCTTGGTCATCAGTTCGCTGACCGGCTGCCTCGGATCGGTGGCGAAACGCACGTCGCGGTTGGTCAGCATGCCGACCAGCTTGCCGCTGCCGAGCTGGTCGCGGCTTTCCACCACCGGGATGCCGGAAATGCGATAGTCGGCCATCAGCTGCAGCGCGTCGGCCAGCGTGGCGTTCGGCGTGATGGTGATCGGGTTGACGACCATGCCCGACTCGAACCGCTTGACCTTGCGGACCTCTTCGGCCTGCTGCTCGATGGTCAGGTTGCGGTGGACGACGCCGATGCCGCCGGCCTGGGCCATGGCGATGGCGAGACGGCTCTCGGTCACCGTGTCCATCGCCGAGGACATCAGCGGGATGCCCAGTTCGATGGTCTTCGTCAATCTCGTCCGGGTGTCCACGTCGTTCGGCAGGACCGAGCTTTCGGCCGGAACCAGCAGCACGTCGTCGAAGGTCAGGGCTTCGCGGATTTTGGTGTCGCGCGCCATGTGTGAATCTCCCGGAAGATAAACGTGGCGCACTTATACACAAGCCCATGGGCTTGTGAACCCGTGCGCACACAGCATCTGTCATGCAAGTGCGAAAAGAGGCACCCTCCCGTCGCGGGAGGGGAAACGTCTTCAGTCCTCGACCTTGCCGCCGCGGAAGCCGGTGGCGACCACATAGGTCTCAGACGATTCGGCGCGGCTGGCCGGCGGCTTGGCGTGCTTGACCACGGCGAAGTCGCGCCGCAGCCGGTCGAGCAGCGAGCGTTCCGCCCCGCCCTGGAACAGCTTGGCGACGAAGGCGCCGCCGGGGGCCAGCACCTCCTCGGCGAAGTCGTAAGCGGCCTCGGCCAGCCCCATGATGCGCAGATGGTCGGTCTGCTGGTGCCCTGTGGTGGGGGCGGCCATGTCGCTCAGCACCAGATCCGCCGGACCGCCCAGCGCGTCCTTCAGCGCCTCGGCGGCGCCTTCCTCGAGGAAATCGGCCTGCATGATGGTGGCGCCGGGAACCGGGTCCATCGGCAGGATGTCCAGCCCGATGACCTTCCAGCCGTCCTTGACGGTCTGCACCTTTTCTACCGCGATCTGCGTCCAGCCGCCGGGGGCGGCGCCCAGATCGACCACACGCTTGCCGGGGGCGAGCAGGCGGAACTTCTCGTCCAGTTGCAGCAGCTTGAACGCCGCGCGCGAGCGATAGCCGCGCTTGGTCGCCTCGGCCACATAGGGGTCGTTCAGGTGGCGCTCCAGCCAGCGCTTGGAGGATTCCGTGCGCTTGCCGGCGGTCTTCACACGGACCGTGGCACGGCGCCCGCCCGGGCGCGTCGACGGAGTCTTTTCGGTCATGATCGCTGCAGTTCCTCGGTCATCCGGCGCAGGCGGGGAGCCGTTCCCCTCCTGTCCGATCATCTATCCGGTCGCGTCGACCGGTTTATTCGCCGGCGGCCCCGATCAGGTCCACCAGAATTCCTTCGCGCAAGCCGCGGTCGGCGATGCGCAGCCGCTCCACCGGCCAGACGTCGCACAGCGCGTCCAGTACGGCGCAGCCGGCGACCACCAGATCGGCGCGGTCCTGGCCGATGCAGGGATGGCGGGCGCGGCCGTCGAAATCCTGGGCAACCAGATGGTCGATCACCGCACGGGCATGGTCCACCCGCAGATAGCTGCCGTCCACCGCCCGCCGGTCATAGCGGCACAACCCCAGATGCACGCCGGCCAGCGTCGTCACCGTGCCGGAGGTGCCGAGCATCTGTACATTGCCGGCGGCGACGCGGCTCTGGATGCGGTTGCGCGCCTCGAACGACGCGATGGCGTCGGCCACCGCCTCCACCATCTGGGTGTAGTTGACGCGGGTGACGTTGGGGCCGCCATATTCCTCGGTCAGGCCGATGACGCCGCAGCGGATCGAGGTCTGGTCGAGCAGGCGCGGCGCCCTGCCCTTCTCCACCTGCAACCACATCAGCTCGGTCGATCCGCCGCCGATGTCGAAGACGATGGCATAGGGATGGGTCGGCTCCAGCAGCGCGGCGCAGCCGGCCAGCGCCAGACGCCCCTCTTCCTGGCTGGAGATGATTTCCAGCGGGATGCCGGTCTCGCGCTCCACCGCCTCGACAAAGGCGGCGCCGTTGGCGGCACGGCGGCAGGCTTCGGTCCCGACGGCGCGCACGGCGGTGACACCGCGACGCTCGATCTTGGAGCCGCAGACGCGAAGCGCCGCGATGGTGCGCTCCATCGCGGGTTCCGACAGATGATCGTTGCGGCTCAGCCCCTCGCCCAATCGGACGATGCGGGAAAAGGCGTCGATGACGCGAAAGCCGCCCGGCGCCGATTTGGCGATCAGCAGGCGGCAATTGTTGGTGCCGAGGTCAAGCGCCGCGAAGACCGGGCGCACCAGCGCCGACGAACGCAACCGTCCGGTGTCGTTCTGCCGTTCGCTTTGCACCTGTAGATCCACGTACCGTCCCCGCCGTGCCTAAAGAGCGGAGTGTAACCCGGATCGCTGTCCGGCGGGAACCCTTCTCGACTCGGTTTCCGCCGGCGGCGACCCGCAGGTCACATCTGCGCCAATCACTTGGCTTTCACAAACCTCACTTGGCCTTCACGAACGGGCAAGTGCTGGACTCGATCGGCAGGAAGGCCTCCGATGCCGGGATGCTGCGGACCTGCTTGTAATAGTCCCACGGCGCCTTGCTCTCCGCCGGGGTCTTCACCTGATACAGCTCGAGGTCATAGAGCACGCGGCCGTCCTTGCGGATGCTGCCGGGCGTGCCGAAATAATCGGTCGGCATCGCCTTCATCGCGGCGGTGACCGCCTCGGCCTCGGTGGTGCCCGCCGCCTTCACGCCTTTCAGCCAATGCAGGGTGGCGAGGTAGGTGTTGGCCTGTTCCTTGGTCGGCATCTTGCCGTGGCGGTCGAAGAAGCGCTTGGCCCAGGCCCGGGTCTGGTCGTTCTTGTCCCAATAGAAGCCGCTGGTGACATACAGCCCCTTGGCGAGGTCGAGACCCAGCGAGTGGATGTCGGTGATGAACACGATGTAGCCGACCAGCCGCTGGCCCGATTCGGTCAGGCCGAACTCGCCCGCCTGCTTGATGGTGCCGATGGTCTCCGCGCCGACATTGGCGAGCGCCACCACCTTGGCGCCGCTGCCCTGGGCGCTGAGCAGGTAGGACCCGAAATCGCTGGTGCCCATCGGGTGACGCACACCGCCAACCACGGTGCCGCCGGCCTGCTTGATCGCCTCGGTCGCCGCCTTCTCCATCGCCGTGCCGAAGGCGAAGTCGGCGGTGATGAAGTACCAGCTGGTGCCGCCCGACTGCACCACCGCCTTGGTCGTGCCGACCGCCAGCGACGCGGTGTCGTCGGCCCAATGGATGCTGTAGGGCGAGCATTGGGCGTTGGTCAGCTCGGTCGTCGTCGCGGCGCTGATCATCAGTACCTTCTTCTTCTCGCGCGCGACCGCCTGCACCGCCAGCGCGACGGAGGAGACCGGGATGTCGGTCACCATGTCGACGCCTTCGCGGTCGAACCAGCTGCGCACGATGTTGGACGCGACGTCCGGCTTGTTCTGCATATCGGCGGACAGCACCTCCACCGGCCGGCCGAGCACGCTGCCGCCGAAATCCTCCACCGCCATCCGGGTGGCGAGCACCGCGCCCTTGCCGCCGATGTCCGACGCGAAGCCGGCCTCGTCCGCCAGCACGCCGATGCGCACCGGTTGGGCGGTCTGGGCGTGAGCGGACGGCGCCGCCACTGACAACGCCATCGTGGCGAGCAGCGCCGCCAGCGCGAAAGGCGTTAGAAAACGTCCCATGCGATCCTCCCCATCCCCGTTTTCGTGTCACGGGTGCGTGCGCCGAGCTGCGGCGTCCTGCCGCACCGTTCGCGTCCGTGGATAGCGGGATTTGGTTTCAGGCGCAAACAGTATCGTTTGCAACGTATTAACCAGGACCTTGCGAACCTCGCATCGGAAGGGTCCGCGCAAAACAAAAGCCCTCGCTCACAAGTGGAGCGAGGGCTTTCGCATCGGGCATCAACGGCCCAAATGGTGTCGCCAATCAGGCGAAATAAAACTGAGCTATGTCGGCCGATAAGTTCGGCATCATCACGTAAGCGCCGGTGGAGTCATGATCTTACTCACCCTCCCTGGTATCGGTATCTACTGTTCCGTCCAAGCCATCTGCTTGAGCGGTAAGGCGTTTCCGATGCTCGCTCACTTCACCTCGATGTCGATTACTGTAAGACGAAGCCTGCTCCCCTTTCCGATGCCTGTCAAGAAAATCGCATGCTGCGGCGCAACGCCATTTTGGGGTGTTCGATCGCCCGTCCAATCGGGGGAGGGCTGGCCTTTTCACGGCACCGAACCCACCTTGTGGGGCATGCCGGAACACGATGAGAACACATGGGGCGGACGGGTCGCGCGGTATGCGCGGGTCGGCACCGCCGTTGGCGGGCTGGCCGCGCGGCTGGCGGGCGAGCGCGTGCTGGGAATTCGCGTGGAGCGGGAACGCCACGCGGCGGAACTGCGGGCGGCGCTCGGCGGGCTGAAAGGTCCGTTGATGAAGGTGGCGCAGATCCTGTCCACCATCCCCGATGCCTTGCCCAAGGAATACACCCAGGAGTTGGCGCAGCTTCAGGCCGACGCGCCGTCGATGGGCTGGCCCTTCGTCAAGCGGCGGATGGCGAGCGAGCTTGGCCCCAACTGGCAGTCGCGGTTCCGCAGCTTCGAGCACACGGCCGCCGCCGCCGCCTCGCTGGGGCAGGTCCACAAGGCCATCGGCCTGGATGGGCGGGAGCTTGCCTGCAAGCTGCAATATCCCGACATGGCCTCGGCGGTCGAGGCCGACCTGCGGCAGCTGGGCCTGATCTTCGCGATCTTCGAGCGCACCGACAGCGCCATCTCCACCCGCCAGATCCAGAAGGAGATCGGCGCCCGCCTGCGCGAGGAGCTGGATTACGAACGCGAGGCCAAGCACACCCGCCTGTATCAGTCCATGCTGGCCGGCACGCCCGGCGTCCATGTGCCGGACGTGGTTCCGGAACTGTCGAGCAAGCGGCTGCTGACCATGGGCTGGGTGCATGGCCGCAAGATCCTGGACTTCGTCGCCGAGCATCCGGAGGCGCGCGACGAGTTGGCGATGAACATGTTCCGCGCCTGGTACGTGCCCTTCTACAATTACGGCGTCATCCACGGCGACCCGCATCTGGGCAACTACACGGTCCGGCCCGACCGCGCGATCAACCTGCTGGATTTCGGCTGCATCCGCGTCTTCAAGCCCAGCTTCGTCAAGGGCGTGATCGACCTCTACAACGCCCTGCGCACCGAGAACCGCGAGCAGGCGGTGGAAGCCTACCGCACCTGGGGCTTCGTCAACCCGTCGAACGAGCTGGTCGACGTGCTGAACATCTGGGCGCGCTTCGTCTATGCCCCGATCATGGAGGACCGCCAGCGCAAGATCGAGGAGACCAACGGCGGCCATTACGGGCGCGAGACCGCCGGCAAGGTTCATGCCGAACTGCGCCGCGTCGGCGGTGTCGAGATCCCGCGCGAGTTCGTCTTCATGGACCGTGCCGCGGTGGGGCTGGGCTCGGTGTTCCTGCATCTGAAGGCGGAGCTGAACTGGTACCAGATGTTCCAGGGGCTGATCCGCGACTTCGACGTGAACGAACTGGCGGCACGGCAGAGCGCGGCGCTGGCGGCGCAGGGGCTGCCGCAGGCCGAGTGATGGGAGTGGGGGCAAAAAGCCTGCGATCCAACAAATGACTTGCCCCCAAACCCTTCCCATCCGCCCACCGTTCAGTCTATAGCTTGCCCCTCCCATGAAGACCGCCGATTTCGACTTCGACCTGCCGCCCGACCGGATTGCCGAGCATCCCGTCCGGCCGCGTGACGCCGCCCGCCTGCTGGAGGTCGGTTCAACCTTGCGCGACTTCATCGTGCGGGACCTGCCGACGCTGCTGCAGCCGGGCGACCTGATGGTCGTCAACGACACCCGCGTCATCCCCGCCCGACTCGACGGCCGGCGCGGCGAGGTGGCGGTGGAGATCACGCTGCACAAGCGGCTGGGCGAACGGGAATGGGCGACCTTCTCCAAGCCCGGCAAGCGGCTGAAGCCCGGCGACACCATCGTCATCGCGGAAGACTTCAGCGCCGAAGTGATCGCCAAGGACGGCATGGAGGTGCGGTTGCGCTTCTCCGCCGGAGGGTCGGAGCTGATGGAGGCGCTGCACCGCCATGGCCGGATGCCGCTGCCGCCCTACATCCGCCGCAAGGCCGACGAGGGCGACAACGCCGACTACCAGACCGTCTTCGCCGCCCGCGAGGGTGCAGTCGCCGCCCCCACCGCCGGGTTGCACTTCACGCCGGAACTGCTGGCGGCGCTGGACGAGCGCGGGGTGCGGCGGGTGCCGGTGACGCTGCATGTCGGCGCCGGCACCTTCCTGCCGGTGAAGGTCGACGACATCGCCGACCACAAGATGCACAGCGAATGGGGCGAGATCTCTCCAGAGACCGCCGCCGCGGTGAACGAGACGCGCAAGGCCGGCGGCCGGATCGTTTCGGTCGGCACCACGGCGCTCCGCATTCTGGAGACGGCTGGCCAGCCGGACCGGACGCTGGTCCCCTTCAGCGGCGACACCGACATCTTCATCACCCCCGGCTACCGTTTCCGCATCGTCGATCTCTTATGGACCAACTTCCACCTGCCGAAATCGACCTTGTTCATGCTGGTCTGCGCCTTCGCCGGCTATGACCGCATGCGGGCGGCCTATAGCCACGCCATCGACACCAACTATCGCTTCTTCAGCTACGGCGACGCCTCGCTGCTGCACAGGACGGACCCATCATGACCGGCATCGGCTTTGACCTTCTGGCGACCGACGGGCGGGCGCGGCGCGGCCGCGTGACCACCGCCCACGGCACCATCGAGACGCCGGCCTTCATGCCGGTCGGCACCGCGGCGACGGTGAAGGCGATGACCACCGACGCGGTGGCCTCGACTGGGGCGGAAATCCTGCTGGGCAACACCTATCACCTGATGCTGCGCCCGACGGCGGAGCGGGTGGCGCAGCTGGGCGGCCTGCACCGCTTCATGAACTGGGACAAGCCGATCCTGACCGACAGCGGCGGCTTCCAGGTGATGAGCCTGTCCGACCTGCGCACCATGTCGGAGGAAGGCGTCACCTTCAAATCGCATCTGGACGGCAGCCGCCACCACCTGACGCCGGAACGCTCCATCCAGATCCAGCACATGCTGGACAGCAACATCACAATGTGCCTGGACGAGTGCACGCCCTTTCCTGCCACGGAAGCGCAGGCGGAATCCTCCATGCGCCTGTCGATGCGCTGGGCGCGGCGCAGCAAGGATGCCTTCGTCGAGCGGCCCGGCTACGGCCTGTTCGGCATCGTCCAGGGCAGCGTTTATCCGGATCAGCGGGCGGAGAGCGTCGCCGCCCTGACCGACATCGGCTTCGACGGCTACGCCATCGGCGGGCTGGCGGTCGGCGAGGGCCAGGAGACGATGTTCCGCGTTCTGGACTTCACCGAACCGCTGATGGTCAAGGACCGCCCGCGCTACCTGATGGGCGTCGGCCGGCCGAGCGACCTGATCGGCGCGGTACGGCGCGGCGTCGACATGTTCGACTGCGTGATGCCGACCCGCTCGGGCCGCACCGGACAGGCCTTCGTCCGCCGCGGCACCATCAACATCCGCAACGCCCGCCATGCCCATGACGAGCGTCCGCTCGACGCGGAATGCACCTGCCCCGCTTGCCGCAGCTACAGCCGGGGCTATCTGCATCATCTGTTCAAGGCGGACGAGATGCTGGGGCCGATGCTGCTGACCTGGCACAACCTGCATTATTACCAGGACGTGATGCGGACGATGCGGCAGGCCATCCAGGACGGCAACTTCGAGGAGGTCGCCGGCGCGATGGAAGCCCGCATGAACGAGGGCGACATCGAGGCGACCGTGGATCCCATCGCGAAGCCCGGCAAGCCGCCGAAGCAAGGCCGCCCGCCCAAAGCCGAGCGGGTGGCGGAGGAAAAGACCGATGACTGAGAACATCTATGCCGGCCTGACCCAGCTCGGCGGCTCCACAGTCCAACCCAAGACCCCGGAAGAGGCGGTGCTGGAGCGGGTGCCGAACCCGAATCCGGGCGACCGCTACTGCGTGCGGTTCACGGCGCCGGAGTTCACCTCGCTCTGCCCGATCACCGGCCAGCCGGACTTCGCACATCTGATGATCGACTATGTGCCGGGCGACTGGCTGGTGGAGTCGAAGTCGCTGAAGCTGTTCCTGACCAGCTTCCGCAACCACGGCGCCTTCCACGAGGCCTGCACGGTCGGCATCGGCAAGCGTCTGGTGGACGAGCTGTCGCCGGTCTGGCTGCGCATCGGCGGCTATTGGTATCCACGCGGCGGCATTCCCATCGACGTGTTCTTCCAGACGGGCGAGCCGCCGAAGGGAGTCTGGATCCCGTCGCAGGACGTTCCGACCTACCGTGGCCGCGGCTAAGCCCGCTCCGCTGGCCTCCGCCGACCCGGCGCGGCTGCGGAACGCTATCCGCGACCGCGCGCTGGCGGTGGGATTCGACGCGGTGGGATTCGCCCCCGCCGCGCTGGGGCCGGAGGCGCGCGAACGGCTCGCCCGCTTCGTCGCCGAGGGTCGGCACGGCGACATGGGTTGGATGGCCGAGCGCAGCGACCAGCGCAGCCATCCGCAATCCCTGTGGGACGAGGCGCGCACCGTCATCGCGCTGGGCACCAGCTACGCCCCCCACGACGACCCGCGCCGGTTGGCGGAGCATCCCGACCGCGGCATCGTTTCCGTCTATGCTCGCAACCGCGATTACCACGACCTGATCAAGGGGCGGCTGAAGACTCTGGCCCAATGGCTGGCCCACCAGACCAAGGCGGGGGTGAAGGTGTTCGTCGACACCGCCCCGGTGATGGAAAAGCCGTTGGCGGCGCAGGCCGGGCTGGGCTGGCAGGGCAAGCACACCAATCTGGTGTCGCGCGACCATGGCTCCTGGCTGTTCCTGGGCGAGATCTACACGACGCTGGAGCTGCCGCCCGACCCGCCGGCACGCGACCGCTGCGGCTCCTGCGACCGCTGTCAGACCGCCTGCCCGACCGCCGCCTTTCCGGCGCCTTACCAGATCGATGCCCGGCGCTGCATCAGCTATCTGACCATCGAGCACAAGGGGCCGATTCCCGACGACCTCAAGCCGCTGATGGGCAACCGCATCTATGGCTGTGACGACTGTCTCGCCGCCTGCCCCTGGAACAAGTTCGCCCGCGCGACCAGCGAACCCGCCTTCCTGCCGCGGGCCGAGCTGACCGCGCCGCGGCTGGCCGATCTGGCTCAGTTGGACGATGCCGGTTTCCGGCAGGTGTTCAGCGGCTCCCCCATCAAGCGCATCGGCCGCGACCGCTTTGTCCGCAACGTGCTGGTCGCCATCGGCAACAGCGGCGATCCGACACTGAAGCCTGTGGTCGAGGCTCTGCGCGAAGACGGGAGCGACGTGGTGCGCGAGGCGGCCGGCTGGGCGGCGGAAAGGTTGAGCAGCGCGACAATTTAACACGCTTGAGTGACATTTCTTCCGCGCGTCGGCACTCTCCGCTTACCTTGTGGCCGCCCGCGCTGTTGCGCTATCATTCCTGCGGAGGCGTGCATGTCGAACAATGCCGATCTGACCCCGACCCGCGTCGCCGCGGTTCCGCCCGCCGCCGAATGAGTGGAGGCCGGCCGTCTCCCTCCCCGCTCCACATCACGGGTACGGCCCGGCCCATCCGGACGAACTGAGCGACGTCGCACGCCTCGCGCGGCTCGGCTTCGGGCTGTCACGCGATCTGTTCGACCGCTATGCCGGACTGTTTGGCATCGACAGCATTCGCGTCCTGAGAGTTCCACGGGCCACCGGCACCACGCTGGCCGCCTGTGCCGCGCACTGGATAATGGACCAGTGGTTCGGCGGACGCCCGGTTCCGGCGCAGGCCATCGCCATGGTGGCGGTCGATCCGGTCCTGCGCGGCGCCGGCTATGGCAGCGCGCTGATGCGGGCCCTGATGTTGGAGGGGCGGAATGCCGGGGCGGCGCTTTCGGTCCTCTGCCCGGCGACCCTTCCCTTTTACCAGCGACTCGGCTTCGGCCGCGGCGGCGTCACCTGCCGCTGGAGCGCCCCGCCGACGGCCTTCGCACAAGCCGGGACGACCGCAACCTCCCTACTACCCGCGGATCCGCTCGATGCCGGGCCGCTGGCGATTCTCCGCCGGCCGATGCTGGCGGAACGGAACGGCCTGCCGGAACGGACGGAGGCGCTATGGACGCTCGCCCTTTGCCCAGATGGCGAACCGGCCGACCTCTACCGCAACGACGACGGCTATATCGCGGTGACCCCACCACAGGAGCGGCGTCTTGCCGTCGCTGATGCCTGCCTGCCCTCGCCGCGGGCTCTGGAGCCCGCCATGGCACTGCTGGCCGGCTTCCGCGCCCAGGTCGATCGGGTGACATGGCGTGGCGGCCCCGACGACACGCTGGCGCTGATGGCCGGTGACGGCGTGACGCTGGACCTGCGCGAGGAGTGGTTGATCCGCCCGCTCGATATAGCGCTGTCGCTGGAGGCGCGCGGCTATCCAGCCGGCCTGTCGGAATCTGCCACTTTCGAGATAAAAGATGACTTAATCCACGGTAACTGCGGGAAGTATCACCTTGAGGTTGCTCAATCCAGGGGGAATGTCTCCGAAATAGGGCAAGTCATTCAACCACCGATCCACCTGGGCGTCGCCGCCTTCGCCAGTCTGTTCACAGGGCACGCAAGCGCTCGTTCATTGTGGAGAGCCGGTTTGCTTCATGGTGAAGAAAAGATGATCGACCGTTTGCACCGCATATTTTGCAGCGCACCCTCGTGGATGCCCGACCGCTTCTGAAATAAGTGGATTTCCTGACCTGAATCAAACCGGGCGTTAACCGAGCTGTGGTTCAATCGTCCCAATGATCGGGAGAAAAGGGTCGCCGCACAGGCGATGCCATCGGGGAGTCCAAAATCCATGACGATCGGAACGCGGATCGCGCTTGGCTTCGCCGCCGTGCTGCTGCTGACCGTTGGCGTGGCGTTCGTCGGCTGGAACAGCCTGAGCACCTATGCCGAGCGGGTCGATTTGGCGTCACACACCGCCGACCTCGACACCCGGCTGAAGTCGGTCCGGCTGGAGGAGGCGCGCTTCGTCACCGAACGCGATGCCAAGGCCGCCGCCAATGTTCCGGGAATGCTGGACGCCCTGCAGACCGAAGCGCAGGAAACCCGCGCCGCCCTGACCGAGGGCGAGGGCCGTCGCCTGCTGGACGAGGTTCTGTCCGGCATCGAAGGCTACCGCGCCGCCTTCGCCAATTTCGTCGCACAGGACGGCGAGGCGCACGCCCGCACCACCAGCATGGAAACGCGCGCCCGCGCCCTGCGCGAAATCGCCGAGAAGATCGGCAAGCAGCAGTCCGAGCGCTATGACCTGAACATGACCAGCAAGCGCGATGCCGATACCGAGCTGCGCCACAGCATGGACACGGCCGAGCGCGCAAACCGTGTGATCGAACGGGTTCTGGAGGTCCGGCGCCAGCAGAGCGAGCTGCGCCGCGATGTGAACGAGGCGCTGGCCGACCGCATCGTGGCGGCGCTCGACGAGTTGGTGGAGACCACCGACACCGTCGCCAAGGACCTTGTCGGCACCAATGACGAGGAACTCGCCGCCCGGATCGCCGGCGATTCCCGCGCCTATCGCGACACCGTCAAGGCCCTGCGCGGCAAGGGCATCGCGGCGCTCACCGAGGCCGGGGTGGCCACCGGGCTGGACGAGGCCGCGCGCGGCGTGCAGGAGCGCGCAGTGGAACTGCAGCAGAACCAGGCGATGGTGACCGAGGCGCTGAGCGAGGCATCCAAATACGCCCAGAGCGAGGTGAACGAGGCGGTGATGCTGCGCGGTCTGGCGATGCGGCTGGTGCAGGGCGCCCAATCGGCGATGCTGGGCCAGCGTGATTTCCTGCTGACCGGTACGGCCGACGCCAAGGCCATGGCCGACATCGCGGTGAAGGAGATCCTGGGGCTTGCCGAACAGGCCGGCGCCGTTCTGGTCGACCAGGAAGGGCGCGCGCTGATCGCCGCCATCACCGAGGCCGCGCGGGCTTTCGACTCGGAATTCGCCTCGCTGTCGTCGGCCGTCGCCAAGCAGCACGAGGCATCGGCGGCGATGGCCAATGCGTCCGCAACGGTCAGTGGCCAGGTCGGCCGGCTGGTCAGCCTGCAGCGCGACGACCGCGAAGCCGGGCGCGCCAGCGCCGGTATGGTGATTGCCGTGGGGGCCGCCGTGGCGCTGATCCTGGGCATGCTGATGGCCTGGATCATCGACCGCGCCATCACCCACCCGCTGCACGCCATGACCGGCGCCATGGGTCGGCTGGCCGAAGGTGACCTGACGGTCGACGTCCCCGGCAGCGACCGCAAGGACGAGCTGCGCAACATGGCCGCCGCCATGACCATCTTCAAGGACAACGCCCTGGAGATGCAAAGGATGGAGCGCGAGCGGGAGGAGATGCGCATCCAGATCGACGCCGACCGCCGCCGCACGATGAACGAGTTTGCCAACGGCTTCGAACAGGCGGTGTCGGGCGTGGTCATGTCGCTGACCGAATCGGCCAACTCGCTGGGCCGGGATGCGCAGGAGATGTCGTCGGACGCGGCGCTGACCACCGCGAAGTCCACCGCCGTAGCCACGGCCTCGCAGCAGGCCACCGCCAACGTGCAGACGGTCGCGGCGGCGGCGGAGGAACTGTCGGCTTCCATCGCCGAGATTTCCCGCCAGCTCAACGCCAGTTCCGCCACCGCCTCGGGCGCCGCCGACAAGGCGGTGCAGACCAACAGCATCGTCGAAGGGCTGTCGCTCGCCGCCGAGCGGATCGGTCAGGTCGTCGGCCTGATCGGCGAGATCGCCGAACAGACGAACCTGCTGGCGCTCAACGCCACCATCGAAGCCGCCCGCGCCGGCGAGGCCGGCAAGGGTTTCGCCGTGGTGGCGACCGAGGTGAAGAACCTCGCCGGCCAGACCGCAAAGGCGACCGAGGAGATCTCCGCCCAGGTCGCGGAGATGCAGACCGCCACCACCAGCGCGGTGGACGCCATCCGCACCATCTCCGAAGCCGTCACCGCCATCAGCGGAACCGTCACCGACATCGCTCATGAGATGGAGCAGCAGGGCAGCGCCACGCGCGAAATCGCCCAGAATGTCCAGCAGGCGGCCGAAGGCACCCAGCAGGTTATGCGCAACATCGCCGAGGTGACCACCGCCGCCACCAAGACCGGCGGCGCCGCCGATGCGGTCCTGACCGCCAGCCGCACGCTCACCACCCAGGCCGACCGCCTGCGCGGCGAGGTCCAGGGCTTCCTGAACAAGGTACGGACAGCCTGACGTTCCGAGCCTGATTTTTTGATGAGGCGTGCGGCAGCGGAGCCGTACGCCCGACCGCCGCGCCGTCAGGCCGCGGCGGCCGACCAGCGCCGGATCGGCGCGCGGGAGAGGGCGGAGTTGCCGTAGGCGCGCAGGGTGGTGACCTCCGCACCGATCCAGTCCGGCAGCGGCACCGTCTGGTCGGGAGAGTCCAACTCGACCTCCGCGATGACCAGCCCGGCATTGTCGCCGTGGAAGACGTCGATCTCCCAGCACAGCCCGTCCTGGCGGTGGCGGTAGCGCGTCTTTTCGATCACCCGCCCTTCGCAGCCATGGAGCAGGAGTTGGCAGGCGAAATCCAGCGCCAGCGGGTGTTCCACCTCGTCCCGGCAAGCGCCTCGTTTCAGCGATTTGATGGTCAGTGTGGCGCAGTCCTCCGCAATGCGGACGCGGACCGTGCTGGCGCCGTCGGACGGCAGGTATCCCTGGAGGATTCGGACGCCATCCCGGCAGAGATGCCGGACATCCTTGCGGACCAGAAAGCGCCGCTCGATTTCCAGTGCCATGGCTAGGCCTTTCGGACGAACTCGCCGACGACCCTAGCCGAATGTCCCTGCCGGCTTCAACCTCGTTGCTCTGTGCGGAGCGCAACCGAGACCGCATGCGCCCATACTGTGAGGTGACGATCGGTCGCGACAGGTCTGGAAATGATGCTATCGTCGGTCGATGAACGCCGAGCTTTCCGCCCTGATTCCCTGGCTGGTCCTGTTCGCCCTTTACGGGCTGCCTCTGCTGCATGTGGCGCTGTCGCGCCGCGGTGGAGGCTGGCGCCCGCCGGCCGGGTCACGCTGCCCCTTCGGGCCGCGTGCCGGCTGGCTGGTGATGGTGCTGATGCTGGGGCCGGTCGGATGGCTGATGTTCGCACTCCGCCGGCCCCGCCGCGCATCTGGCGGATAGCATCAGACAGATAGGCTGCGGATCAGATCCGGCCCATCAGCAGCAGAACGATCAGGACGATCAGCAGCACGCCGAGAATGCCGCTGGGTCCATAGCCCCAGCCACGGCTGTGCGGCCAGGCCGGAACGGCACCGAGAAGCAGCAGAATCAGGATAATGAGCAGAATTGTGCCGAGCATGGCCTTCTCCCTTCCGGTGGAGCATTCGTGACGGACAAGCGGAAACTGAACGGCATTCCCTGAACTTTGTTCCTGTCCGGCTCGAACGTGACCGCTTGCCACCACCAAGTGGGAAGCCCGCCCCTCCGGCACTCCCCGAATGCGACGCGCCCGACCGTTCGGCGAGTTCACCCCTGTTGACTGTCGGCGACAGGCCGCTTAGGCTCCCATCCATGATCGTGCATCGCTTCGACCACATTCTGCGAATTAGCGGCCCGGTTCTCCTTTGAGAGCCGGGGATTTCGCTCGTCCATTCCGCAGAACCGTCTGAAAGCCCGATCACGCCATGTCCAAGACTGTGAACACCGCTGCCGCGTCCGCTTCGGATGCGCGCGTTACCGCGCCCGGCCGCCGCGTAGCCTTTTCGCTGGTCGCCGATGCCGATCCCGGTACCCTGCCCCGCATCCTCGAATTCGTCGCCAAACGCGGGCTGGTCCCGCTGGCCCTGCACAGCCGGCTGACCGACGATACGCTCGCCATCGCCATGGAGATCGGCGACCTGCCGCAGGCGGAGACCGACCATATCGGCCGCTGCCTGGGACAGATCCCGATGGTGGCGCGGGTCACCGTCGCCGAACTGGCCGCCACCGGGTCGGCGGCCGAGTTGGTGGCGGAATTGGCTGCGGCGGAATAAGAAAGAGGGAAGCCGGTCAGACCGGCTTCCTCGGCTCACCCTCGGGGGCCGTGGCTTCGGTAGCCTGCGACTCCGGCGACTCGGGAGGCTGCGACTCGGGTGCCGGTTCCTCGATCTCCGTACGCATCAGTTCCGCGGCGCGCTGCAGCTTGCGGAACTGGCCGATGGAGAATGGCAGGCTGACCATATAGACGGTGCCGACGATCGACAGGGTCCACCAGGGCTGGCTGACCATCATCGCCGCCAGCAGGCCGACACCGGCCAGCGCCGGCACCACCCAATGGGCCGGAACCCGCGCACCCTTGAAGGAGAAGGTCGGCAGGGTGCTGACCATCAGCCCGCCGATCAGCAGCGTCCACGGCACGATGACAGCCGGGTGGCCGGGATATTGCGGCCCGATCTCGAACCCCAGGATCATCGGCAGCAGCACGAGTCCGGCACCGGCCGGCGCCGGCACGCCGGTGAAGTAGTTGTAGGCCCAGGGCGGCAGATCGACCACGCCGAGACGCGAGTTGAAGCGCGCCAGACGCAGCGCGCAGCACACGGCATAGGCCATGGCGGCGATCCAGCCCAGGCTGCCCGCCCCGTTCAGGCCCCACAGATACATCATGAAGGCCGGGGCGACGCCGAAGCTGATGGCGTCGGACAGGCTGTCCAACTCCGCCCCGAACTTGCTCTGTCCGTTCAGCAGACGGGCGATTCGGCCGTCCAGCGCGTCCAGGATCGCGGCGATGACGATGGCGATGACCGCCGGCTCCCACCGCCCCTGCATGGCGAATCGGATCGCCGTCAGGCCGGAGCAGAGCGCCAGCACCGTCAGGACGTTCGGCAACAGGTGGTTGATCGACAGCCCCTTCAGCCGCGGGTGCGGCCGGCCGGGACGGCGGGCCCGGTGCGGGCGGAAGATCTGCTGGCGGAAGACGGGCGGTCGTTTCATCGCCGCACATCCCCCTGCCGCTGCGGTTCGGTGCCGTCCAGATCGGCCAGGATCGTCTCGCCGCCGATGGCGGTCTGACCGACGCAGACCAGCGGGGCGACGCCATCGGGAAGATAGATGTCGGTGCGGCTGCCGAAGCGGATCAGGCCGAAGCGCTCGCCCGCCTTCACCTCCTGCCCGGCCTTCACCCACCACAGGATGCGGCGCGCCACCAGACCGGCGATCTGGACATAGGCGATCTCGCGACCGTCGGGCAGACGATGGCGGAAGGCCATGCGTTCATTCTCGTCGCTCGCCTTGTCCAGCGCGGCGTTGACGAAAGTGCCCTTGTGGTATTCCGCCGCCACGATGGTGCCGTCGGCTGGCACGCGGTTGACGTGGACGTTGAAGACGTTGAGGAAGACGCTGATCCGGGTCAGCGCCTTGTCGCCCATGCCCAACTCCTTCGGCGGGACGGCCTGGACGATCATGGTGACGCGCCCGTCGGCCGGACTGACCAGCAGGCCGGGCCGCGTCGGCGTCACCCGGTCGGGATCGCGGAAGAAATAGGCGCACCACAGGGTGAGCACCAGGCCGATCCAGCCGAGCGGCGCCCAGACGGCGAGACCGAGGATCAGGGAAACCACGGCGAATCCGGCGATAAAGGGCCAGCCGGCACGGTGGATGGGGACGACGACGGTATCGATGGCGGACATCGCCTGCTTTCTTCGTATTTTCAGACCACAGCGAACAGCCATTCTAGCCGTGCGTTCCGAGCCTTTACAGAATTTTAGCGGCCAGCGCCCATGCTGTCGTTTCCGTCGACCCAGAAGCCGAGCGTGCCGCCTTGTCCGTTCCCGATCTGAAGACCATTCAATCGCTGGCCGAAGTGCCGGACGGCGCCCTGCCCATCACCCCCGGTTCGATCGAGGTGACGCCGGAAGGCGTGCTGGGCATCGCCAAGCCGCCCCGCCCCTGCAAGCTGACCTTCATGGCCGATGGCCTGCCCTTCAACGTGGCCGTCCGCCATGAAGGTGCGGAAGAGGGCGGCGGGTCGATCTGCCAGATCTGGGCCGATGTCGGCCATGTGCCCTACACCGCCCAGGCTCCGGAGCGCCGTCGCGCCCTTCTGGCCGTCCTGCGCGGGATCGAAGGGCTGCCGCATGTCCGCTTCATCGTCCAGGGCGGGCAGAAGATCATCCTGTTCTCGGAAATCCGCCTGGAACACCACGCCTCGCCCGAGGACCTGTTCCACCAGACCACCCTGGTCCTGCAGGAGGCCCGTCCGTTCCTGCGGCTGCTGGGCGAGTATCTGTAGCGCGGGATGGCCGGAACTCGTCAGCCTTCCGGCCAGAACCCCTCGTCCATGATCTGGGGGAAGCTCCACGGGCACCGGACAGGGAACACCGCTTCCTCAAAACCGGTTTCGGCAGCGGCATCACGCCGCGCCAGCCGGTAGGCGTCGCCAATCGATTCGTCGAGCTTCGACTTCAGGCTCGGATTGTCGCGCAGATGCGTCTCGATCTCGTCACGGCTGTTTGCGACGGAGAGGCGCCAGGAATTGCCGCGGCGGACGGGTTGATGCTCCCATTTCAGCAGATGATGGAGGAGCACGCGCAGCCGGCTGACCAGTTCCCGCTTTTCGGTCTTGCCCATGCTCTCGATCTCCTCGGCGATGTGCTCGATGTCCGCCGCGTCGAGCTTGCCGGCTCGCAGCAGGGCGGCCTGTTCGTTCGCCCAGGCGTAGAAATCGCGGTCGTAGAGGCTGCTTCCGTCCATCGCCCACCTCCTCACATCGCCGATCCGCACGGGCGGACCGGAGGCACTCTCCCCCCGGTCCGCCGCGCGGGATCGCAGCGCTTACTTCGGGACCTTGCCCTGCACGCCTTCGACGTACCAGTCCATCTTCAGGATCTGCTCGTCGGTGGCGGTCTTGCCTTCCGGGATCACGACCTTGCCGGACTGATCCTTGACCGGTCCCTGGAAGGAGTGGCGCTTGCCCGACACGATGTCGGCCTTGATCTGGTCGGCCAGCGTCACGACGTCGGCCGGAATGGCCGGGTTGTAGGGGGCCAGCTCGACCATGCCGGACTTGATGCCGCCCCAGGTGTCGATCGGCTTCCAGGTGCCGTCCAGCACCGCCTTCACGCGGTCGACATAATAGCCGTTCCAGTCCTCGACGATCGCGGTCAGGTGCGACTTCGGACCGAACCGGGTCATGTCGGACGACTGGCCGACCGACCACAGCCCGCGCTCCTGCGCAGTCTGGATCGGGGCCGGGCTGTCGGTGTGCTGGACGATGATGTCGGCGCCCTGGTCGGCCAGGGCCTTGGCGGCCTCGGCTTCCTTGCCGGGGTCGTACCAGCTGTTGACCCAGACCACGCGAACCTCGGCCTTCGGGTTCTGCTCGCGCAGCGCGATGGTGAAGGCGTTGATGCCGCCGACCACCTCGGGAATCGGATAGGAGCCGATATAGCCGATGATGTTCGACTTGGTCATCTTGCCGGCGATGGCGCCGACCACCGTGCGGGCCTCGTAGAAGCGGCCCGAGTAGGTGGCGACGTTCTCGGCGCGCTTGTAGCCGGTGGCGTGCTCGAACTTCACCTCGGGATGGCGCTTGGCCACCTTCAGCGTCGGGTTCATGAAGCCGAAGGACGTGGTGAAGATCAGCTTATGGCCGCTGGCGGCCAGCTGTTCGATCACGCGCTCGGCATCGGCGCCTTCCGGCACATTCTCGACGAAGGTGGTGGTGACCTTGTCGCCCAGCGCCTTCTCCACGGCCAGACGGCCCTGGTCGTGCTGGTAGCTGTAGCCGTGATCGCTGACCGGGCCGACATAGACGAATCCGACCTTCAGCTTCTCCTGCGCGAAGGCGGCCCCCATGCCCACGCTCAGCGCGACCGCGGCACCGGCCAGGCCCAGCACCGCCTTGCCCATCGTCCTTCTGTTCACGTCGACGCTCCTTGTTCTTCAGTGTCTTTAGATATAGGGGTTGTTTCGATTTCAAAACGACGCGTCAAGCATCGGGATGAAACAGTTTTCCCAGACAGGCCGGCGCGTTCAGGCGGATGCGGGCGACGTCCCGCGAAATCAGCACCAGAACCAGAACGGTAGCGAGATACGGCAGCATCGCCAAGAGCTGCGACGGCACGTCGATGCCCAGCCCCTGGATGTGCAGTTGCAGGATGGTGACGCCGCCGAACAGCCAGGCGCCCAGCATGGCGCGCGCCGGCTTCCAGGTGGCGAAGACCACCAGCGCCAGCGCGATCCAGCCGCGGCCCGACGTCATGTTCTCCGCCCACATCGGCGTGTAGTCCATCGACAGGAAGGCGCCGCCCAGCCCGGCCATGGCCCCGCCGAACAGCACCGCCAGGAAGCGGATGCGCAGCACCTTATAGCCAAGCGCATGGGCGGCCGTGTGGTTCTCCCCCACCGCGCGCAGCACCAGACCGGCGCGGGTGCGGTAGAGGAACAGATGCACCAGCGGCACGGCGGCCACCGCCAGATAGACCATCACGTCCTGCCCGAACACCGCCTGCCCCACCACCGGCAGGTCGGTCAGGACGGGGATGTACAGCTTCGGCAGCCCGTCCAGCGGGATGCCGACGAAGCCCTGGCCGATCAGCGCCGACAGGCCGACGCCGAACAGGGTGAGCGCCAGCCCGGTCGCCACCTGGTTGGCCAGCAGGAACAGGGTCAGCACGGCGAACAGCGAGGCGGTGGCGGCACCGGCCAGCGCGGCGACGAGGAAGCCGGCCGTGGCGCTGCCTGTCTGCACCGTCACGGCGAAGCCGCAGACGGCGCCGACCAGCATCATCCCCTCCACACCCAGGTTGAGAACGCCCGACTTCTCGACCACCAGTTCGCCCAAGGCGGCGAACAGCAGCGGCGTCGCTGCGGCGAACATGGCGGCCAGGATCGGGCCGATCAGGGCGAGGTCGTTCATGCCGCGACCCTCCGCGCTCCGAAGCGGACCCGGTAGCGGATCAGCACGTCGCTCGCCAGCAGGAAGAACAGAAGCATGCCCTGGAACACTCCGGTGATTGCCTTGGGCAGGCCCATGGCGATCTGCGCCGCCTCGCCGCCGATGAAGGACAGCGCCATCAGCAGCGCCGCCAGTAGGATGCCAACCGGATGCAGCCGGCCCAGGAAGGCGACGATGATGGCGGTATAGCCGTAACCGGGCGAGATGCTGGCGGTGATCTGGCCGATGGGGCCGGCGATCTCGCCCATGCCGGCAATGCCGGCGAGCGCACCGGACAGCAGCAGCGTCAGCCAGACGATGCGCTTCTGGTCGAAACCGGCATAGCCGGCGGCGGCCGGGGTCAGGCCGATCACCTTGATCTGGAAGCCGATGAAGGTCCGCGCGATCAGCAGCCAGCCGCCCGCCACGGCCATCAGGGCGAACAGCGCGCCCAGATGCACGCGCGTCCCCGCCCATAGGATCGGCAGCGTGGCATCGGCCTCGAACAGCCGCGATTCGGGGAAGGCGAAGCCGTCCGGGTCGCGGAATGGGCCATGGACCAGATAGTTCAGCAGCAGCAGCGCGACGTAGTTCAGCATCAGGCTGGTCAGGATCTCGCTGGCATTGAAGCGCAGCCGCAGATAGGCCGGCACCGCAGCCCAGGCCGCCCCGCCGATCGCCCCGCCGATCACCATCAGCGGCAACAACCACCAGCCGCCCTCACCATAGAAGGCCAGCGCCAGCCCGCCGCCGGTGATGGCGCCCAGCGTCAGCTGTCCTTCGGCACCGATGTTCCAGACATTGGCGCGGAAGCCGATGGCGAGCCCGACGGCGCACAGCACCAGCGGCGTCGCCTTCACCACCAGTTCGCCCACCCCGCGGACCGAGGTCAGCGGCGCGACGAAGAAGGAATAAAGCGCCTTCAGCGGATCGAACCCCATCGCCATGAACAGGATGAAGCCGCTGAGCAGGGTCAGCGCCACCGCCAGCAGCGGCGTGGCATAGACCATGGCCTTCGACGCCTGCCCGCGCGGTTCCAGACGGATGAAGCTCATGCGGCGTCTCCGGCGCTCAGATACCCATCAGACCGCACGCGTGATCTCCCCGTCTTCGTCCGGCGGCGTGCCGAACAGGCCGCCCATCAGCAGGCCGATGCGTTCCACCGTCGTCTCGTGAGTCGGCCGGCTGTCGGACAGGCGGCCGTGGAACAGCACGGAAATCCGGTCGCTCAGCACGAACAGCTCGTCCAGGTCCTGGCTGATGACCAGCACCGCCGCACCCGACCGCGCCAGATCGATCAGCGCCTTGTGAATGGCGGCCGCGGCACCGGCATCGACGCCCCAGGTCGGCTGGCCGACGACCAAAAGCTTGGGCTTTTGCAGGATCTCGCGGCCGATGATGAATTTCTGCAGATTGCCTCCGGACAGCGACCGCGCCTCCGCCCGATGGCCGTGGGCGACCACGTTGAAGCCGCGGATGATGGTCTCGGCATAAGCGCGGGCGCGGGCGAAATGGACCATGCCGCCGCGCACCAGCGGTTCGCGGGCATAGCCGGACAGCAGCGCATTCTCCGACAGGCTCAGTTCCGGCACGGCGCCGCGGCCCAGCCGCTCCTCCGGCACGAAGGCGAGGCCGAGTTCCCGGCGAGCCCGCGGTCCCAAATGGCCGGCGGACGTGCCCTCGATCACCACGGCGTCGGCGTCAGCCAGCAGCACCTCGCCGCTCAGCGCCGCCATCAGCTCCGCCTGACCATTGCCGGCGACACCGGCGATGCCCAGGATCTCGCCCGCCCGCACTTCGAAGCTGACATCCTTCAGGTTGGTGGCGAAGGGATTGTCGGAGGTCGTCGACAGATGGCGCACCGTCAGGCGGGCGGCCCCGGCGGCGCCCTGCGGCGCCCGTTCGGGAGTGGACAGCTCCGCCCCCATCATCATCTCGGCGAGGCTGCGGGCGGTCTCCTGCCGCGGATCGGCGTCGCCCACCACCTTGCCGGCGCGCAGCACTGTCGCGCGGCTGCACAGGGCGCGGATTTCCTCCAGCTTGTGCGAAATGTAGAGGATCGTGCAGCCTTCGGCGGCCAGGACGCGCAGCGTCTCGAACAGCTTGGCGGCTTCCTGCGGCGTCAGGACCGAGGTCGGCTCGTCCATGATCAGCAGCTTCGGATCCTGCAGCAGGCAGCGCACGATCTCCACCCGCTGCCGCTCGCCCACCGACAGGTGGAAGACGTGGCGGCCGGGGTCGAGCGCCAGCCCATAGCGTTCCGACACGGTGCGGATGCGGTCGGCGAGCTGGTCCATCGGCCCGGCATTGTCGAGGCCGAGCGCGATGTTCTCCGTCACCGTGAGGGTGTCGAACAGCGAGAAATGCTGGAACACCATGCCGATGCCGAGCCGGCGGGCGCCGGCCGGATCGGGCACCGTCGTTTCCGCCCCCTGCCACAGCATCGTGCCGGAATCCGGGTGCAGCACCCCGTAGATCATCTTGACCAGGGTGGACTTGCCGGCCCCGTTCTCGCCCAGCAGCGCATGGATCTCGCCCGGCTGCAGGACGAGGTCGACATGGTCGTTGGCCAGACAGCCGGGGAATCGCTTGGTGATGCCGCGCAGCTCCAGTCGGGGCGGCGGAGCGTCCGGGGGTGAGATCTCGGCGTGCGAAGGCAAGGGGGAGGAATCCGGGAAAAGGTCAAACCTGCATGGCATTGCCAAAGCCGTGCCACCGCTACCAACAGAGTAATCCGGCGGCACCACCGGCCGTCAACAACCGATCCTCTGCCCAACGGTGATGCATCTGCCGCTTTGGTCATCATGCCACAGTCGGCACCCGCAACCCAGCCTTCCGCAACGCGGCAGACTCTTGCCAGCGGGGCCGTTCGGCCCAACACTTCAGACGATCGGATGATGTGGAGGCTAGGATGTCGGCGGGTTACGCAGTGCTGGACCAGCGGAGCGTGGTGGCGGTTTCGGGCGAGGACCGCAAGGCCTTCCTGCAGGGGCTGGTGTCCAACGACGTGCTGCGGGTCACGCCGGACCATGCCGCCTACGCCCTGTTCCTGACCCCGCAGGGCAAGTTCCTGCATGATTTCAGCATCGTCGAGTCGGACGGCGGCGAGGACGCCGTCCTGCTGCTGGACCCGGAAACGGACCGGCGCGCCGACCTGCTGCGGCGGCTGAAGATGTACAGGCTGCGGTCGAAGATCGCGCTGGAAGATCGGGCGGAGGGGCTGCGCGTGGCCGTCGCCTTCGGGGACGGCGCGCTGGAGGCGCTGGGGCTGCCGGCCGAACCGGGCGCTGCGCGGTCCTTCGCCGGCGGCATCGCCTTCACCGATCCACGCCTGCCGGGCTTGGGCGCCCGCCTGTTCCTGCCGGCCGATGGGGTCGCGGCACTGGAGGCGGCCGGGCTGACGCTGCGGGACATTGCGGACTACGACCGGCTGCGCCTGTCGCTCGGCGTACCCGACGGCACGCTGGACCTGATCCCGGAGAAGTCGATCCCGCTGGAAAGCCGGATGGACGCGCTGAACGCCATCTCATGGGACAAGGGCTGCTACATGGGGCAGGAACTGACCGCCCGCACCAAGTACCGCGCCCTCATTAAGAAGAAGCTGTTCCCCGTCACCTTCGACGGCGCGGCGCCGGAAGCGGGCACTCCGGTGACGCTGGACGGCAAGGATGCCGGCGAGATCCGCAGCGCCCGCGATGGTGCCGCGCTCGCCCTGCTGCGGCTGGAGGACGTGCAGCGCGCGGCCGAAAACGGACTGACCTTCCAGGCCGGTCCGGTGACGCTGATTCCGCACGAACCGGAGTGGGACCACACCTCAAAGGGGTAGTTCCTCACCAAAAGAATTCCCGGAAGGTGAAATAAAACGGGCTCCGTCGCTGTTGTTCCGATGTCTCTCGACACACGAACCTCGTGTCCTCGACACAACGACAAAGGAGCCACCCCCATGCGTCGCACCCTGATCGCTACCGCCGCTTCGCTGGCTCTCATGACCGGCGCCGCCGTCGCACAGACCACTTCGCCGACCGTGGGCAACCCGTCGTCCTCCACCTCCAGCATGTCCAACACCGCCGCCCCGGACGGCACCAAGACCGGCACGACGAAGTCGGATACGATGAAGTCGGACGCCACCAAGTCTGACAGCATGACGTCCGGCAGCGCCGCCACGTCCGGCGGCCTGGGCGGCCAGCTGGCCAGTGCCGACGAACTGATCGGCAAGAACGTCTATGGCCGCGACAACAACAAGATCGGCGAAATCGACGACGTGATTCTCGACGCTAACGGCAAGGCCAAGCAGCTGGTCATCAGCTCGGGCGGCTTCCTCGGCATCGGCGAGAAGCAGGTCGCCGTCGATTACAGCGCCGCCAACTGGGATTCGCAGAACAACCGCCTGAACCTGGCCGGCATGAGCCGCGACGACGTGAAGTCGATGCCGGAGTTCAAGTACGACGACACCATGACGTCGCTGAACAAGAACCGGAAGCCGGCCGAGACCGAGAAGGTCGCGCCGGGCGCCGCCCCGACCAGCGGCTCCACCGGCACCACCACCACGAAGTAAGGGGTTCCTGACGGTGTGGGGGTCTGACGCCCCCACACCTCACCCCCGCAGCAAATCCACGAACCGCCGGCAGGCCACGATCTCCGCGCGCACGTTGGCGCGGCGCTTGGTGGCCTCGGCGTCTTCGCCCCATTGCTCGATCTGATAGGTTTCGTCCAGCTGCGAGACCTCGAACGCCTCTTCGGCGCTCAGGCGGCCTTCCAGCAGGGCCAGCGCCACGATGATCGACCCGCAGACGCCGGTCGCGGTCTGAAGCGCCGATAGGTACCAGTCGTCGGTCCGCTCCACCACCCGGCGCAGGGCGCCCAGCGCCTCCTCCGGCTGCGGCTTGGGCATCAGCCCGGCGCAGACATGCAGCGGCGCGTCATAGGTCAGCGCCGCCCAATCCAGCAGCGGCTGCCAGAGCTGCGCCTGCCGTTCCACCAGCGGCTGGGGATGTTCGGCGCGGTAGCACAGCAGATCGGTGCCGGCATAGGCGCTGATGGCCTGGACGATGTCCGGTCGCTTGGCCGGAATCAGGTCGATCGCGGTGCTCGACAGCTGCATCAGCGGCATGGAATGGGCGTCGATCCGATCGTCCTGCGCCGACCATTCATCCGCCACGCCCTGGGCCAGAGGCCGGCTGGGGAAAACCAGCGGCGCCTTGGCCGGGCTGCGCACCGGACGACCGTCCAACTCGACCTGGAAGCCGCCTTCGGTCTCGCCGACGCCCGCCGCCTTGTAGAAACGCTTCATCGC